>NZ_JBEYHH010000013.1:0-203103 GCF_040635175.1 Streptomyces sp. NPDC006997
GCGGCCCCGGTCTCCTCGTCCACGCCGTAGTCCTCGACGGTGACCACGTGCCTGCCCCGGAGGTCGCCCCCGCGCCTCCACGGGTACGGCCTCGGCTACGGGAGCAGCTTGTCCAGCGCGGCGGGGCCCTCCGCCGCCAGCTTCCGCTTGGCCCACTCCAGCGTGCGCGGGGTCAGGTCCTTGCCGGACGCGAGCACCACGTCCTCGGGCGACACGTCGGTGCCGGTGCGGGCATGGAGCAGGGCGTCGGGGGTGGCGCGGTCCTGGGAGGGCTGGGACGCGCCGGACGGTGACGTAGACATGATCTGTGCTCCTCGGTCCGGGTCACTGCTGCTTCGGCCCCGCTGGTGCGATCGGGTCCGATAACTCACCATTCACCCCTGGAGCCCGCCATGCAATCCAGCGGCCCGGTACGCCGCTCGCCGCGGCGGACTCCGGTGCAGGCAGGAGTACCGTTCCCGGGCCGAAAAAAACCACTGGACGGCCGACGGGACGCCGCGTAGCGTCCCCCGCACGCCCCGAGACGACGGAGGGAGGGCAGTGCCATGAGACCGACACCGTTCCCGCGCTCCCTCCCCCCTGTCCCGGCGTGCCGTCTCTGACCGGGAGCGCTCCCCGTATCCCGGAGGATCCATGACCGACCTGGTCATCCGCGCGCTCGACGACGGCGACGCGGCCCTGTTCGACACCCTTCCCGACCCCCTGGGCCAGCAGGACACCCACCGCCGTACCCGGCACCGCGCCGACTGGCGGCGCGTCGCCCTGCGCGACGGCCGGGTCGTCGCCCGCGCCGCCTGGTGGGGCGGCCCCGACGACACCGAACCGGTCAACGTCAACTGGTTCGACGTGGCCGAGGGGGAGGAGGCGGCGGGCGCGGAGCTGCTGCGCACCGCGCCCTGGCGGGTCGAGCTGGAGCTGACCCTGCCCAGCGGCTGGCGCGAGGAGCCACGGCGGCGCGCCGCCGCCGAGACCCGGTTCGCCGCGGCCCGCGCCGCCGGGTACGAACTCCTCGTCGAGCGCTACCTGTACCGCTGGACCCCGGAGCACGGCCTGCCCGCCCGGCCCACCCGCCTGCGCCACACCCCCGAACCGGACGACGCGGTCTTCCTCGACGCCCTGTGCCGCATCCACTCCGCCACCCTCGACGCCCACGCCCTCCTCGCCATCGACAAGGGCGGCGTCGAACTGGCCGCGCGGGAGGAACTCGACTTCTTCCACTGGTGCCCGTCCCCACGCGAGTGGTGGCGGGTCGCCCGCACCCCCGAGGGCGACCCGGTGGGCATCCACATCCCCGCCCACAACCCCTCGGGCCCCTGCATCGGCTTCATCGGCGTCCTCCCGGAACACCGCGGCCACGGCTACGCCTACGACCTGCTCACCGAGTGCGCCCACTTCCTCGCCGACGAGGGCGCTCCCTTCATCGCCGCGGCCACCGACCGCGGCAACTTCCCGATGGCCGCCCACTTCAGGAAGGTCGGCTTCCCCGTCAGCCGGGAACGGGTCCACTTCCGGCCCTGACCTGACCGTCGAGGAGCCGTTCGGCCTCGGCGAGTATCTCGGTCACCCGTAGGGCGAAGGCCGCGTCGCACGGGTGGGGGACGCCGGTGCGGGCGGCGGTGTGCAGGGCGGTCACCGCCCGGGTCAGGGCGTCCACCGGGGTTTCGGTGCCGGTCGGCAGCTCGGTCACCCCGGCCGTGCCGCGCAGCTCCACACCGGCGCCCGCGGCGGCGGGGGGTGCGGTCAGGCTCAGGGTGAGGGTGCTGGTCGCGCCGCCGTCATGGTCGAGGACCAGGTGGACGGTGTCCCGGGGGCCGCGGGACGCCGCGGCCACCCGGTGCACGTCGCCGAGCACCGGCAGCAGCACGCTCAGCGCGTGCGGGCCCACGTCCCACAGGGCGCCCTTCTCCCGCCGCCACGCGGACGCGGCGAACGGGCTGTCGGTGGTGAACACCGCGCCCAGCCACTGCGCCCGCGCCGTGAACCAGCCCCCGGCCGCCGCCTGCTCCCCGATCCAGGCGTCCGCCGCCCGCTGGAACCGCGTGGTGAAGAAGACCAGCGACGCGACCCCGGCCTCCCGCACCGCCTCCGTCACCGCCCGCCCCTGCGCCACCGTCGCCGCCAGTGGCTTGTCGAGCAGCAGATGGCGGCCCGCCCGCGCCGCCCGCACCGCCAGCTCCGCCTGCGCCTCGGGCGGCAGCGCCACCGCCACCGCGTCCACGTCGGCGATCAGCGCGTCCACCTCGTCGTAGGCCCGCGTCCCGTACCGGTCGGCCAGCTCCTCCGCCGCCTGCGGACGCCGCCCCCACACCCCGGCGAACTCCACCTCGCCGTGCCCGCTCAGGGCCGGGGCGTGCGCCATCCGCGCCCACGGCCCGGTGCCCAGCAGTCCGATGCGCATGTCCTCGCCCCTCCGCCATCCAACGAATCGGTGCCGAGCGTCGCACACCCCGGGCCCGGCCCCGCAACCCCGGCCCGCGCACGACACCGGTGATTTCGCCGGTCCCCGCTCCCGGTGACGGGCCCGACAGTGGCACCGCCAGCCAGACGGCGGCGCCGCCGGACGCGGTTCACGCAACCCTCCACGCCCAGTGGACCGCGTACGGCAGGAAGGCCCGCCCCCGACCGAGAGGACTCCCCGTCGTGCAGGAGCACCCGCACAGCAGCACCGCCACCAGCGTCACACCCCCCACCGGCACCGGCCGCGCCCGCCGCACGGGCCGACTCGCAGGCCTCGCGGCGGCGGTCGCCGCCGTCGTCGGGCTCACCACCCTCACCGGCCCCGGCGCGCACGCCGCGGACAACCCCTACGAGCGCGGCCCGGCGCCGACCGAGTCCAGCATCGAGGCGCTGCGCGGCCCGTACTCCGTCTCCCAGACCAGCGTGTCGTCCCTGTTCGTCACCGGCTTCGGCGGCGGCACCATCTACTACCCGACCAGCACCGCCGACGGCACCTTCGGCGCCGTCGTCATCTCGCCCGGCTTCACCGCGTACGAGTCCTCCATCGCCTGGCTCGGACCGCGGCTCGCCTCCCAGGGCTTCGTCGTCTTCACCATCGACACCCTCACCACGCTCGACCAGCCCGACTCCCGGGGCCGTCAGCTCCTCTCCGCGCTGGACTACCTCACCGAACGCAGCTCGGTGCGCGGCCGGGTCGACAGCAGCCGGCTGGGCGTGATGGGTCACTCGATGGGCGGCGGCGGCACGCTGGAGGCCGCGAAGGACCGCCCGTCGCTCCAGGCGGCCATTCCGCTCACCCCGTGGAACACCGACAAGACCTGGCCCGAGGTGCGCACCCCCACCCTGATCATCGGGGCCGACGGCGACACGATCGCCCCGGTGATCACCCACTCCGAGCCGTTCTACAACACCCTGCCGTCGTCCCTGGACAAGGCGTACCTGGAGCTGAACGGCGCCACGCACTTCACCCCGAACTCGAACAACACCACGATCGCGAAGTACAGCATCTCGTGGCTGAAGCGGTTCATCGACAACGACACCCGCTACGAGCAGTTCCTGTGCCCGCTGCCGCGGCCCAGCTGGACCATCGAGGAGTACCGGGGCAACTGCCCGCACACCTCCTGACGCTCCGCGATCCAGTCCGCCACGGCGGCCGTGCCCCGCGCACGGCCGCCGTCGGCGTTGTGCCGGGGCCCGGCCCGGACGCCACCCGGCTGGGCAGCGGCACAGACCTGCGCCGCCGACACCGTACGAAAGAGCAGGTGGCGCGGCGGATGAGCGGCGGCGGGGCGCGGATGCCACGCTTCCGGGCCCGGTTACCTGTACGTAACCTCCCGGGAATGACCGTAACGACGACCGTGCAAGCGCCCCACCGGCTGTACGGGCGCGGCACCCAGCGCCGGGCGGTGGCCGCGCTGCTGGACCGGCTGCGGACGGACAGCGCGGTACTCGTGGTGACCGGCGAGCCCGGCCTCGGCCGGACGGCGCTGCTGGAGCACGCGGCCCGCACCTTCGACACCGGCCGGGTCCTCACCGTCCGCGCCGACCCCGCCCTCGCCCGTACCTCCTGCGCGGCCGTGCACGCGCTGTGCCGGTCGGTGGCGGCCGTGGCGGCGGAGGCGGGCGCCGCGGTCGGCGCGGCCGGGGCGCCCGCCCAGCCCGTGCGCGCCCTCCTCGACGCGCTCGCCTGCGCCACGGTGGACGCGCCGCTGCTGGTCTGCGTCGACGACGCCCACCTGTGGGACGCCGCCTCCCGAGCCGCCCTCGGCGCCGCCGCCCGGCAGTTGCACCGCACGGGCCGGGTCGGCCTGCTCGTCGCCGTCACCGGGCACCAGACGGCCGAACGGGACCTCGCCGGGCTGCCGGTGACGGGACTGCACCCGCTCCCGCCGGCGGACGCCGGGGCCCTGCTGGACGAGGTGACCGGCGGCGGCGTGGACCCCGCGGTCCGTGCGGAACTCCTCGACGAGGCCGAGGGCAACCCGGCCCTGCTGCTGGCGCTGGCCCGCCGTCTGGCGCCCGCCGAACTGGCGGGGGAACGCCCGCTGCCCCGCCCGCTCGCCGACGCCGGGACGCTCACCGGCGTGGCGGGCGACGTGCTGCGCGGCCTCACACCCGCCGCGGCCGACCTGCTGCTCACCGCGGCGGCGGCCCTGCGCGAGAGCGACGAGGTGTCGGTGGACGCCGACCTCGTCCTCCGCTCCGCACGGCGGTCGCGGCCCACCGCCTCGGCGTCCCGCGATCCGCTGCCCGACGCGATCGGCCTGGCCGACGGCCGGTTCCGGTTCGCCGGGAGCCTGCTGCGGCGGGCCGCGTACGCCGGCGCCACGCCGGAACGGCGGCGTGCCGCGCACCGGGCGCTCGCCCAGGTCCTGGCGGCCGACGGCCAGCGGCTCCCGGCGCTGCTGCACCGGGCGTGGGCCACCGGCGGGCCCGCGCCGCTGATCGCCGAGGAGCTGTCCCGCGCCGCCGCCGACCCCGCCGTCCCTGCCCCACGGCGGCTGCGCGCCCTCGCCCACGGCCGCGCAGCCCAGCTCACCGCGGACGCCGCGCGGCGGGCGGCGAGCTGGACGGCCGCCGCCGAACAGGCGCTGCACGCGGGCCGGCCCCGCTGGGCGCTGCGGCTGCTCGACGACACCGGGTACGGCACCGCGCCCGCCGCCGTCCGCGGCCGGGCCGAGCTGGTCCGGGGCCTGGCGGAACGCTACGACGGCCCGGTCGCCGACGCCCGCGAGTCCCTCCTCTCCGCCGCGGCCCTCCTCACCCCCACCGACCCGCCCCTCGCCGCCACCGCCGCCCTCACAGCCGCCGACGCGGCCTGGGCGGCCGGCGACGCGGGGGCGTGCCTTGAGGCGCTGGACGCGGGGTGGGGGGTGCGGGGCGGGGCGGTTGAGCCGGGCCCGGCGGTCGGGGCCGCCTGGGCGGCGGGCGACGCGGGGGCGGGCCTCGAAGCGCTGGACGCGGGGCTGGAGGCCTCTCGCGCCGGGCGGCCCGCACCGGGCCCGGCGGCTGAGGCCGCGTGGGTGGTGGGTGACGCCGAGGTCCACCCGGGGGCGCTCGGCGGGGGGCGGCGCGTGGCGGGTGCGAACCCGGCGGCTGACGCGGCCTGCCGCGAGGTGCCCGGCGCCGGGCGGTCCGTTCCGCTCCCGGCGGCTGACGCGGGGGCCCGCCCCGAAGCCCCCGGTGCCGGGCGGTCCGCGTCGGTTCCCGTGGGCCCGGTGGATCTCGCCGCCGACTACCGCCACGGAATGCGCGCCGTCCTCCAGGGGCGGTTCGACCTCGCCGCCGCCCCCCTGCGGCGCGTCGTGGCGGAGACCTCCGTCAGCGGGGAACCCGAGGCGCTGCTGCGGCCCGCGGTCGCCGCGCTGCTGTTGGGTGACATGTCCGCGGCGGTTCGGGCGGGGGCGAGGGCACTGGCGGCGGCCCGCGCCCACGGCGGTGACGCCCTCGTACCCCGCGCCCTGGAGTACCTCGCCTACGCCGAACTGCGCGCCGGACGCCATGCCCTGGCCTGCACCCACGCCGAGGAGGGCCTGCGCGCGGCCCAGCGCGCCGGGCAGCGCAACACCGCCGCCCACCACCACGCCGTACTCGCCCTGGCGGCGTCGATCGTGGGCGAGGGGAGCGTCGTCAGCAGCCATGTCAGCGCCGCGCTGAGCACCGCGCGGCGGCACGGGCTGGTCCAGGCCGCCACCCTCGCGCACTGGGCCGCGGCCCGCGCCGACCTCGGCCGGGGCCGCCCCCTGGAGGCCGCCGACCGGCTCGGCCCGCTGGTCAGACCCGGCCCACGGCGCGGCCACTTCGCGGTGTGGATGCTCGCGGTGCCCTGCTTCGTCGAGGCCGCCGTACTCGCCGGACGCCCCGACGACGCCCAGGGCGTCCTCGCCGACCTCGCGGTCTGGGCCTCCCTCGGCGTCGATCCGCAGGCCCCCGCCCAGCTCGCCCGCTGCCGCGCCCTGCTCGCCCCGCCCGAGCACGCCGACGCGCTCTACCTGCGCGCCCTCGACCTGCACGAGGCCGCCGTCGGCGACTTCGAACGCGCCCGCACCCAACTGCTGTACGGCAAGTGGCTGCGACGGCGCCGCCGACTGCGCGAGGCCCGCGACCGGCTCGGCGCCGCCCTCGCCGGGTTCGACCACTGCGGCGCCGGGGTCTGGGCCGGACAGACCCGCCAGGAACTGCGTGCCAACGGCGCCGCGCCCAGCGGGACCGGAGGCGGGGCGCTGTCCCGGCTCACCCCGCAGCAGTGGCGTATCGCACAGTGCGTCGCCGAGGGCGCCACCAACCGCGAGGTCGCCCGCACCCTGTCCGTGAGCACCCGCACCGTCGACTACCACCTGCGCAACGTCTTCGCCGTACTCGGCGTGCGGTCCCGGGTCGAGCTGGCCCGGCTGGTGGAGCAGTCCGAAAAGACCGGTGCACAACCCTAGGGACCGACCGGACGGTATGCCATCCTTCGGGGCAGCAAGAGTCAGATGCCGGCCGCCGCCACGGGCCACCCGACCGACCGGGAACCGGTCGGAGGCCCGCAGGCGACCGCACCGCCGGGCAACCGACCCTGGGGGAGGACCGCGATGCAGCAAGCACTACGGCCACGAACGGCGACCCGCCTTCGGCCGACCGCCGTACCGCCACCACGCGCCGGACGTCCCGTCCGGTCCCTGATCGACGCCGACGCCATCCGCGTCCTGCACCGCGCCGCCCGCGTGCTGCAGGCCGCCCTGCCCGACCTCACCGACCGGCTGGTGGCCGTCCTCCAGGAGGAGGAGGCGTGCTACCGGTCCGCCATGGAGACCGAGCCCGTCGCCACCTGGCAGGAGGTGCACCGTTCGCTGGGGCACAGCATCGCCTCGCTGCTCGACCCGCGCGGCGCCCGGGACGGCGCCCGCCGCTGCACCTGGAAGATCGGTGCCCGCCGCGCCGAACAGGGCATCCCGCTCGACGCCCTGCTGCACGCCTTCCGGCTGGGCGGCTCCCTGGTGTGGCAGGGCCTGGTCGAGGAGACCTCCCGCGCCGCCCCCGAGGACATCCGGCTGCTGGTGCACGTGGCGTCCGACGTCTGGAACTTCGTCGACGAGCACTGCTCCCTCGTCGCCGAGTCCTACCGGCAGGTCGAGCGGCAGCTGGCCTGGCGCCGCGAGAACCGGGTACGGGTGCTCGCCGCCGCCCTGCTCGACGGCACCAGCCGCATCGCCGACCTGCCCGAGGCCGCCGAGGTGCTCGACCTGCCGGAGAGCGGGCGGTACGCCGTCGTCGCCGTCGCGGGCGGGCACCCCGCGCAGTGCGCCGACGCCCGCGCCGCCGCCGTACCGCCGGGCCTGCCCGTGCACTGGTACTCCGGCGCCGACGTGGACCACGGCATCGTCCTGGTCGGCGACGGCGACCTGCCCGAGCCGGTGATCGAGCCGACCGGGCCGACCGCGGGCGTCCGGATCGGCATCGGCGGCGTGGTGGAGGGGCTGGCCGCGGTGGGCGACGCCCGCCGCCTCGCCGACACCGCGCTCACCATCTGCCCGCCGGAGGGCGGCGCGGTCCGGCTCGCCGACCACCTGCCCGCCGCGCTGATCGTCACCTCACCCGAGCTGGGCGCCGCCCTCTCGCACCGCGTGCTCGGCCCGCTCGCCCAGCTGGACCCCGCCGACCGCGAGGTCCTCCTGGACACCCTCGCCGCCTGGCTCGCCTGCGACGGCTCCGCCCAGCGCGCCGCCCGCCGCCTGTACTGCCACCGCAACACCGTCCTCAACCGGCTGCGCCGCTTCGAACAGCTCACCGACCGCTCCCTGGCCCGCCCCGCCGACCTCGCGGAGATCACCCTGGCGCTGACGGCACGGCGGCTGCTGCGGCCCTGAGTTCAGCGGGCGGCGCCCACCGGGACGCCCAGCCGCCTGGCCACGGCGGTGAGGGTGTCGCCGAGCGGGAGCGCGACCCGGGTGCGGGCGTGCCGGTCGCCCCGGGTCGGGTCCCGGTTGACGATCACCACCGGCTTCCCGGCCTCGGCCGCCTGCCGGACGAACCGGAGTCCCGACATCACCGTCAGGGAGGAGCCGAGGACCAGCAGCGAGGTGGCCGCCCGGACCAGCTCACGGCAGTGCTCGACCCGGCGCGGCGGCACGTTCTCACCGAAGAACACCACGTCCGGCTTGAGGACACCGCCGCACCCGGCGCACGGCACCACACGGAAGTCGCCCACCTGCTCGTCGGTGAGGTCGGCGTCGCCGTCCGGGTTGAGTCCGGCGGCCACCGGCGCGAAGCCCGCGTTGGCCCGCCGGAGCCGTGCCGCGAGGTCACGGCGCGGGCTGAGGGCGCCGCAGGACAGGCAGACGACCCGGTCCAGGCTCCCGTGGAGTTCCACGACGCCCTCGCTGCCCGCGGCCTGGTGCAGACCGTCGACGTTCTGGGTGATCACCCCCGCCAGCAGCCCGTGCCGCCCGAACGCGGCCACCGCCAGGTGCCCGGCGTTGGGCAGCGCCCGCCCGAAGGTCCGCCAGCCGAGGTGGCTGCGCGCCCAGTACCGGCGCCGGGCCCGCGCGCTGCCGGTGAAGTCCTGGAACGTCATCGGCGTGTGCCGGTTCAGGCTCCCGCCCGCACCCCGGTAGTCCGGGATGCCCGACTCGGTGGAGATCCCCGCCCCGCTCAGCACGAGCACCCCGCCCACGGCCAGCACGTCGGCGACCGGGCCCGGGTCGGCCGTTCCCGGCGGCAGGTCCTCGGGCGGGGTCCAGGTCAGGGTGGGGCGCGTCCGCATGACATCAGGGTACGGGCGCGGCGTCGGCGGCAGACCGGACCGGGGATGCCCGCGCGCATCCGACCGACCGCCCCGGAGTCCTCCTCCGGCCGGACCAGCCGCGCGACCAGGTCACAGCCGGAACCGGACCGCCGCCCCGTGCTCCACCGGCAGCTCCAGCCGCCGCAGGTCGGAGCCGTCCGGCAGCACCGCGAAGGCGTCGGCGAACGCGCGCCCGCCGGTCGGCCGGGTCGTGGCAGCTGGTGTGCCGCCGCCCGTCGAGGCCGAACAGCGTGTGCGGGTCCTGTCGAGACACAGGTCTTCCCTTCTCTGTCTTCCCCGAGCGTGTCCTCCTGCCTTCCCCCAGCGCGCGCACCGGGCGTCCGGGCGGGGAGCGCGGGCCGCGGCGGAGGCCCCGCGCGCGACGTCGTACCCAAGGCGGACCATAACGGGGAGGTCACGCGGGCCACCGGCGCGCGCCAGCGCCCTGGGCACCCGCACAAGTCGGCACCACCCGGGTTGGGAAGACGCAGCGTCAGCGTGGTGAAGCCTGTACCGGCGCGCGGCGCCCGTGCTGTCGTGAGCGGCACCTTCCCACCCCAGCCCGTGCCCGCTCCGGCACGGACCCGAGGAGCCGTGATGCCCGAAGCACCACCGGACGGTGAGCCCGCGCTGCACGTCGAGGACCTCGACGTGACCTACGGCCGCGCCCTGTCCGCCCTGCGTTCCGTGTCCCTGACCGTCCCACCAGGCGGCGTCGTCGCCCTGCTCGGCGCCAACGGCGCGGGCAAGACGACCCTCCTGCGCGCGGTCTCGGGCACGCTGCGACTGCATCGCGGCGCCGTCACGGCGGGCCGGATCCGCTACGGCGACACCGTCCTCGACGGCCAGGACCCCGTCGCCGCCGTCCGCTCCGGAGTCGTCCAGGTGCCCGAGGGCCGACGGGTGTTCGCCGGGCTCAGCGTGGAGGAGAACCTGCGCGCGGGCGCCCTCGGCCTCGGCCGCCGCGGCGCCCACCAGGCGAAGGAGGCCCGCGACCGGGTCTTCGCGCTCTTCCCGCGGCTCGCGGAGCGTACCCAGCAGGCCGCCGGTCTGCTCTCCGGCGGCGAGCAGCAGATGCTCGCCATCGGCCGCGCCCTGATGGCCGCCCCCCGGCTGCTCCTGCTCGACGAGCCCTCCCTCGGCCTCGCCCCGCGCATGGTGCACCGGATCGCCGAGGTGATCCGCGAGATCAACGCCCAGGGCACCGCCGTCCTCCTCGTCGAACAGAACGCCGGAATGGCGCTGTCCCTCGCGGACCACGCCTACGTCCTCGACGTCGGCGAGGTCGGCCTCGCCGGACCCGCCGACGAACTCGCCCGCACCGACGCGGTACGCCGCCTCTACCTGGGCGAGGCCGCCACCGAAGGTCAGGGGGCCGCGTGACCACCCGTACCACCGCACCTCCGCTCCCGCTCGAAGTCAGCGGCGTCACCGTCCGGTTCGCCGGTCTGACCGCCCTCGACGACGTCTCCTTCACCGTCGCCCCCGGCTCGGTGCACGCCGTCATCGGACCCAACGGCGCGGGCAAGTCCACCTGCTTCAACGTCCTGTCGGGCCTGTACCGGCCCGCGAGCGGCACGGTCCGCCTCGGCGCGGCCGAGCTGACCCGGCTCGCCCCGCACCGGATCGCCGCCCTCGGGGTCGCCCGCACCTTCCAGAACATCGTCACCACCCAGGGCACCGTCGCCGACAACCTGATGCTCGGCCGCCACGCCCTGTCCCACGCGGGCTTCGCCGCCAGCGCCCTGCGCCTGCCGCAGGCCCGCCGCGAACAGCGCGAGCACCTCGCCCGCGCCCGCGAACTCGCCCACCTCACCGGGCTGGCCGACCACTTCGACGCCCCCGTCGCCGCGCTCTCCTACGGCGACCGCAAGCGCGTCGAGTTCGCCCGCGCCCTCTGCCTGGAACCCCGCGTGCTGCTCCTCGACGAACCGGTCGCCGGCATGAACGCCGCCGAACGCGCCCGCACCGCCGAGGTCATCCGCGCCGTACGAGAGGAACTCGGACTCTCCGTGCTGCTCGTCGAACACGACATGGGCCTGGTCATGCGCCTCGCCGACGAGGTCACCGTCCTCGACTTCGGCAAGGCCATCGCCCACGGCACCCCCGAAGAGGTCCAACGCGACCCCGAGGTGCTGCGCGCCTACCTCGGCACCGAAGCGGACGGCACCACCGACAGCGGGGAGGACGCCGCATGACCACCTTCGTGGACAACGTCCTCAACGGCCTCGCCCTCGGCTCGGTCTACGCCCTGGTCGCCCTCGGCTTCGTGATCATCTTCAAGGCGTCCGGCGTCCTCAACTTCGCCCACGGCTCCCTGCTGCTGCTCGGCGGCTACCTCACCGCCGTCCTCCACGACGACCTCGGCTTCGCCGGGGCGCTCGCCCTCGCCATCCTGGCGACGGCGACCGTGGCGGGCCTCCTCGACCGGTTCGTCCTGCAACGCACCGGCGGGCAGGACGCGCACGCCGCGCACGTGCAGACCATCGTCACCATCGGCATCGACATCGTCCTCGTCACCGACCTGGCCCGGCGCATCGGCGGCGACCTGATGAGCACCGGCGACCCCTGGGGCGACTCGGTCACCACCGTCGGGTCGTTCACGGTCGCGGACAGCCGGATCGCCGCGATCGTCGTCTCCGCCCTCGTCATCGCCGGGGTCTTCGCCCTCTTCCGGTACAGCACCTGGGGCCTGTCGCTGCGCGCGGCGGCCGAGGACGTGGAGGCGGCGGCGCTGATGGGCGTACGGCTCACCCGCGTGCGCACCCTCGCCTGGTGCCTCGCGGGCGGCCTCGCCGCGCTCGCCGCCGTGTTCCTGGTGGCGTTCCCGGCCCCCGGCCTGGAACGCACCACCGGTCAGATCGCGCTGAAGGCGTTCCCCGCCGCCATCCTCGGCGGCCTCGCCTCCCCGCCCGGCGCCCTCGCGGGCAGCCTGCTGATCGGCCTCACCGAGGCGCTCGTCGCGGGCTACCAGTCCGACCTGCACGTCCTCGGCGAGGGCTTCGGCGACGTCGCCCCGTACGCCGTGATGGTGCTGGTCCTCCTGGTACGGCCCACCGGACTGTTCGGCGCGAAGGGAGCGGCACGTGTCTGACCTCGCCAAGTGGGCCCGCTGGGTGGTGCCCGTGGCACTGATGTGCGCCCTCCCCTTCTACCTGGAGGCGTTCTGGCTGCGGATCGGCCTGTTCGCCATGGCGGCGGCCATCGGCGCGGTCGGCCTCAGCCTGCTCTCCGGCACCGCCGGCCAGCTCTCCCTCGGCCACGCCTTCTTCCTCGCCGTCGGGGCCTACGGCTACGCCTGGTTCGCCGGTGACCCGGGCCTCGGCCTGCCGCCCGTCCTCGCCCTGGTGTGCGCGGTGCTGCTCGCCGGGGCCGCGGGCGGCCTGTTCAGCCCCGTCGCGGGCCGGGTGCGCGGCATCTACCTCGGCGTCGCCACCCTCGCGCTGGTCTTCCTCGGCCACCACGTCCTGCTCACCGCGGACTCCGTCACCGGCGGCTTCAACGGCCGCTCGGTGCCCCCGCTGACCGTCGGCGGCTTCAGCTTCGGCGACGACACCGACCTCACCGTCCTCGGCGTGCCGTTCGGCACCGAGGAACGCCTGTGGTACCTCGGCCTGCTGCTCTTCGCCGTCACCTGCCTCACCGCCCGCGGCGTCCTGCGGGGCCGCCCCGGACGCGCCCTGGTGGCGCTGCGCGACAGCGAGACCGCGGCGTCCGTGATGGGCGTCAACGTGGCCCGCTACCGCTCGGCGGCGTTCGTCGTGTCGTCGATGTACGCGGGTCTGGCGGGCGCCCTGCTGGCCCTCGGCTTCCGCCGCATCGTCCCCGACTACTTCGGCCTCGCCCTCTCCGTCGACTACCTCGCCATGATCGTCATCGGCGGCCTCGGCTCCGTCGCCGGGGCGGTGGCGGGCGCGGCCTTCGTCACCGCGCTGCCGCTGCTGATGACCCGCTACGCCGACCATCTGCCGCTGGTCACGGCACCCGGCACCGGTGAGGGCGGCGTCGGCCCGACCGAGGCCGCCCGCTACCTCTACGGCGCCGCCATCGTCGTCGTCCTGCTCTACGCGCCGGACGGCCTGCACGGCCTGACCCGCCGGGTGCGGGCCCGCGTGCGCGGCGGACGCCGCACCGACCCATCCCAGGAACCGACCTCGGCCGCTTCGGCCACCCCGTCCGCACCAGCCACCTCAGCAGCGTCAGCCGCACGAGCCAAGGAGCACACCCCGTGAACGTCAAGCCCCGCAGGCACCGCACCACCTCCAGAATCGTCCTCGCCTCGGCCGTGTCGGCGCTCCTGCTCGCGGGCACCGCGTGTAGCTCCAAGGCGGACAACGAGGAGGCCACCAGTGGCGCCGACGGCGTGAAGACCGGCCCCGGCGTCACCGAGAAGACCATCACCCTGGGCGCGCTGACCGACCTCACCGGCCCCTACGCCACCCTCGGCAAGTCCATCGTGCAGGCGCAGCAGATGTGGGCCGACGAGATCAACGCCGAGGGCGGCATCTGCGGCCGCGAGATCAAGATCGTCGTCGAGGACCACGGCTACGACGTCCAGAAGGCGGTCACCGCCTACGCCGACATCTCACCCGACGTGGTGGCGCTGCCGCAGGTCATCGGCTCCCCGGTGGTCGCGGCGCTGCTCGACGACATCGAGAGCGACCACCTGCTGACCTTCCCGCAGGCGTGGGCGGCCTCCCTGCTCGGCAAGGACGCCGTCCAGGTCCTCGGCACCACCTACGACGTCGACATGATCGCCGCCGTCGACTTCCTCACCCGAACCGCCAAGCTGAAGAAGGGCGACTCGATCGGCCACGTCTACTTCGAGGGCGACTACGGCACCAACGCCCTGGAGGGCTCCACCTGGGCCGCCGAGAAGGCGGGCATGAAGGTCGTCGACCAGAAGATCAAGGCCACCGACACCGACCTGTCCGCGCAGGTCTCCGCGCTGCGCAAGGCGGGCGTCAAGGCCATCCTGATCAGCGCGGGCCCGGCGCAGACGGCGTCCCTCGCGGGCGTCGCGGCCTCCCGCGGCCTCCAGGTCCCGATCGTCACCAGCGCCCCCGGCTACGCCCCGCAGCTGATGAAGACCCCGGCGGCCAAGGCGCTGGAGGCCATGGTCCACATCGTCAGCGCCGCCCCGGCGGTCAGTTCCAACCTGCCGGGCGTGAAGAACATGGTCGGGGCGTACGAGAAGAAGTACCCCGGTTCCCCGGTCGACTCCGGCGTGCTCTCGGGCTACAACGCGGCCAAGCTGATCGGTGAGGACCTGGAGAACGCCTGCGAGAGCGGCAGCCTCGCCCGCGCGGACGTGGTCAAGGCGCACCGCGCCCAGACCAAGGCCGACACCGGCCTCGGCACCCCGCAGAACTTCTCCGACGTCAACAGCCCCGCGAGCCTGTCCACCTACGTCCTCAAGCCCGACGCGAAGTCGGTCGGCGGCGTGATCGGCGTGGAGGACGCGCACGAGGCGCCTGGCGTGGCGGAGTACCTGAAGGGCAAGGGCGCCTGACGCCCCACGGAACCGACTGCCGCCCGGACTCGTTTCCCGGCCGGGCGGCAGTCTCGTGCCCGGCGCCCCCGCTCACCCGCCCGCTCTGGTCGCCCCGGTCGCCTCGCCCAGCAGGGCGGCGAGCCGGGCGGCGGTCTTCTCCCCGGCCCGCTGCCTGATCAGCCCCTCCTTGGCGGCGGCCCGCAGCCGCACCTGGGAGCCACCCTCACCGGCCTGTCGCACCCACACGGTCACCACGACCGGATTCAGGCCACCGGCACCACCACCGGCGACGACCCGGAGCATCTCGGTGCCGTCGTCCCCGGCCCCGCTCCCGACCGCGCGGCCCGCGCCGCTCAGCACACCGAAGACACGCCGCACCGCCTCGTCGAACGGCAGGGGCACGAGCAGCTCGATCTCCTGGACGTTCTTCTTCATCCGCTTGGCCACCACCCGGACCAGGCGACCACTGCCCCCGCCCACCGCGCCAAGGGCGGCAAGCTCCTCAGCCAGGATCCGGTCCTCGTACTGCTCCACGAAATCAACCCCCACGTCGATGGGCCCCACCGGACCGTCACACGCCATCCTGCCGGGCGAGGAACTCCTCGTAAGCGGCCCGCTGTCCGGGATCCATGAAACCCTGCCGGACCCCGCGGGCCTTCTCCTCAAGCCAGTGCGCCTCGCCGGGATCCAGCAGTTCGGCGACCACCACCCCGCCACGGGCCACCGCCGTACGCCCTCCCGCCCGACGGCGGAAGAGTGTGAACGGCCCGAACGTCGCCGGACGCGCCAGCTCCGGCCCCTCCTCCGCCTCGGCGTGCCCACCGCCCGGGTAGCCGCCGGGCGCCCAGTGCTCCCACGACGCCAGCGTGGCCGCGGGCACCAGCACCGCCCGTTCCGCCTCCGCCCGCCCCTCCCACAGGAACGTGACGGTGACGGGCTCCCCCACGGCCTCGGCCAGCCCGAGCACCCTCTCCACCTCGTCGTTGACCGGACAACCCACCACTACGTCGATCTGAATGCCCGTGGACCCCATGCGACCCACTCTAAGAGCGGGCACCGACAACGCCGTTGGCGCCGTGACCGGCTGCCGTCGGCGGGCTCCGCTCCGGGGCGTCGGACGGAGCGTGTCGCGTCGGGCGTTTCCTCCGGATCATTCGCGTCGTTGGCATGGATGTGCCTTTGCCGACCCCTCCCCGCCCCGACTTCCGAGGGCAGGCGAACGGAGTGCCCTGTGCGAATGACCGACCTCCAGCGTTGCGAGATCCGGCCCGGACGGCTGGTGGAGTGGACGCTGCATCCCGCGACCGTCGAGACGGCGACCGGCCTGGGGGAGGACGTCCGGCCACCCGCGTACGTACAGGAGTCCCATCTTCGAACGGCGCGGACGGTGCGGGAGGACGGGCTGTTCGTGCCCACCTGGCTGGGGGCCGCGTTCGACATCCCCGGCGACGTCGACCTCGACGTCCTGCACGGCGCCCTGCGGGCCTGGACGCTGCGGCACGAGACGCTGCGCAGCGGGTTCCGGTGGGTCGGTGACGACATGCGCCGGTTCACGCTGGACCCGGACGCGGTCCGGCTGCACCGCGAGGACCGCGGGGACTTCTCCGACGCGGCGACGCTGAGCCGCTACCTCCAGGACCGCTTCGACGTCGCCGCGGACGCCCTCGGCTGGCCGAACTTCCTCTACACGGCCGTCCTCAGGGAGGGCAGCGCGAGCGTGTACATGGCCTTCGACCACAGCAACGTCGACGCGTACTCCCTGCACCGCATCCCCGCCGAGATCCACGAACTGTACGCGGCCGGTCTGGAGGGCCGCGGCGTGCCCACGGCCCCGGCCGCCAGCTACATCGACTTCTGCGCGAGAGAGCGCACCGACGCCGACCGGATCGACGGCACGCACCCGGTCGTCGCCCGCTGGCGGGAGTTCGTCGCCCGGTGCGGCGGGACGCTGCCCAACTTCCCCGTCGACCTCGGGCTCGACGCCAGCGCCGGGAAGCCGCTGCCACCGCAGAAGCTGATGCACGAGATGCTCGTCGACGAGCGCGACGCCGCCGCCTTCGAGGCCTACTGCCGCCCGCACGGCGGAACCCTGGTCGGCGTCCTCGCGGCCACCGCGCTCATCGTCCACGAGCTGACCGGGCAGCCGGTCTACCGCACCGTCGTACCGTTCCACACCAGGATGAAGTCCCGCTGGTCGGACTCGGTCGGCTGGTACGTGGGCGGGGCGCCGATCGAGATCCCGGCGGGGCGGGCCGACGGCTTCGACGGCGCCGTGCGGATGGTCCGCTCCGCGCTGCGGGACGCCCGGCCGCTGGCCCAGCTGCCCATCGCCCGGGTGCTGCGCCTGCTGGGCTCCGACTTCCGGCCCACCTCACCGGACCTCTACTCGATCGTCTCCTACGTGGACGCCCGCGCCACCGTGGGCTCCGAACGGTGGCGGGAGCTGAACGCCTACGGCCTCATCCGGGTGTCGTACGGCGACCAGGTGTGCGTGTGGATCACCCGGCTGCACGAGGGCCTCCAGTTCGCCAGCCGCTACCCCAGCACCGACCCCGCCTACCGGAACATGCGCCGGTACGTCGAGCTGCTGCGCGAACACGTCCTGTCGGCGGCGCGCGCGGGCATTCAGCTGCCCCGCTGCTGAATCCGTTCACCTCTCTCTATTGGACCTCCGGCGCGCGGGCCGTCACGCTGGATCACGTCCGGCGTCGTACCCACCGGCCCGCCGGACGCCGGGTTCCGCGCGACAGTCGAAAGAGGTCACGAGCAGATGCACACTCGCCGTATCGGTGCCGTCGACGTCAGTGCGATCGGGCTGGGCGCCATGCCCATGTCGATCGAGGGGCGTCCGGACGAGGCCCGCTCCCTGGCCGCCGTCCACGCCGCCCTGGACGCGGGCGTCACCCTCATCGACACCGCCGACGCCTACCACCGCGACGCCGACGAGGTCGGCCACAACGAGACGCTCGTCGCCAAGGCCCTCGCCGAGCACGAGCGGGGCGCCGACGTCCTCGTCGCCACCAAGGGCGGCCACCTGCGGCCCGGCGACGGCAGCTGGACCGTCGACGGCAGCCCCCGCCACCTCAAGGAGGCCTGCGAGGCGTCGCTGCGGCGGCTCGGCGTGGAGGCCATCGGCCTGTACCAGTTCCACCGCCCCGACCCGCGGGTGCCGTACGAGGAGTCGGTCGGCGCGCTGCGCGACCTGCTGGACGAGGGCAAGATCCGGATGGCCGGGATCTCCAACGCGAACCCGGAGCGCATCAAGCTCGCCAACGACATCCTCGGCGGACGGCTCGTCTCCGTGCAGAACCAGTTCTCGCCCGCCTTCCGCTCCAGCGAGCCGGAGCTGCGGCTCTGCGACGACCTCGGCATCGCCTTCCTGCCGTGGAGCCCGCTCGGCGGCATCTCCCGCGCCGGTGAACTGGGCTCCGCGCACGCCCCGTTCGCCCGGATCGCCGAGGCGCACGGGGTGAGCCCGCAGCGGGTCTGCCTGGCCTGGATGCTCGCCAAGTCCCCCGTCGTCATCCCCATCCCGGGCGCCAGCAGGCCGGAGACGATCCGGGACTCGGTGGCGGCGACGGACCTCGTCCTCACCACCGCCGAACTCGCGGAGCTGGACGCGGCGTGACCCCGGCGGTCGGTCTCCGTCCGCGGACTGGCATCGGCCGACATCGCCTCCCTAGGATGTACTCCCGGTCACGCCAGCCGAGTTGACGCTCGGCACAACGCGGGGGGAACGATGCAGACGGACAAGCCGCTGTCCACGGAGATCGACGCCAGCGTCCCGACGGCCGCGCGGATGTACGACCACTACCTCGGCGGCAAGGACAACTACGCCGCCGACCGCGCCGCCTGCGAGCAGCTCGACAAGGTGGTGCCCAGCACCCGCCGCCTCGCCCTGAACAACCGCCGGTTCCTCCAGCGGGTCGTCAGGACGCTCGCCGAGGAGCACGGCATCCGGCAGTTCCTCGACCACGGGTCCGGCCTGCCCACCCAGGACAACGTCCACCAGGTCGCCCAGCGCGTCGACCCCGGCGCGCACGTCGTCTACGTCGACAACGACCCGATGGTGCTCGTCCACGGGCGGGCCCTGCTGGAGCAGGACGAGCGCACGGCCGTGATCCACGCCGACCTGCGGGAGACCGACGGGATACTCGCGCACCCCGAGACCCAGCGGCTGATCGACTTCTCCCAGCCGGTGGCCGTGCTGTTCAACTCCGTCTTCCACTGCATCCCGGACAGCGACACCGACGGCCCGCTCGCGGTGGCCACCCGGGTGCGGGAGCGGCTGGTGCCGGGCAGCGTGATGGTGATGTGCCAGCTGGTCAGCGAGGACGCCGAGGTGCGCGCCTTCGTCACCGACTTCATGGACCAGGTCACCCAGGGGCACTGGGGGCGGGTGCGGGAGCCGAAGGACGTGGAGCGGCTGTTCGAGGGTCTCGACGTGCTGGAGCCGGGGCTGGTGGAGGTCTCCACCTGGCGTCCCGACACCGAGGTGGCGCCCCGGCAGCTCACCCACGAGTGGATCGAGTTCGGCGGGGTCGGGATCGTCCGCTGAGGGAGCGGAGAAGGCAGGGAGCGGTGGAGACGGCGGCGGACCGGGGTCAGTACCGGGTCCGCAGCGTCTCGCCCATCAGCTCCAGCGACTCCCTCGGCGTCAGCGCCTCGTCCGCCAGCCGGTCCAGGACGACCCGGTACTCCTCGGTCTCGTCACGGTCCTCCAGGAAGTGGGCGCTTCGGATGTGCTCCAGATAGACCACGTCCGGCAGGTCGAGGCCGCCGAAGCGCAGATACGTGACCGGGATCGTCGGCGACGACGCGTTCGTGGCGTCCAGCGGCACGACCTGCACGGTGACATGGGGGAGCTGGGCCATCTCCAGCAGATGCGTCAGCTGGTCCCGCATCACCGCCCGGCTGCCCAGCACCCGCAGCAGCACCGACTCGTCGATGATCGCCCACAGCTGCGGCGGGTCCGCCCGGTGCAGCAGCTCGGCGCGCTTGGTCCGCAGCTCCACCCGGCGCCGTACCTCGGGGCCGGGCGCGGTCGGCAGCCCGCGGTCCATCACGGCCTGGGTGTACGCCGGGATCTGGAGCAGGCCGGGGACGTACTGGATCTCGAAGGTGCGGATCGCGGCGGCGGCCTCCTGGAGGCCCACCAGCCGGTCGAACCACTCCGGCATCAGCCGCTTGTCGTACCGCTGCCACCAGCCCGGCTCCCCGGCCCGCCGCAGCAGCTTCAGCAGCACCGAACCCTCGTACTCGTCGGTGCCGTACAGCTTCAGCAGGGCGCGGACGTCGGCCTCGGAGGGGGGTCTGCGGCCCTTGCCGGACTCGATGCGGGACAGCTTCGCCGCGCTGAATCCGAGAGCCCTGGCCGCCTGGTCCTGGGCGTACCCGGCGTCCTCGCGGAAACCGGCCAGCTGCACGCCCACCAGCATCTTCAGGAGGGTGGGTGCCGGCTCGGTCCGGGCCAGATAGGTTTCGAGACGGGAGATGCGCTGCGACTCGGCGGACATCCTGGCTCCCAGCAACCGGCAGAAGTGGCAACCACGTTACCGCAGTCCGTACGTCCGCACCGCACCTCCCGGACGGCGACGCCGCCCGATTCGAACGGAGTCGAGCGGGGCGGGCGTCACACCAGGTGGTCGAACTCCCCGTCCTTCGCCCCGGCGAGGAACGCGGCCATCTCGGCGGGCGTGTAGACAAGCGCGGGCCCCTCCGGGTCGCGGGAGTTGCGCATGGCGACGGACCCGTCCGTCAGGTGGGCCACCTCCACGCAGTTGCCCTCGGCGGTGCTGTGCTGGCTCTTGATCCACGCCGCGTCCAGCGAACTGGCGCGCACTCCGTTGGGTGTTGCTGACACTGACCTCTCCTTGCCGTCTCGCGTTCCACCGGGGAGCCGTGCGCCCACCGGGGCCCCGGATGACTCGTGGTGCGCGGGGCCTCTCCCTTCCTACCCCGATTCCGCGCAATTTCTCGTGCAATTGCACGCGGACGCCGTCGGCGTGGATAATAGCCCTCGGCGTCAACCCCTCGGTCGACGCCGTTGCCTGACGCCTCATCAGGGAGACGCCGTGCTCATACCGGTGCGCTCAGCGCCCCAGCACCGCACCCCCGGCGGCGGCCCGGCAGCCGCGCCGCCCCTTCTCTGACCTGACCGCCGCGGAAAGGTTCACGCCATGCGCACCGCTCCGACGCACCAGCCGAGCACCGAGCGCAACCAGCACAGTCAGCGCGCCGACCACGAGACCGCGCCCGTGGAACCCCTGCGGGGCCTGGGCGACGTGCCCTGGCCGGACCTCCAGGACTCCACCGGCTCCGCGGCGACGATCCCCCTGCTGCTCAACAAGATCGCCTGGGGCAGCGCCCCGACGGCCGTCACCGCCGTGGCCGAGCTGCGGGACCGGATCTGCCAGTACGGCTTCGTGGTGACGCAGGCCACCGCCGCGACGGTCCCCTTCCTCTGGGAACTCGCGCAACTGCCGCATGTCACCTGCCGCCCGGAGATCGTCCGGCTGCTCGGCGGCATCGCGGACGCCCGTCAGTGGGAGCGCACGGCCAGCGCCTACCCCAAGCTCCTCAACCGCCGTGAGAACCCGGTCGCCTGGGAGCGTGCCGCCCGCGAGGCCGTGCGCGAGCGCTGTGGACTGCTCTGCCGGCTCCCGGCCGACGAGAGCGAACTCGGCCGCGCCGCGGCGGAACTGGCCCGCGCCCTTGACCCGGCGCGGGCCGCCATCTGATCCCACCGCGCGCGTGAGCCGATCTCACGCCCTGGACGTTTCCCCCGTCCCGCCCCGACCTGGTGTACTCCTCGCCCGCAAGGGAAGGGAAGCGCTTGCTGCCCGCCAGGGCGCTTCCGACAGGGCACTGGGAGGAACACCGCCGATGGCGCCGACGCAGGAGAGACCACTCGACCACCGCTACCGGGGCGAGCACCCGGTCCGCACGCTCGCCTACCTGTTCCGCGCCGACCGCCGGCGCCTCGCCGCGGCCGTCGGCGTCTTCACCGTCAAGCACAGCCCCGTCTGGCTGCTGCCGCTGATCACCGCGTCCATCATCGACACCGTCGTCCAGCACCAGCCGATCAGCAACCTCTGGACGAGCACCGGCGTCATCATGTTCATCCTGCTGGTCAACTACCCCCTGCACGTCCTCTACGTCCGGCTCCTCTACGGCAGCGTGCGCCGCATGGGCACCGCGCTCCGCTCCGCCCTGTGCACCCGGATGCAGCAGCTCTCCATCGGCTACCACTCCCGGGTCAGCGCCGGGGTGCTCCAGGCCAAGGTGGTGCGGGACGTCGAGACGGTCGAGCAGATGGTGCAGCAGACCGCCGAGACCGGCCTCGGGGCGACCACCGTCCTCATCGGCGGACTGGTGATCATCGGCGTGCGCACCCCCGAGTTCCTGCCCGTCTTCCTCGTCGTCGTGCCCGCCGCCGCCCTCGTCGTCGCCCGCCTCAGGGCCCGGCTGCGCACCCACAACGAGCACTTCCGGCACGAGGTGGAGACCCTCTCCTCCCGGGTGACGGAGATGACCCGGCTGATACCGGTCACCCGCGCCCACGGCCTGGAGGGCAAGGCCCTGAACCGCATGGACGGCACCCTGCGGCGCCTGCTCAGCTCCGGGATGCGCCTGGACCTGGTCAACGGGCGGTTCGGCTCGCTGGCCTGGGTGGTGCTCAACGTCGTCGGCGTGCTGGTCCTCGCGGGCGCCGCGCTGGTCTCGTACTACGACGTCTGGGGCGTCACCGCGGGCGACGTCGTCATGCTCGGCGCCTTCCTGACCACCCTCACCAACTCCACCACCACGCTGGCCGGTCTGGCGCCCGTCATCACCAAGGGCCTGGAGTCGGTGCGCTCGGTCGGTGAGGTGCTCCAGGCGCCCGAGCTGGAGGACAACGAGGGCAAGGCGGAACTCACCGCGCTGCACGGCGCCGTCACCTTCCGAGACGTCAGCTACGCCTACGACGGCGGCCGGGCCGCCGTACGCGACCTCAGCCTCTCCGTGGCGCCGGGGGAGACCATCGCGCTCGTCGGCGCCTCGGGGGCGGGCAAGTCCACCGTGCTCAACCTCGTCATCGGCTTCATCCGGCCGACCTCCGGACGGCTGCTGCTCGACGGCACCGACATGAACACCCTGGACCTGCGCACCTATCGGCGGTTCGTCTCCGTCGTCCCGCAGGAGTCCATCCTCTTCGACGGCACCATCCGGGAGAACGTCGCCTACGGCATGGACGACGCCGGTGAGGACGCCGTGCGGGCCGCGCTGCGGGACGCCAACGCGCTGGAGTTCGTGGACCGGCTGCCGCAGGGCCTCGACACCCTGGTGGGCGAGCGCGGCGCCCGGCTCTCCGGTGGGCAGCGGCAGCGGCTCGCCATCGCCCGCGCGCTGATCCGCGACCCCAAGGTGCTGATCCTGGACGAGGCGACCTCGGCCCTCGACACCCGTTCCGAGGCGCTGGTGCAGCAGGCGCTGGCCCGGCTGCTGCGCGGCCGGACGACCTTCGTGGTGGCCCACCGGCTGTCCACCGTGCGCGGCGCCGACCGGATCGTGGTGATGGGCGACGGCCGGGTCCTGGAGACCGGCACCCACGACGAGCTGCTGCGGCGCGGCGGCGCCTACACGGAACTGCACAGCGGGCAGGCCGTCTGACACCTCCCGAACCGCCCCTCGTGTGGGCCGTCGGCGGGTGAGCGCGCCGTCGGCCCCGCGCGTCGCGCTCCCGATGCGAATGACCCACGGTATTTGGTCACTTGGGAGAAAAGGACCGGACGGCAGGATTGGTCCGGTGCTCCCCGGGCATACGCGAAGCCGAAGATCGAGAGAGGGGCGCACCGTGATTGTTCCGGACCCGAAGGCCGTCAGGAGACAGCTCACCCGTTACGCATCGCTGCGGATCGCGCAGGCGGAGCACGCCGTTCCCGCCCGGGCGCGGGAGCTTGAGGACGTCAGCTACACACTCTGCGTGATGATGGGCACGACCAGCGTCCGGGACGCGATCGCCCGCGCGGACGCCCTGCTGGCCGAGGACCAGCTCAAGGAGAAGGAGACCGACGGGGAGGGTGATCTGTCCCTCGTGGGCTGAGCCGGGGTGTGCCGGGGCGAAGCGGGGTGTGAACGGGGGCCGAGGGGCGCGCGGGGCGCCGGGTGGGCTCCGGGGCGGCTCCCGTGGTTCGACACCGTCCGCACCGAGGTGTGCCCGGTCGCTTACACTCGGCAGTCATGCCCATGTTCATGGGTCTCCGAGAGGAAAGGCGCGTTGCCGGGTGTTCCAGGATTCCCCGATCTACGACCGACTCGTGGCGGAACGCGGAGACGTTCCCGCCCTTGTACGCAGCGAGGCCGAACGCGTCGGCAGGGAACTGGAGCTGGTCATGCGCCCCCTGCGTTCCCCGGGTGCGCCGCCCGGCGTCGACCGCCGCCCGTCCGCCCCGGGCGCGGGTTGGCAGCGCCAGGGGATGCTGCCGGGCCCGCGCCCGCACTGAGCGCCCGGCCCGGTCGGGTCACGGCACCACGCTGTCCGCGTCCCTGACCTGCGGTGGCCGTCGCCCCGCCGGGTGGGTCAGCCACTCGGCGATGGCCTGCGCGATGGGCTGCCCGGTGTCCACCTCGACGAAGCCGAACTGCCCCGACTGGTTGCACTCCAGGAACCACCACACCCCGTCGCCGTCCTCGACGAAGTCGAAGGCGCCGTAAGCCAGTTCGGCCTCCCGTAGATAGGTGTGGACGGAGTCGGCGATGCGGGGCGGCACCTCTGCCGGGCGCCAGGGTGCCGCGGACCGGTCGAACCGGACGTCCACCTCCTCGGGGTCGGCGCCCGCCGCCGTCTCCTTGCGGGCGGCCAGCAGCCGCTCGCCGACGGCGGTGAGCCGGATGTCGGCCCGCTTGGCGATCCGACGTTGCAGCAGCGTGGGGCCGTACGCCACCGCGGCGAAGTCGGTGCCCGGCGCCACCCTGCTGGTCGGCACCGCCCGCGGCGGCTCCTGCGGGTGCGCGCCCGAGACCGGCTTGACCACCAGGTCCGGGAAGCGTGCCGCGAAGTCCCGGGCGGCCTGCGGCAACGTCGTGATCAGGGTGGCCGGGACGGGCAGTCCGCTGCGCTGGGCGAGGCGGAGCTGCCACGGCTTGTGCCGGGCCCGGCGGGCGGCGTCGGGGTGGTTCATCCACCGCGCGCCGGAACTGCGCAACATGCCGTACAGCGCCTGCGCGGACTCCTCCGTCAGCCACGCGGAGGGCTGGGGCACGCGGGCGGCCGGGACACCCGGCCTGCGCACCCACACCGACCGCAGGCCGTCCATGGTCAACAGACGGCCCGCGGACCAGAGATGACCGCGGAACGAGCCGTGCACGTACTCGCCTGAGAGCGCTACCCCGCCGGTCAGGTCGGCGGGGTCGAGCCGGACCACCGGGACCCCGGACGCGTTCAGGTGGACGACCACCATGTCCGCGGTCACATCCTGCTCGGAGGTCAGGATCAGTACGGTCATCGTCGACGGTCCGTGGTCAGTCGTCGAAGTGTGTCTTCGAACCGGCGGTGGAGGTGGTCGTGCCGAACTCCCGTAGCAGCGCGTGGTCGGTCGCGGCGATGCGGCCGTCCCTGGTGACGTTCAACTGAAGGCCTGCGTCGTAGGCGTATGGAGTGGTCAGGTCCAAATCCGCCGCGGGGCGTGCGTAGTTCAGCGCGAACGGTTGCATGGTCTCTCCCTTTTCGATGCTCCCCCGGTCAAGGCGGCGACATCCCTTGTCGCCGCTTGGCCCGCTGGATCTCCAGGCTTTCCATGGACTTATACGATTCGAACGAGTGAATGGTTTCCCTACGCTCCGTAGTCGTGGGCCAGTTGGCCCGTCCTGAACCTGAGACGGTTGAGTCCCCCAGTCGGTTGACTGTTTGTGACATGGAGCACTCAGGGGGCGTGCGACTGGTCGGGGGGTGCACCGTGGCGGCGGCGCGCCGGCGTGCGGGGGGCGCTCAGGCGGAGTCCGTGGGGCGGCTGACCGCTGTCGGCTCCCGTACCGACCGCCCGGTCCTGTCCGCCAGCGGGGCGCGCATACTGCGCAGCGCCAGCAGGAGCACACCGACGTCGTCCAGGTAGACCGGGTCGGGCAGGACGTCCGCCGGCAGGACGAGGTACAGGACCGCCCCCCAGAACACCCAGCGCGGCCCGGTCGGCAGCCCGGCGCGCCGCAGCCCGCGCCGCGTCCGTACCAGCCGCACCAGGAGTGCCACGGCCGCCGCGAGGGCGAGCGCCGCGAGGACCAGCGCGACGGCGACGAGTACTGCTGTGGTCGAATCCACGGGTCCTCCTCAGTCCGGTGCACCGCTTGACGCGGGCCCCGTCTTTCTGGATTCCCGCATATGGCCTCGGTATGGCCGACGGAATACGGCCACACACCCGAACGGGGGTTCCGGCGACCGCCGGGGGGCTACCGCTCCTCGGGCTGCTCCGGGGAGAGGCCGGCGTCCGTGTGGCGGGCGGGGCGCTGGGGCCTGGAGCTGCCCTTGAGTCGTTCGAGGGTGCGGGTGAGCTGCTGGAACGGGGACGGCCCCCGGGAGGCGGCCCCGGGCTTCTCCGGGCCGGGCGGCGGGGAGTCCCGGTAGGCGGCCAGCGCCTCGTGGGCCCGCTCGGCGGCCTCCCGGTACAGGTCCCGGGACCTCGTCATCGCCTCCAGCGCCTCGGCGTACATGGCCACCAACCGCCGCTGGCGGTCCAGCTCCTCCTCCAGGGTGAGCAGGTGCCAGTCCTCGCGCAGGGCGGTCACGGCGGCGTCGGCGCCCTCGGGCAGGGGTCGCGGCAGCGCGGCGAAGCGGGTGACGGCGTCGAGCAGTTCGGTGGGCTCCGAGCCGTCCAGGAACACCGTGCGCACGGCGAACTCCGGCGCGCTCCAGCCGTCCGGCGCCGGGTCTCCCGGCAGTACGGCGGCGCCACCGCGCGGCACCTCGACGCCGCTGTCCCGCAGCGCCCAGTTGACCGCCCGCAGCTGCTGCGGGGCGGCGCGGTGCTCCACCACCCGGTGCGCCAGGCCCGGCGGCAGCAGCGCGGCCAACGGGCGGCGTCCGCGCTCGTCCGGGGTCATCGCCTCGTGGACGACGACGTGCACCGTCCAGGTGGCGCGCGCCGCGCCCTTCAGAAGCCGCCGCAGGTCCTTCTCGTCGTACGGCAGGGGGTTGATGTCCCGCAGGCGCAGCCCCGTGCCGGTCTCGCGGTCCCAGTCCGCGGCGGCGTCCGCGGGCCAGAACATGGTCGCCGGGGACGGCCAGCGCGGGTCCCAGGCCCGTTCGGCCTCCGCCGCCAGCGTCCAGGTGCCGCCGCCGAGCGACAGGCGGGCGCGGACCGTCACCTCCCCGGCCACCCGCCAGCGGGCCTCGAAGACGTGCCCGCCGTCCGTGCCCGTCCCGGAGGGTTCCAGGTGGCCGTCGATGATCTCGCGCTCCGTGAGCGCGCGCAGGGTGCGCCGGACCGTCTCGGGTGCGTCGGCCGCCGGGCAGTGGCCGCGGGCCAGCCACAGGGTGGGGGCGGCGGAGGGGCGGTCGGTGGGGGAACTCGGCATGGCTCCAGCTGGGGACGGGGGCGTCGGGTATCAGCCAGTATCGCCCGCGTCGGCGGTGCGAGATCACCGGGGGGGCGCGGTGCCGGGGGTCGTCGGATGGTGTGCGCCGGGAGCCGCCATCCGTGCGGCGCTCGATCTCGGGGCGGTCAGAAAGGAACACCTGTTGGCATATTCCGAACGAAAATGCGGAAGCGCTCCCCGAGCCCCCGGCGGTCCGTAGCGTCGGTCCCGCGTTCGCCGTACAGCCGTACAGGGGGAGGGGATCCAGCGTGCCCGGGATCGACGAGAGTCTGCTGGACGCCATGCGCCTGCCGGGCGCGCGGGGCGCCGCGGTGATCGACTGGATCAGCGGGCTCGCCCTGGGCGCCGTCGGCGAGGCACCCGGCGGCGACCTGGAGACCGCCGCCGCGGAGACCGCCGAGCTGGCCCGGCTCGCCGCGGAGAGCGGCGCCTTCCGCCCGGCCACCGCGTCCGACGCCACCGAGCCGGGCAAGGAACCGCCCGTCCAGGACCTGATCCTCACCACACCGGACGACTACCACGTCGTACGGTTCGTGGCCACGGCGTTCGACAGCAGCGTGGTACTCCACCTCTGGCTGACACGCACCGAGGGCAACCTCGCCCTGGCCCGCATCCGCCTGGCGGAACTGGCGGAACGGTTGGTGCTGGGGTGACCAAGGTGACGGGGATAGCCGGGGTGGCTGAGATGGCCGGGGTGGCTGAGATGGCCGGGGCGGCTGACGTGACCGGGAGGGCCGACCTTCCCGCTTCCCGTACCCCCACGGCCTGGCTCGCCGCACTCGCCGACCGGCGGGCCACCGGCGTCCTCATCGCCGCGACCGGTGCCGTGTACCTCGCCGAGGGCCGGGTCGTGCACGCCGAGTCGCCCGCCGCGCCCGACCTCGGCGCCCTGCTCACCCGCAGCTCCGCCGTCGACCCCGACGGCTGGCAGGACGCCCTGGACCGGGCGGGCGCCCGGCGCCGTGTCGGCCGCCAGCTCGTCGACAGCGGCCGTCTCGCCGCCGGTGCGCTGGAGCTGTGCCACCTCGGCGCGCTGTTCGACGCCGCGTACTTCGTCCTGGGTCCCAGCGTCCTCGGTCCTGGCGCCCCTGGCTTCGGCGCCCCTGACGCCCCTGGCGCCGGCGCCCCAAGCTCCGCTGTCCCGAGCTCCCGTGTCCCCGCCCCCGGGCCTCTGGGCTCCGCCGTCCCCGGGCCCGGCGGTCCCGAACCCCGGTTCCGGGCGGGTGCCGCGCACTGGATCGGTGCGGTGCGGCCCGTGGCGGTCGACGTGCTGCTCCGTGAGTGCGCCCGGCGGCACGCCCTGCTGGACGGGATATGGCCCCGGACCGACGTCGACAGCGCCCCCCTCGCCCGGGTCGCCGGCGCCCGCCCCCGCGCGCGGACGCTGCCCGCGCGCCGTCGGCGGATACTCGCCGAGATCGACGGCGAGCGTACGGCGTCCCAGATCGCGTCTGCCCTGGCCTGCCGCGCCTTCCACACCCTGGTGGAGCTGCGCCGACTGGCCGCCGACGGGCTCGTCACCCCGGTACCGCGGCCGTCCGCACCGCACGGGCCGCCGCCCGACTGGCTCCCGCCACCCGTGGACGACCCCGACACGGCGCTGCTGCGACGGCTTCGAGACGCCTTGGAGGCCCTGTGATCCGCGCGCGCCGACAGCGTGCCGAAAGGAGACTGCTCATGGCCGTCGAGGACGACGTCCTGGACGAACTGCGCCGACTGCGCTCCCGGCTGCCCCAGCTCACCGGCTCCCTGGCGGCCAGCGTCGACGGTCTCGTCCTCGCCCAGGACGCGCCGGGCACCGAACCGGAGTCCCTCGCGGCGATCACCGCCGCCGCCCTCGGCGTGGCCCAGCGCATGGCCGACCTCACCGCCCGCGGCGACTTCCGGGAACTGCTCCTGCGCGGCGCCGACGGCTACGTCGCCACCTATACGGCGGGCCCCTCCGTGGTGCTCACCCTGCTCACCGACGACCGCGTCAACGTCGGACGGCTGCACCTGGAGGGACGGCGCAGCGGCGTCCGTATCGGTGAGCTGGTCGCCGCCCGCACCGCCCCCGGCGACACCGTCCGGCGGCCCGTGCCGGACCCGGACCCCGAGCGCCCCATCGGCACCCTCCCGGTCCGCGCCCCACGGCGGCCCACGTCCCCGGCCGGGACCCGCGCCCGGCCGCAGCCCGAGACCGGCGGCTGAACCGCCCGGCCCCGCCCCCAGTCCCCGCCGGACCGCTCAGCCCGGAGCGCCGGCCCGACCACCACCACCGCCCGAAAGGACCCCAACACCATGGCCAACCTCGAAACCTCGCTCAAGGAATGCCTCAGCTCCATCGAGGGCGCGCGGGCCGCCGCGCTCGTCGACTACACCAGCGGCATGGCCCTCGGCACGCTCGGCGGCAGCAAGACCTTCGACCTGGACGTCGCGGCGGCCGGGAACACCGACGTCGTACGGTCCAAGCTGCGCACGATGGAGCACCTGGGGCTGAAGGAGGAGATCGAGGACATCCTGATCACCCTCAGCAGCCAGTACCACATGATCCGCCTGATCAAGGGGCGCGGCGGCAAGGGCCTGTTCCTCTACCTCGTGCTCGACTCCGGCCGCGCCAACCTGGCGATGGCCCGCCACCAGCTCCGCAAGATCGAGAACGAGCTGGAGGTCTGACCACGGCGCGGACGCGTCCGGCGTGGGCCCCGCCGGGAGCCCACGCCGGTCCACGCGCCGTGCTTACGCGCCGCTCTCCCGGAGCATGTCCTCGCGCTCCACGATCTTCACCCGCTCGCGGCCCTGCGGCTCGCCGAGCGCCTTCTCCGCGGCGTCCAGCCGGTACCAGCCGTCCCAGGTGGTGAAGCGGACCGCCCGCTCGGCGAGGAAGGCGTCCACCGCCTCGGGCGCGGGCGCCGACGGCTCGGGCAGCCGACCCTGCGCGAAGTCGTCCAGCAGGTTCGACACGGTCTCGTTGGCGTCGCCCTTGGTGTGGCCGATCAGGCCGACCGGGCCGCGCCGGATCCAGCCGGTGACGTACACGGACGGCAGGGGCGCGCCGCTCTCCTCGACGACCCGGCCGCCCACGTCGGGGACGGTGCCCGAGTCGATGTCCCACGGCAGCTTGGGCAGCTTGTCGGAGAGGTAGCCGACCGCGCGGTAGACGGCGGTGACGTCCCAGTCCGTGAACTTCCCCGTGCCCTTGACGTTGCCGGTGCCGTCCAGCTCGGTGCGCTCGGTGCGCAGGCCGACGACCTTGCCGTCCGCGCCGAGGATCTCGCTGGGCGACTCGAAGAAGTGCAGGTACAGCTTGTGCGGGCGGTCCCCGGTGTCGCGGATCGCCCAGTTCTCCAGGGTCTTGGCGACCATGTCGGCCTGCTTGTTGCCGCGCCGGGTCTCGATGGAGCCCGCGTCGTAGTCGATGTCCTCGGGGTCGACGATGACCTCGATGTTGGGGGAGTGGTCCAGCTCCCGCAGCTCCATCGGGCTGAACTTGGCCTGCGCCGGGCCACGGCGGCCGAAGACGTGCACCTCGAGCGCCTTGTTGGCCCTCAGCCCGGCGTACACGTTCGGCGGGATCTCGGTCGGCAGCAGCTCGTCGGCGGTCTTGGCGAGGATGCGGGCGACGTCGAGGGCGACGTTGCCGACGCCGAGGACGGCGACCTTCTCGGCCTCCAGGGGCCAGCTGCGCGGCACGTCCGGGTGGCCGTCGTACCAGGAGACGAAGTCGGCGGCGCCGTAGGAGCCGTCGAGGTCGATGCCCGGGACGGCGAGGTTGCGGTCCGCCGTCGCGCCGGTGGAGAAGATCACGCCGTCGTAGAACGAGCGCAGATCGTCCAGGCTGATGTCGGTCGGGTAGTCGACGTTGCCGAAGAGCCGGATCTGGGGTTTGTCGAGGACCTGGTGCAGGGCGGTGATGATGCCCTTGATGCGGGGGTGGTCGGGCGCCACGCCGTAACGGATCAGGCCGAACGGCGCGGGCATCCGCTCGAAGAGGTCGATGGACACACCGGGGTCGGCGGCCACGTCGGACTTGAGCAGGGCGTCGGCGGCGTAGATCCCGGCGGGACCGGCTCCGACGATGGCTACCCGCAGGGGGCGGGGCATGATCAGTTCCCTTCGAGCGGTGACAGGCGACTCGAACGGGAAGCCTAAGCTAAGGCAAGCCTAAGTCGGTACGCGGGTTCGTTCTATGGACTCATAAGCCGCGGTTATGGCAGACGGGAGGGGTGGTCAGGCGGCACCCCGCCGACCACCCCTTTCCCGGCTGACCCCGCGTCAGTCCGCCACCCGGCCCGCCTCGTAGGGCCGCGGCGTCGACGGGTGCCGGTCCGTCAGCTGGACCATCAGCAGCAGGAGCAGGGCCGCCAGGGAGGCCAGCGAGGCGCACACCGCGGTCAGGCCCGCGCTCCACGGCGGGGCCACCATGATGCCCAGCGCCTGCGACAGCTGCGGCGCCCGCACCCAGCCCTCGGACACCACCGCCCCGGCCAGCACCGCGGGCACCAGCACGCCCGCCAGCAGCACCGGCGGGGTCGGCCGGCAGGCCACCACGACGGCCAGGACGACGCACAGTCCCGACACCGCGAGGGTCGCCATGTAGACGCTCAGGGAGACGTCCGCGCGGAGCAGCGGGAAGTGCGCCGCACCGCAGACCACCAGGGCCGCGGCGGCGAGCCAGCTCGGCCAGAACGCCGACCTGCCGGACCGCTCCCGGTCCCGGTCGCGCCGGACCCGCACCGGCCCGTGGACGGCCGCCACCGGGTGGGTCCGCCCGGGACCGGCCGGGGGCGACGGCTCGTGGTCCAGGGCGGGGACGTCGCGGTGCCGTTCGCGCGCCAGCCGCCCTATCAGCTCCACCAACTCCTCGACGGGGCGGCCGGTGGCGGCGGCGTGCACCGCCTCCTGCCCGCAGTGCGGCTGCACCGGCGTCTCGTGCAGCAGCTCCATCAGCCGCGACACCTCCTCGACCGTGCGGGTCTCGACCGCCGTACGGATCGCGACGTCCGCGCTGTCGGGCCGACGGGGCGGCCGGGTCAGTTCCGTGATCAGCTGGGCGACGTCGTCCACCGGACGGTCCACCGCGACCGCCCGCAGGACGTCGACGACGGCCCGCGCGTGCTCGGGTGACTCCTCCAGCAGGGTGATGATGCGGAAGACCTCCTCCAGCGGTCGGCCGCTGACGGCCGCGTGCACCAGCTCGCCCGCCGCGCCGCCGTAGTCGACGGTGGTGGTCGGCTGGTGGGGGGTGGGGGTGTCGGGTGCCAGGGGCACCAGGTTCGGCGGCGCCGCCGGTGCCGCCGTGCCCTCGCCCTCACCCGGGGCGGGGGAGGGGGCGTGGGCGGGGCGGGGCGGTGGTTCGGCGGCGGGCACCGGTTCCGTGGTGGGCACCGGCTCGGTCACGGGCATCGGCCCGGCGCCGGGCGCCGGTCCCGCGCCGGACACCGGCGCCACCGTGGGCGCCGGTGCCTCGGGGGCCGGCTCGGCGGCTGCCGTGGCGGTCGGGTCCGAAGGGGTGGGGGACGGTGAGGGCGTGGTCATGCTGCGCTCCAGGGGGGAGTGGTACACGGCCGCCCCCTGCCCCTCCGAAGGCGGCACGTGGTGCTTACCTGCCCATTACTAGGGTCCCCACCGGGGCAGCGCCACCCGGGTGAGGCGCCGGGATGACGCCTCCGGGGCTCCGTACAGCCTGTCGACGGCGGTCGCGGTGGTGGTCCTGGAGCCGGCGACCCGCGCGTCCTGGCAGCCGCCCCTCCGTGACCGGTTGACGACCGTGCGGTCCTGCCGTCCCGGCCGGTGGCGGCACCGGCGGCCACCACGGCGAGAGCGAGCCGCGCGCTCCCCGCGGCCCCGGTGGCGGCCGTGTCCCGTCGGGGACCCTCGTCCCGCGCCCTTCCGCGACCGGCCCGCGCCCGTCACACTGTTGCCGCCCGACCCGTCCGGGCGGGGGCGCGACCAGGGGGTGGGGCAGTCGTGGCGACGGACATCCCGACCGACGACGAGGTCCGTGCGGCGATCGAGGCGTGCCGGGCGCGCATCGGCTTCCGGAGGGGCTCCGCCCCGCCCGTCGGCGACTTCCTCCTCACCCCTCTGCACCTCCTCGAAGCGACGGTCACCCACTACATGGAGACCCGCGAGGAGGAGATCCGGTACTCACCGGGAACCGTGGACCTGTCCGGGCTGCCGATCTACGACGATCTGCCGGACTACGAGCCGGGTCCCCACGAGTCGCCCCGCAAGGGACCGCTCGTCCTGCTCCGACGGGGCACCGCGCATCGCAGGTCGTGCGACTGCGGCAACGGACGGCGGCAGTGCGCAAGCTGCGGGGGCAGGGCGTACGGGACGTGCGAGCCCGCCAAGGCGTGCCCCGTCTGTTCCGGTGTCTCCCCGTGCACGCAGTACGTGCTGCACGGGAACCTGCCCGGCACGCCGTCCAAGCTTCCGAAGCCCGGCCAACCCGGGGAACGGGGCACCTGCCAGGGCTGCCACACGGCTGACAGCGCGTGTCCGGGCTGTCGTGGCTGGGGGAGGGTGAAGTGCGGGGACTGCGAGGGAAGCGGACGTGTCCCCTGCGAGGAGTGCGGCCGCAGGGGCACCGTCAAGTGCGAGACGTGCGCCGAGTCCGGGCACCTGACCTCATGGACCGAGGGACGGATCAGGTGGACCGCGGAGTACGACTCCGTCGTCCCCGTCCAACGGCCCAGCCACATCAAGGCGGCGCTGGACTCGGCCGCCTGGCGGAAGGACCTCCTCGAAGCCGGTGATCCCCTGCCCGGTGATCTGTCCCCCGCCCATCGCGGCGCCCTGGAGCCGTACCTGCGCCCCAGGAAGAAGGAGCGGGCCCGCGAGGCCGACCTCCGCAGGCTGACGGTCGTCCGGGCCCGCTCGTCCGGCTCCCACCACTACCAGTACTACGTCTTCCGGGACTCCAGCGGCCGGGTGAGGGCCGAGGAGCGCTTCTCGGAGGACGGCCGCCGTATGCTCTGGGGCCTCGCGGTGGTCGCCGCCCTCATACTTCTCGCGGTGCTGCTCGTGGTGGTGGCGGCCTGACCGACCACGAACGCGTCGACCGCCCCCACGGAATACTGGCCCGGGTCCTCCCTGCCTCAGCCGGTGCCGGAAGGCGCTGCGGGGCAGGTGGCGACCGGGGTGACGGACTCGGCTCGGGACAGGTCGACGGTCATGGCGACACCGCCGGTCTCCACGACGACCGTGCCCCGGCGTGCTGAGACGACCTCCCCGCACAGCGTGGTGGTGCCCTGCCGGATCAGCAGTCGCGGAGGATCCTTCGGCGGGGCGTACCAGGTGACGCCGACCGCGGTGACGAGCAGGACCGTGCACAGGCACGTCAGGGTGATCCCGGTACGCAGGAAACGGGCGCTGGCCAGGGCCTCGTCGTCGTCCTCCAGTGGCCGCCCCGTCGGGTCGTCGGACGCGGAGAGCCGACGGGCGTAGGGGCGGCCGTGCGCCGCGCGCGGCAGGCAGAAGGCCCCGGCTCCGCCCACGGCCAGGGCGGCCACCAGCAGCACGCCCGCACCGGCGGACCAGCCGGGGGCGAGCTGTGCCGCGAGACCCTCCGGCGGACCCGGCGCGGCCCGGTCCCGGATGGGCCCCAGCACCGCGACGGTGAGTTTCCGGAGGCGGGATCCGCAACTCCCTCAACTCCTGCAACGAAAGGCGCACTTCGCCCCCTCCACCGTCAGCGTCCCGGTCAGGCCCGTGCCGAGAGCCTGCGGCGCGCGGCCGAGCCCGCACGGGTCGATCACGAAAGAGGACGTACGGCGACCACCGACGGCGTCGCCGCCGCCCCGTCAGGGGCAGCCGTCGTCGGCTGGGCCGCGGACCGGTGCCTCCCCGGTTCCCGCGCCGTGGTGTCGGCGCCGTCTGGACCCGCAGCTGGCCCGTGGCGCCTTGCGGTCGGTGGCGGGGAGGCGGCAGGGTTCGTCCGTGGCTACCTTGCTGATCGTGCATCACACGCCCTCACCCAACTGCCAGGCCCTCTTCGAGGCCGTGGTGTCGGGTGCGACGGCGCCGGAGATCGAGGGCGTACGGGTGGTGCGGCGGGCGGCGCTGGCCGCGACGGCGTCCGACGTGCTCGACGCCGACGGCTTCCTGCTGGGCACCCCGGCGAACCTGGGCTATGTGTCCGGCGCGCTCAAGCACTTCTTCGACCAGGTGTACTACCCGTGTCTGGACGCCACCCGGGGCAGGCCGTTCGGCTACTACGTGCACGGCGGGAACGACGTCACGGGCGCCGTCCGGGCGATCGAGTCGATCACCACGGGCCTGGGCTGGCGGCGCGCCGCGGAGCCGGTCACCGTCACCGGGGAACCGGGCAGGGCCGAGGTGGAGGCGTGCTGGGAGCTTGGGGCGGCGCTCGCCGCCGGGCTGGTGCAGGAGGACGCCTGAAGCCCCTGGTCACACCGGCCGCTCACCGGCCGCGGTCGGGTGGCCGTTGCCCGTCGCCGGTGCGGGTGCGGGTGCGGGGACGGTGAGGCCCGGCGCGGTGGTGAAGAGTTGGAGCGAGCCGTGCAGGTTTCCCAGGTCCGGAGTGACCCCGCTCAGTTCCAGCGCGATGGCGGCGGCGAGGTTGTCCCGCAGCAGCGGCTCCTTGACCTGGGCGACCAGTTCGAGGGCGCGGGTGGCGCGGGCGTTGCGCTCCGCGTCCTGCCGCAGGTCGGCCAGGGCCTGGATCATCATCCGGCGTTCCTCGGCCCGGTTGCGGAAGAAGAAGAACGACAGCACCTGGGAGAAGATGCCGGACGCGGTGGCGACCACCGACAGCACCAGGTCGTCCGAGCGGTAGATGCCGACCAGGATGCCCGCGACGATGATGAGGTAGCCGAGCACGGCGGCGGCGATCGCGGCGAAGAAGCTGACGTCGGCGCGGCGGCCGACCTTCTCGTAGTAGTCCTCCAGGACGTCCGACAGGGCGGCCGGGGTCGGCTGCGGCGCCGTCGTGGCGGGGTCGGCGTCGGCACCGGACCCTTCGGGGGTGGCGCCGACCGGGAAGCCGGGGAAGCCCACGGGGGCCTCGCGGGCGGGGTCCTCCGCCGGGCCCGGCTGGTCCTGTCGCCCCGGCTGGCCCGCTCCCTGCTGCCGGGCGCGGAAGCGCTCGACGGCCGCCCGCCAGGCCTCGCTGCCCGCCGCCGAGGCCAGGCTGGAAGCGGCCAGGCCGGTGAGGATCGGGTCCATGTCGTCATCCCCTCGAACGCGCCGGAGTAACGGCACCTTACTGGCCGTCAGCGCCCGCGTGGCAGCGGAGGGGGATGACCGGTGACGGCCCCGTGGCCGTCACCGGTGTCGCACCGCCGACCCGTGCGGGTCAGATGGAGATGGTGGTGCCGTCGAAGCGGGTGAGGCTGAAGTACGCGTCCTCCAGGGTCGCTTCCCTGGACTCCCGCAGCAGGCCGATCGCGATCTCCTCACCGAGGCGCACCGAGGCGGTGTAGTCGCTGCGCCAGTGCACACCACCCATGTTCCGGCCGATGGCCACGTTGGCGGCGATCTTGTTCAGCTCGCCGCCGACCGTCAGCCGGCCGGCGTCCGCGCCCGTGTACGGCTTGAGGCCCTTGCCGTCCTTGCTGGGCACGACCGGGTCGGTCAGCAGGTGCCGCTCGTCGAACCACGCCTTGAGGACGGTCACGCAGGCGCCCGCCACGGTGGCGTGCCCGGCGCCGTAGGACGGGTGGGTGGGGCTGCCCTCGGGGAACGCCTGCGGGAGCAGGTAGCTGCCGTACTTCTTGAAGACCCGGTCGACGGCGGTCGAGCCGAGGACGCCGGAGTGGACCGGGTACTCGCGCGTGTTGCTGAGGTGCTGGTGGACCAGGCCGCCCAGCTCCTCCGGCCGCAGCCGCCGGTGCACGTACCACTTCTGGTACCAGACGGCCTTCAGCGCGCGGGTGGCGACCTCGGTCACCAGGGACAGCAGGTGGGGGCCGCCGTAGGTGCCGAAGCCCTCCTGGTTGTGGGAGTACTGGTAAGGGTTGCCCGCGTCCACCGGGGCGCCCATGCCCAGCAGGATGAGCGCGGAGTTGAGGTACGCCTCGTACAGCGCGTCGAAGTGGACGTAGTGGGCGAGGTCGCGCGGCGTCTGGATGTAGCGGCGCCGGGCGGTGTCGCGCTGGTCCGGGACGGTGGTGTCGCCGTTCTGCACCTCCAGCCAGTCGTCCCACGTCGTGAGGTGGTCGACCGGGCGGACCAGGGTGTCCAGGGTCTGCTTGATCAGCAGGGTGCCGTACGGGATGTCCTTGAGCAGGAACTGCGAGAGGTACGGCCCCACGAGGTCCCCGGGGGTGATCCCGCGGAAGAGGGTCTGCGCGGTGACCTCGCCGCGCAGGGTCGGACCGGCGAGGGACGGCATCGAGGTCAGCTCGGCCGCCGCGTCGACGGCCTCCTGGTTGACGGCGAAGTCGGCGAACGGCACGTCACGGCAGAGCGCCATCCAGTACAGCTCGACCGCCTCGGCGGCGCCCTGCGCGCTGTCGATGCGCGGCGCGGGCGGTACCGTCAGCGCCTGCGCGTCCGGGCCCTGGAGGTCGAAGGCGAGCCCGGCCTGCGGGTTGACCAGCTTGCGCGGCCCGGCCAGCGGGATCCGCTCGAAGTCCTCGTGCCGCCCGGTGTGCAGGGCCCGGCGCAGCAGGTTGTAGGCCGCCGGGTCCACCTCGCCCAGCTCGTTGTGCGGCAGCCCCTTGGAGTAGTTCGCGATGAACGGCAGCGGCGCGTAGTCCGACTCCTCCCCGTTCGCCGTCTGCACCGGTGGCTGACGCTGGAACTCCGCTTCAGCCGCGCGTACACGCAGCTGCCGTGCGGCAAAACGGCGGTCACTCATACGAATCCCCCGGTTCTTCTTCCCCGTGATGAAAGCGGTGCGCGGTTCGCGCCACTGAGGGGACGACGTCTCGGGGCACGGCGCAAGTTCCGGGTGAATCGGGAATTCCGCGACTTTTCACATCCGTAAGAGCGCGCTCCGGCGTCGTGCGCCGCGCTTCTGACCTCGAACCTTGGCCATCCCGACGGAGGCGGACGTTCCGTCAGGGCTCTTCCGCCGCTCCAAGGCCCCTCAAGGACGGCTTTGTTGACGTCCATTCGTGTGATTGTCCGGTGATACGATCACCGCGTTTGCGGAGCGGGCGGATGGGTGCACGACGGCATCTTCCGACGTCAGGGACAGCAGCCTGGGCAGCCACCCCCGGTGCGAGCGGTCCGCCGGGGCATCCGCACAAGGTTGTAAATCAAGCAAGCGGGCTGTCAGTCGCCTGAAGAGAGTCTTATGACGGAATACATAGTGATTGCAGCGCTCTTGGTGCTGCTCGCTGTCATCATCGCCGCCGTCGCACTCCTTGTCCGCCAACGCAGGGCGGCACGGAATCTGCGGCAGGAGATCCAGGGCCTCAAGGCTCACTACACGGAGCTGGAGAACGACTACGCACAGTCCGTCCAAGCGGCCCAGGAACAGGCCGACGACGCGACGAGGACCGTACTGAAATCCGCGATGCGGACGCTTCAGGGTCTCGCCGCCGAACAACAGCTCGTCCTGTCCCGGCTGCAGGGCAAGTACGGCGACTCGGTCATCCTGGAGGACCTCCTGGAGATCGACCACACCAACTCGCAGTTCGGCCGCCGCGCGCAGTCCATCGCGGTGCTCTGCGACGGCTGGCTGGGTGGCCGCCGGGACGTCGCCTCGGTGTACGACGTGGTGCGCAGCGCGCAGGGCAGGATCCGGCACTTCCGCCGGGTGGAGATCCTCTCCCAGGTCGACTTCGGCATCACCAGCCGGGCCGTCGAGCCGGTCGCCCTCGCCCTCGCGGAGCTGCTGGACAACGCCACCAGCTACTCCAGCCCGGACACCATCGTCGAGATCAACATCCGGCCCGTGCCCAAGGGCATCTGCGTCATCGTCGACGACGCCGGTGTGGGCATGAGCGACGAGGAGCGCGTACGCGCCCAGAGACTGCTCTCCAGCGAACGCGCCTCCGGCGTCTCCGGCCTCGGCAACCCGCCGCAGTTCGGCTTCGCGGTCATCGGTGTGCTCGCCGAGCGGTTCGGTTTCGAGGTGGCCGTGGACTCCACCTCCCCCTACGGAGGTGTACGCGCCGTCGTTCTGCTGCCGCACGAGCTGCTCACCGGAATGCCCGAGAAGAAGGCCCCGGCCAACCCGGCCGGCACCGCCCGCGACGGCGGAACCGAGTCCGCGCTGACCACCGGCTCGACCACCGACGGACTGCCCCGGCGCCGCCGCAAGCGGCCCATGGCCATCGTGCCGGGCACCAGCTCCGGCGACTCCGACGCCGCCCCCCGCTCCGGCGCGGAGACCGCGGCGATCATGGGCGCCTTCCAGCGGGGCACGCGGTCGGGCCGGGCCTCGCAACCCGAACCGGGGGACCAGACGAGCCGCACACGTGAAGCAAGCAGCGAAGGGCATGAGGTCTCGTGAACGATCTGTCGTGGATGCTCGACAGCGCCCTGGAGATTCCCGGCGCACTGCACGCGGTCCTGATCTCCGCGGACGGTCTGCTGATGGCCCGTACGAAGGACTTCGACAAGGACGACGCCGACCGGGTCGCCGCCGCGATGAGCGGGGTGCAGTCGCTCAGCCGCTCCCTGGGATTCTTCTGTGAGGACCCCGGACAGCGGTGGCGGCAGACGCTGGTCGAGTTCGACGGCGGCTGGGTCTTCCTGATCTCCGCCGGTGAGGGCGCCTACCTCGCGGTCTCGGCCTCGCCGGACGTCGACATGGCGGACATCACCTTCCGGATGCAGCAACTCGTCGGCAGGCTGGGCAAGGAACTGATGACGCCGCCGCGTGAGAACCTCGGCGCCCACTCATGACGGGCCAGGAGGAGTGGGGGCCGGAGGCCGCCGAATTAGTGCGTCCGTACGTCATCACCAAGGGGCGCGGACTGCCCCAGGAGGAACAGCTCTCCCTCATCACCCTGGTCACCGCGGCGGAGGACCACGCCCAGCGGCCGACCCGGCTGTCCCCCGAGGAACAGAGCCTGCTCGACGTCTGCTCGGCCGGGTACCTCTCCGTCGCCGAGGTCGCCGGGCACACCCGGCTTCCGCTGGGCGTGGTGAGGATCCTGCTCGCCTCGCTCACGGAGGGCGGCTACCTCATCACCCGCCCGCCGGTGCAGCGGGCGCCGCTCGCCGAGCGGCAGATCCTGGAGGAGGTGCTGAATGGGCTCCGCGCCAAGTTTGGGTGAGCGGGACTACGTTCGCGGCGGGGCGGCGCAGACGGCCGTGAAGATCCTGGTCGTCGGGCACTTCGCGGTGGGCAAGACGACGTTCATCGGCTCGATCTCCGAGATCGAGCCGCTGTCCACCGAGGAGACGATGACCCGGGCCGCCGAGTCCGTCGACGACCTCAAGGGCGTGCACGGCAAGACCACCACCACGGTCGCCATGGACTTCGGCCGCCTCACCATCAGCGAGCGGGTCGTGCTCTACCTGTTCGGCACCCCCGGGCAGCTGCGCTTCGTGCAGATGTGGGAGGACATGGCGCGCGGCGCGCTCGGCGCGCTGGTGCTGGTCGACCCCGAGCGGCTGGCGGACTCCTTCGCCGTGATCGACCTGATCGAGCAGTACGGCCTGGACTACGCCATCGCCGTCAACCACTTCGACGGTTCCCCCGACCGCACCGAGGCGGCCCTGCGCGAGGCGCTCGACCTGCTGGACGACACCCCCGTCGTCACCTGCGACGCCCGCGACGAGCAGTCGTCGGCCGCCGCGCTCACCACCCTCGTCCGCTATCTGCTGGACCGTGCCCACTAGGAAGCTGAACGCACACATGGACGCTCAACCCACCACCCCGGTGCCCCCGCCGGGGTGCCCGGCCCACGGCTCCGGCGGCAGAGTGCCGCTGTACGGCCCGGAGTTCGCGGCCGACCCCCAGGCGTACTACGAGTTCCTGCGCCACTACGGCCCCGCCGCCCCCGTGGAACTCAGCCCCGGCGTCGAGGCCACCCTGGTCACGGACTACGCGACGGCCCTGCAACTGCTCCAGGACTCCACCTCCTTCCGCAAGGACGCGCGCCGCTGGCGGGCCTTCAACGAGGGCAAGATCAGCCCGGACAGCCCGGTCGCCCCGCTGCTGTCGTACCGCCCCAACTGCATGTTCGCCGACGGCGCGGAGCACATCCGGCTGCGCCAGGCGGTCACCGACAGCTTCGCCAAGGTGGAGAGCAGGCGGCTGGCGCGCAGCACCGAGCAGATCTCGGACTACCTCATCTCCCAGGTCGGTTCCCGTGGTTCGGCCGACCTGCTCGGCGACTACGCCAAGCAGCTGCCGCTGTTCGTCTTCAACGAGCTGTTCGGCTGCCCCGCCGACATCGGCGACCGGGTGCTGTTCGGCATCTCCGGCATGTTCGACGGCGTCAACGCCGAGAAGGCGGTCGGGGTGCTGTTCCAGGCCGTCGGGGAGCTCGTCGCCATCAAGCGGTCCCGGCCGGGCGACGACGTCACCTCCTGGCTGATGCAGCACGAGGCGGCCCTCAGCGACGAGGAGATGGTCCACCAGCTCGCCCTGCTGCTCGGCGCGGGCGCCGAACCGCTGCGCAACCTCATCGGCAACACCCTGCACCGGCTCCTCACCCATGACCGGTACGCCCGCGAGGGCGGACTGATCGAGGAGGCCATCGACGACACGCTGTGGGAGAACCCTCCCATGTCCAACTACGCGCCGCACTACCCGGCGTCGGACATGGAGTTCGCCGGACAGCACCTCCAGGCGGGCGACCTGGTGCTGGTCGGCTTCGCCGCCGCCAACACCGGCCCGGCGCTGAGCGCGGCCCGCAAGGCGGGCAGCAACCGCGCCCACCTGGCGTGGAGCGCGGGCCCGCACGCCTGCCCGTCGAAGGAACCGGCCCGGCAGATCACGGTGACGGCCATCGAGAACCTGCTGAACCACCTGCCCGACGTCGAACTCGCCGTCCCCGAGGACAGCCTGACGTGGCGTCCGGGCCCCTTCAACCGGGCGCTGGCCACCCTGCCGGCCCGCTTCACCCCGATCCGCCCGCTGCGCCAGCCCACTCCGCAGCAGCAGAGCCCGCAGCCCACGGTCGCCGACACCCAGGCCGCCGCGGCGACGGCGCGCAAGCCCGAACGTGGGCTCTGGAGCAGCTTCCTCAACTGGATGAAGGGCTGACGTGATCCGACTGGATCTCGGGGTGACGCACTCCACACCGCATCAGGTTTCGTCCGTCGCATGAAGGTTCAACGGTAGGGGTAGTGAGCAACGCGGCATCCGAACTCTTACGAGGCAGAGGAGGCGTGATGCATCACATATCTGTCGATGTCGCATATCGTCCCGGCAGACCACACCCCCAACCGTCGGACCGCACACCGGTACCCGCCCCCCCAGGCGGGTATCTTTTTGTCCCCGCCGAGCCCCTGCGAGCCGCCTGGTGACCCCCCTGAGAGCCGGTGACCGGGAGGGGCCCGGCATCTCCACCCTCGGCGACCTCACCGCCGGGCAACTACGCCGGCTCAGCGGCGTCGCGGGACTGTCCGACGCCGACGCCGACACCTACGCGGACGTCCTGACCGAGTCGCTGGGTCCGGTGGCCGCCCGGCCGCTCGACCTGCCCCCGGCCGCCGAGAGCTTCCTCTCCGACGACCACACCCCGGTGGAGTTCTCGCTCTCCTTCCGGCCCGGCACGGCACCCGCCCTGCGGGTGCTGGTGGAACCAGGCTGCGGCGCAGGCAGTCTGGCACGCACCGGTCGCAGGGGGCTCAAGTCCGTCCGGGCCATGGCCAGACGCTGGAACTTCGCCACCGACCGCCTCGACGAGCTGGAGGAGCTGTTCCTGCCCGCGTCCCCGAAGGGCCCGCTGGCCCTGTGGACCGCGCTGGAGCTGCGGCCCGGCGGGGTGCCGGGGGTGAAGGTGTACCTCAACCCGGCGGCGGCGGGCCGCAAACGTGCCGCCCGGACACTGGCCGAGGCTCTCCGCCGCCTCGGTCACGGCCGGGCCCTGGCGTCCCTGCCGGACGCCGACGGCTACCCCTTCCTCGCCCTGGACCTCGGCGACTGGGACACCCCCCGGGTGAAGGTCTACCTCCGCCACGACAACCTCGCTCCCGAGGAGGCGCCGGGCCTGTCCCGGACGGCGGACGGCCCCGATCCGGCGAGCGTGGCGGAGTTCTTCCGCACGGCCGTGGGCCACGGCCCGCGGAGCCTGGACCGCCGTCCCGCCCTGACCTGTCATGCCCTCACCGACCGTACGGCGGGCCGTCCGACCGGGTTCACCCTGCACATCCCGGTCCGGGACTACGCCCCGCACGACGGCGAGGCCCTGGCCCGCGCGGCGACGGTGCTGCGCCGGCACGGCATGGACCCGGAGCCGCTGGCCCGCGCCCTGGCCGCCGTCACCGACCGGCGCCCGGAGGAGGGGGTGGGCCTGATCGCCTACCTGGCCCTCGTCCACCAGCAGGGCAGCCCGCCACGCGTGACGGCGTACCTGTCCTGTGAGGCGTACGCCGTCCGGCCGCCGAACGAACGCGCCGTCACGCCACCGCTGGAGGTGGTGCACTGACACCCGGGAGGCTCCCGGCGGACGGTCCGCGGGGGGCCTCCGGCGGCGTGCGGGTGGAGCACCAGGACGTGTCGCGAACGTCCCGCCTGCCGCCCGACGCCCGGCACGCCCCCTCGCCGCGACACACCCTAGACGGCCTGCAAATCCCGCAGTTCGCCCAGGTAGGGGCCGACGTCGACCTGGATGGAGGCGCCCTCGGTACGGCCGTAGCGGGCCGCTATCCCGGCGAGGTACGCGTCGATCTCCTCGCCCATCACCTCGGCGGGCGGCAGCCCCGTCTCACCGGCGACGATCCGGGCGAGCCAGTGCGCCTGCGCCTCCACCAGCCGTGTGATGGCGCCCAGCGGCCTGACCAGCCCCACGAAGTACAGCCCGGGGCGCTCCGGCGCGACCGCCCGCTTGTAGAGCCGGACCGCGCCGTCCGCCCCGGCCGGGCACCCGGCGGGCAGGAAGGGGAAGTCCATGCGGAAGCCGGTGCAGTAGACGACGGCGTCCGCCTCGGCCGAGGTGCCGTCGGTGAAGGTGACCCGGGGGCCGTCGAAGGAGGCGATGGACGGCTTGGGGGTGACCGTGCCGTGCCGGATCCGGCTGAGGATCTCGTCGGAGATGGTCACCGCCGAGGAGAAGATCGGGTGGTCGGGCTCGGGCAGCCCGTAGTCGCCCAGCCTGCCCCGCGCCACCAGCAGGGCCTGCTCCACGAACCGGCGCTGCTCGTCGAAGGACATCGCGGTCCACCAGGGCGCCTCGGCTATCTCGTCGAGGGAGAGCCCGAAGAGCTGCTTGGGCAGGATGTGCAGCCCCCGGCGGACCGACAGCAGGGTCTGCCCGGCGTGCCGGGAGAGGTCGGCGGCGATGTCCACCGCGGAGGCGCCGAGGCCGACCACGACGACGCGCTGGCCGGTGAAGTCGCTGCCGTCGCGGTAGTCCAGCGAGTGCAGGATCTGACCGGCGAAGCTGCCGGCGCCCGGCGGCAGCCGACGGGGCAGCGACGGCGCGGAGTTGTGTCCGGAGGCGACGATCACCCGCTCGAACCGCCGGGAGGCCACCGCCCCGTGCGCGTCCCGGCTGAGCACCGTCCACATCCCGTCGGCCCGCTGCCGTACCGACACCACCTCGGTACGGGTCTCGACGTGGTCCAGCACCCCCGTCCACTCGGCGAAGGCCCGCAGGTACGCGGCGACCTCGTCGTGCCGCGGGTAGAGGGGGTAGGCGTCCGGCATCGGGAAGTCGCGGTAGGCGGTGAGCTGTTTGGCCGTGTTGAGGTGCAGCGACAGATAGCCGGGACCGGGCTCACCGGCCCCCGGCCGCCGCCAGATCCCGCCGACGTCGGGCGCCTTCTCCAGGCAGACGAAGTCGATCCCGCGGTCCTTCAGCGCACGCGCCACGGCGAGCCCGGACAGACCTGCACCGATCACGCACACGCGCACGGTGACCCCCACAAAACCGACACCAGTTCGTTTCGCACGGCCATTGACTGCCCACGGGTCCCCGCGTTCACACCCGCCCGCGCTGTCGCCCACGTCACTGCCGGGAGCGGGGGCGCGCGGGCCCGGTGGGTGGCGACCTGACGCAGAAGCGGCGTGCGGTCGGCTGACGGATGTGCCGGCGGCGCCCACGGGCGACTGTGAAGGCGTACCGGCCGCCTCTGACCCCGGGAAGGGAAACACCCGTCATGACCGACCACCAGCTGTCCGGCTCCCCGGCCCGCCGCCCGCTGCCCCGGCGCGTGGCGCCGCTGTCCCTGCGGATCAACCGCGTCGTGTGGCACACGCTGCGCGTCCCGCTCGCCGCCGACTTCCGCTACGACCCCGGCATTCCGCTCACCGTCTCCGTCACCTTCCGCCCGCCCGAGGGGCCGCGGGTGACCTGGCGCATCGGCCGCGACCTGCTCCTGGACGGCCTCATGGAGGCGACCGGGGACGGCGACGTGCGCATCTGGCCGCTGCGCGGCAGAAGCAGGTGGAAGGTGTGCCTACGGCTGCGGTCGCGGGGGGCGCAGGCGCTGTTCGAGGCGGACCTGGGGGCGCTGGAGACCTGGCTGCGCGGCACCTACGACGTGGTGCCGTACGGCACCGAGCTGGCCGGGGTGGACTGGGACGCCCTGGTGGCGGAGCTGTCGGAAGGGGGGTGAGCGCGCCCCGCCGCGGTCAGGCGGCCTGGTGCCCCCGGTCTCCCGGCTGCCCCGCACGACCGCCGGACTCCTGGTCGGCGCCGCCCTGGTCTGCGCCGCCGACCTGCTCGGACGGACCGTCATCGCCCCGGCCCAACTGGGCGCCGGGGTGATGACGGTCCGTCATCGGGACGCCGTACTTCCTGTGCCTGCTCGTCCGGACCCGAAGGTAGCCGGACGCCCGCGCGTCAGGCGGTGTGCAGGGTCAGGCCGTAGCGGTTGAGGATCTCGTTGACGGGCTGGAACCAGGTCTCGCCGCCGCCGGAGCAGTTGCCCCAGCCGCCGGAGGTGACGCCCTGGGCCTGGTCGCCGCTGATGAACGAGCCGCCGGAGTCGCCGGGTTCGGCGCAGACGCTGGTCTTCGTCATCTGGTGGACGGCGCCCTGGCTGTAGTTGACGGTCTCGTTCTTGGCCAGCACGGTGCCGCAGTGCCAGTGCGTGGTGGAGCCGGAGCGGCAGATCGAGGCGCCGACCGGGGCCTCGGCCGAGCCGCGCACCAGCCGGTCGGGGACGGTGCCCCAGCCGAGCACCACCGGCACCGTCCACCAGCCGCTGCCGACGCTGACCCAGGCGTAGTCGTTGTCCGGGAACGACGAGCCCTGGAAGGTGCCGATGTACGACCGGTCCCAGCCGCTCACCCCGGCGCCCGCGCGGCCGCAGTGCCCGGCGGTGACGAACCCGCCGTGCACCGAGAAGCCGATGGAGCAGCGGACGTTGCCGGTGTAGTACGGGTCACCGCCGACCGTCCCGGCGGCGAAGGTCCCGGGAGCCGCCGGGACCGTCCGCAGGGTCACCGGACCGGCCTCGCGGGCGCGGGCGACGAACCGCTGGACATCGTTGTCGGAGCGCTCGCCCGCGACGACGTCCACGACCACGGAGTTGGCGGCCGGATCGACGTGCCAGCTGCTGACGCCCGGCGGGGCGTCCAGCCGGTCCACGCGCGCCTTGGCCGCGTCGAGCTGCCGGGCGCTGTGCTCGACGGTGCGGACCGTCGTCCCGGCGTCGCGCAGGGCGCGGACCGTCGCGCCGGAGGCGTCCGCGGTGACGGCGACGGTGAGCTTCCCGCTCCTGGCGTCGAACCACGAGCCGCCGTACGCGGAGCCCGCGGTCCGGCGCGCGGTGGGTTCGAGGTCGGTGGCCCGTTCCTCGGCGGCGAGGCGGGCCTCGGCCTGGGAGGGGGTGAGTCCGAGGTCCCGCTGCATGGCGGCGAGCAGTCCGGGGGAGGCGGACGCGTCGGCGGAGGTGCCGCTGTCGGCGGCGGCGGGGAGCGTGCCCGCGGCGGCCAGGCCGCCCACGACCAGCAGCGTGGCCAGGCCGACGTGCCTGAGGGTGCGCCGTACGGGGGTACGGCCGGTGGGGGTGCGTCTCATGGATGGATCGCCCTTCGTCGTTCCCGGTGTGGGGGTGGAACAACAGCCAGTTGAGAGCGCTCTCACGGTGCTGGTGCGCAGCTTAGCGGGCCCGGCCTGACAGGTCCATACCAACTACAGAACTGTCCGGCCCGGCCCGTCAGGGCGTCAGGAGGGCAGCGCGGCCAGCCAGTCGGTCAGGAGTCGGTTGACGTCGTCGGGACGCTCCTGCTGGATCCAGTGGCCGCAGCCCTCCAGCAGATGCGAGGAGACCAGACCCGGCAGGGTGGCGGGGAAGGCGTCGATGGCGTCCTTCAGCCAGGTGGTGGACGCGTCGAGCAGCCCCCCGGCGAACAGCGACGGCTGGGTGATCGGGGCGCCGTCCAGGTCGGCCAGGTCCTCCCAGTCGCGGTCCATGTTCCGGTACCGGTTCAGCGCCCCCGTCAGACCGGTCCGCTCGAACTCATCCGCGTACGCGTCCAGGTCGTCCGCGCCGAGCCAGGCGGGCGCCGGTCCGTCCGGGAACCGGTCCCGCAGCGTGCCGCCTGGGCTCACGAAGTGCGGGTCGGGCGCGCCCGGCGCGGGCTTGGTGTCGCCGGACAGGGCGGCGTAGAACCCGGCGAGCCAGCCGCGCACGTCGGGCTCGATCTCCGCCTCCGCCCGCCCCGGCTCCTGGAAGTAGGAGACGTAGAACTCCTCCGGGCCACCCATCCGGCCGAAGACCTCACTCGGCCGTGGCCCGCCGCGCGGGGTGTACGGGACGCTCAGCAGCCCCACCGCGCGGAACACGTCCGGGCGCAGCAGCGCCGAGTTCGCGGCGATGTTCGCGCCCCAGTCGTGGCCGACGACCACCGCCGACTCCTCGCCCAGCGCGCGGACGACCTGGGCGTTGTCGTCCACCAGGTCGCGCATCCGGTAGGCGGCCGGGTCCGCGGGGCGGGAGGATCGTCCGTAGCCGCGGACGTCGACGGCGACCGCGCGGTATCCGGCCGCGGCCAGCGCGGGCAGCTGGTGGCGCCAGGAGTACCAGCCCTCCGGGAAACCGTGCACCAGCAGCACCAGCGGACCGGTGCCCTGCTCCACCAGATGGATCCTGCCCGCTGGTGAGGGAACCAGCCGGTGGGTGAAATCCTTGACGTGCGCCTGCATGAGTCCTCCGAGTACGTCGGTCTGCTCCCGTCGATCATGCGGGCGGGCCGAGAACCGGACCGAACCGTTTTGCCGATCCGGCAAAACGCGTCCGGCGGACGGACCAGGGAGCCCGGCGTACGGGTGGGGTTCGGTGGTACTCCGTGGAACTGGTGCCCGGTACGGCCCACACCGCTTCGGCGGCCGAGAGTGAGGAGTCGCGGTGCGATCACGGACACCGCCGCGGGGCGCGGACCGCGGGCCCGGACAGCCGCAGGACGGCACGGACCCCCGGCGCTGGAAGGCGCTCTGGGTGACCCTGGTGGCCGGGTTCATGAGCCTGCTCGACGTCACCATCGTCGCCGTCGCCCTGCCCACCATGCAGCAGGACCTGGGCGCCTCCGCGCCCGCCATCCAGTGGGTCGTCTCCGGCTACGCCCTCGCCTTCGCGCTGGTCCTCGTCACCGCCGGGCGCCTCGGCGACGCGCTCGGCAGGCGCCGTATCTTCCTGTTGGCGCTCGGCGGGTTCGTGGTGTGCAGCGCGGTGGCGGGCGCCGCCCCCGGCATCGGCGCGCTCATCGCCGCGCGGATCGCGCAGGGCGTCTGCGCCGGTTTCCTGGCCCCGCAGAACTCCGCCCTCATCCAGCAGATGTTCCGCGGCGGCGAGCGCGGCCGGGCCTTCGGCCTGTTCGGCGCCACCGTCGGCATCTCCAGCGCCGTCGGCCCCGTCACCGGCGGACTCATCCTGGCCCTCGCCAGCGGTCCCGAGGGCTGGCGCTGGATCTTCTACGTCAACGTCCCGGTCGGCGTGGTCGCCCTCGTCCTCGGCCTGCGCCTGCTGCCCCGCACCCGCCCGGCCGGGGGCCAGCGGCTCGACCTGCCCGGCGTCGCCCTGCTCGGCACCGGCGTCCTCGCGCTCATGCTGCCGCTGGTGCTCGCGGAGTCCGGTGGGGTGCGCACCGTGTGGTGGCTGTTCCTCGTCGGCCTCGCGCTGCTCGCGGTCTTCGCCCGCTGGGAGCGCGCGGTCGCCGCCCGCGAGGGACAGCCGCTGCTCGACCCCCGGCTGCTCACCGAGGCGCGCGGCTACGCCACCGGCGCCGCCATCGCCACCCTGTACTTCGTGGGGTTCAGCGGGGTGTGGCTCGTCTTCGCCCTCTTCTTCCAGAACGGCCTCGGGTACTCGCCGCTGCGCTCCGGGCTCGCGGTGACGCCGTTCGCGGCCGGTTCGGCGCTGGCCGCGTTCGTGGCCGGACGCCTGGTGGAGCGGCTGGGGCGGCTGCTGACGGTGTGCGGCCTCGCCGCCGTCGTCGCCGGGCTCGGCGGCACCGCGCTGATCCTGCACCGGGCGCCCGCCGACCTCGCGACCTGGCTGGCCGCGCCCGCCCTCTTCCTCGGCGGCGTCGGCAGCGGCTGCGTCATCTCCCCGAACGTCACCATGTCGCTGCGCGAGGTGCCGGTGCGGATGGCGGGGGCCGCGGGCGGCGCGCTCCAGACCGGGCAGCGCCTCGGCGGCGCCGTGGGCACGGCCGCGCTGCCGGGACTGTTCTACCTGGTCCTCGCCGAGCACGAGGACCACTACCGGACGGCGGTCACGGTCGCCGTCCTCTGCGGCGTCCTGCCGGTGCTGGCCGCGTTCGTCCTCGCGGTACGGGACTGGCGCCGACACCGCAGGGGCACCGGCCGCTCCCGCCCCGAGGACCTGTCGCACAGCCCCGTGCACGCCGGGCACGGCTAAGGGGTCCTTTCCCGATCCCCGTCCGGGTCGCACGCTCACAGTGAAAGGACCCCTAAGCCGCGCGCCCCGGTGGGCTGACCCGGCGCATTCGGGGAAGGTTCTCCGGAAAGCGGTCCCGCCGGGACGGCCCGGCGGGGGTGGAGGGGAGACAGGTGACACCGGTGGTCAGGGTGCGGGCGCACCGTCGTCAGGCCTGGGCGGCCCGGACGTCGCTGACGGCCGCCGCCGCGGCGGTCCTGCTGCCGCTGGTCGAGGGCGGCGTCGCGGGCCTGCTGCTGCTCCTGCTGGGCGTCGCCGGACTCGCCGTCACCTTCGCCGCGCTGTGGTGGACGCTCTCCCGCCGCGGCCCCGTGCGCCTGGCCGCCGCGACCGTGGCCCTGTGCACGCCCGTCACCGTGATCGTCCTCTTCGACCGCGCCAACCTGCTGTGGGCCGTCCTCCTCTCCGCCCTGCTGTGGTCGGCGGCGGTGTGGAGCGGCCGGTACGCGCTGCGCACCACCGGCCTGCGCCGCAGCCGCGCCAGGGAGTACCGCGTCCCGCCGCCGCGCCGCCCCTTCGTGCTGCTCAACCCGCTCTCCGGCGGCGGCAAGGTGGAACGGTTCGCGCTGCGCGAGAAGGCCGAACGGCTCGGCGCCCGCGTCGTCCTGCTCGACCCCGACAAGCCGCAGGACGTGACCGAGCTGGCCCGCGCCGCCGTGGCCGACGGCGCCGACCTGCTCGGCGTCGGCGGCGGCGACGGCACCCAGGCACTGGTCGCCGCGGTCGCCGCCGAGCACGGGCTGCCGTTCCTGGTGATCTCCGCCGGTACCCGCAACCACTTCGCGATGGACCTCGGCCTGGACCGCGACGACCCCGCCGCCTGCCTGGACGCCCTCACCGACGGCGTCGAGGTCCGCGTCGACCTGTGCTTCGCCGGTGACCGCCCCTTCGTCAACAACGCCTCGTTCGGCGTGTACGGGGCGGTGGTGCAGAGCCCCGGCTACCGCGCCGACAAGGTCGGTACGGCGCTGGAGCTGCTGCCCGACCTGCTGTCCCGCGAGCACGGCCCGCGGCTGACGGCCCGGGTCGGCCGCACCACGTTCAGCGATCCGCACGCCGTCCTGGTCAGCAACAACCCCTACCGCATGGACGACCCGTTCGGCTTCGGCCGCCGGGCCCGCCTGGACACCGGACGGCTCGGCGTCGTCACGGTACGCGTCGACAGCGCCGTGGACGCCGCCGAACTCCTCCTCGACCCGAGCGGGTTCGCGACCACCACCTCCCACGACGTGATCGTGTACGCCGACGCGCCCGAGGTGGAGGCCGGGCTCGACGGCGAGCCCGTGACCCTGCCCGCCCCCGTCCGCTGCCGCGTCGAACGCCGGGCCCTGCGCGTCCGCGTCCCCCGCGACCGGCCCGGCGTCCCCGACCCGGCGCCCCGCCTCGACTGGCGCCGCCTGCGCAAACTCGCGGCGGCGGTGGGCCGGACGGCCGCGCCCGGCCGTTCCCCGGGACGGCACGGCCCGCCGGACCCGCCGACGGCCACCCTGCCGCCGACCACGATGTAGCGCCTCACCCCGTCGGGTCGGCCGCCCCGGCGCGCTGTTCCAGCCGTTCCAGGGCCATCTCGCCCCACCGCAGGTTCTCCCGCGCGAACGCGATACCGGCCTGGAGCGTGAGGTAGGGGCCGACGCGCTCGGCGGTGGCGAAGAACTCGTCCTCGCCGCGCCCGGCCAGCAGCCGCTCCCGCATACGCTCGAAACGGGCCAGCTTCGCCGTGGCCCACGCCACCCGCTCGGTGATCGCCTCCCGTACGGCGCCGACGTCCGCGACGTCGGCGCACTGCACCTTCACCATCAGCTCGTCCCGCAGCGCCGTCGGCTTCGTCGGGACCTCCGCGACGTAGGCGCGCACGGCGGCGAGCCCGGCGTCGGTGAGGGAGAAGAGCCGCTTGTCGGGCCGCCGTTCCTGCCGCACGAGCCGCGCGGAGACGAGTCCGTCGGCCGCCATGCGCTCCAGCTCCCGGTAGATCTGCTGGGGGGTGGCCATCCAGAAGTTGGCGACCGAGGCCCCGAACCCCTTCGCGAGGTCGTAACCGGACGCCTCGCCCTCCAGAAGAGCGGCCATCACCGCGTTGCGCAGAGCCATGGCTCACAAATTAACACCGCGCCGCCCTCTCACCGCCGCTGACCTGCGACCGGCTGGACGGCCTCCCGGACCACGGCGGCGAAGTTGGCCACCAGCCGCCGCGCCGCCCGGCGCGCGTCCGGCTCCGCCGCCAGCGCCGCCGTCCGCAGCGCCGCCAGGTCCAGCCCCGCGTCGGCCAGCGCGGCCTCGTCCCAGTCCGCGAGCCGCTCCGCCCCGACCTCCGGGTGGAACTGCACGCCCCAGGCCCGCGCCCCCACCCGGAACGCCTGCACCGGGCAGTCCGCGCTCTGTGCCAGGTGGACGGCGCCGGGCGGCAGCGCGGTGATCTGGTCCCGGTGGTTCTGGATCACCGGGAACGCCTCAGGAAGCCCGGCCAGCAGCGGATCGCCCGCCGCCTCGGGACGCCGTACGACGGTGTGGGAGCCGCGTTCGGGCCGACCGTGCGCGCCGGTCACCGCGCCGCCGGTGGCCAGCGCCAGCACCTGCGCGCCGAGGCAGACGCCGAGCAACGGCACCCCGTCCGCGGCGCACCGCCGGGCGAGGGCGCGCTGCGCGGGCAGCCACGGCGCGTGCGCGTCCGCGTCGGGCAGGAAGCCGCCGCCCAGCAGCACCACGGCGGCGAAACCGGCCGGGCTGTCCGGCGCCGACCCGCCGGGCAGCTCCGTCACGGCCAGCCCCGCCTCGCGCAGCCAGGGCGCGAGGCGGCCGGGGCCGCTGCCGGAGGAGTTGCGCACCAGCAGCACGTTCATCGTCGTATCAGCCATGCGCCCAGATCATCAGAGCCCGGCCGCCGGGGGCAACCGCGTGCGTCACACCGGCAGGTGTCCGCTCAGCGGACGGTCGTGACCGGATACAGCTCTTGACCGTCCGTTGGTATGTGGCTGAACATCAGGCGCGCACTTCCGCACCAGCGCGCAACGGCCCCCACCCATCGGGCCGTTGGCGCGCGCACGGCACTCGCACCGCTCTGGCACCACCGAACCAGGCACCGTCCGAGATCCCCACCGACGAGAAAGTGCGGACCCCCCACATGACTTCCTCCACCTCCAGACCGTCCCGGACCGTCTCCAGACGCGTGACCGCCGTCGCCGCGGTCGCCCTCGCGGGCCTGCTGGCCGTCCCGGCCGCGTCCGCCGCCGCCCCCGGGCGCGCCGCCGCCCCCGCGGTCCTCGCGGCGCCGGACATCCCGCTCGCGGGCGTCAAGGCGCACCTCGCCCAGTTCCAGTCGATCGCCAACGCCAACGGCGGCAACCGCGCCCACGGCCGCACCGGTTACCGGGCCTCCATCGACTACGTGAAGGCCAAGCTGGACGCGGCCGGGTTCACCACCACGGTCCAGCAGTTCACCTCCTCCGGCAGCACCGGCTACAACCTCGTCGCCGACTGGCCCGGCGGCGACCCCGACCAGGTCCTGATGGCCGGCGCGCACCTCGACTCGGTCACCTCCGGCGCGGGCATCAACGACAACGGCTCGGGCTCCGCCGCCGTACTGGAGACCGCGCTCGCCGTCTCCCGCGCCCAGCTCCAGCCCACCAAGCACCTCCGCTTCGCCTGGTGGGGCGCCGAGGAACTCGGGCTCGTCGGCTCGAAGTACTACGTCAACAACCTCCCGACCGCCGAGCGCGCGCGGATCTCCGGGTACATCAACCTGGACATGGTCGGCTCCCCGAACCCCGGCTACTTCGTCTACGACGACGACCCGGCGATCGAGAAGGTCTTCAAGGACTGGTACGCCGGCATCGGCGTGCCCACCGAGATAGAGACCGAGGGCGACGGCCGCTCCGACCACGCGTCCTTCAAGAACGTCGGCATACCCGTCGGCGGCCTGTTCACCGGCGCCAGCCGCACCAAGACGTCGGCGCAGGCCAGCAAGTGGGGCGGCACGGCGGGGCAGGCGTTCGACCGCTGCTACCACTCCTCCTGCGACACCACCGCCAACATCAACGACACCGCCCTGGACCGCAACAGCGACGCCCTCGCGCACGCCGTGTGGACCCTGGGAACCGTCGACCCGGTGCCGCCCGGCGAGGTCTACGAGACCACCACCGACGTCGCCATCCCCGACAACGGCGCCGCGGTGACCTCGTCCCTGACGGTCTCCGGCCGCACCGGCAACGCCCCCGCCGCGCTCCGGGTCGGCGTGGACATCAAGCACACCTGGCGCGGTGACCTGGTCGTCGACCTGCTGGCCCCGGACGGCACCGCCTACCGGCTGAAGAACTCCAGCGGTTCCGACTCGGCGGACAACGTCGTCGCCACGTACACCGTGGACGCGTCGAGCGAGGCGGCGAACGGCACGTGGCGGCTGCGGGTGCAGGACGTCGCGGCGCAGGACACGGGCTACATCGACAGCTGGAGGCTGACCTTCTGACGGAAGGTCAGCGCCGCGGCCCGGGGAGCGGCCCGTTGTCAGTGGCATGGTGGAGACTGCGGGCAAGCGAGATCAACTCCGGCCGGACCGGGTAGGCGGTCTCGAAGTCTCGTGGAATCTCGTGGAAAGGCCGCTGGTGAACCCCCGCTCCTCAGCCCCGGTCAGCCGCACCGCCACCGACGTCCTGCGCATCGTCTCCGACTCCGGGACGCCGGTCTTCGTCACCGTCCACGAGGGTGGCCGCCGCAGATACGGCTACTGGCGGCCGTCGGGCCCCGGTGGGCAGGGCGCCTGCTACGCCGCCCTGCCCACCGACGTCTGCGACGAGCTGTACGCCGCGCGCCGGATCGTGCTCGGCGAGCCGCTGGTCGACCCCGCCAAGACGACCTACCGGGTCCGGGCCGCGACCGGGTCGGCCGCGGCCCGGCAGCCGACGGTGGTGGTGCGGGCGGCGTGAGCGGTCAGCCGAGCCCGAGGGTGCCGAGGGTGTGCTGCGCCATCCGTGACTCACCGAGGGCGTTGGGGTGGACGGGCACGAGGTTGGTGCCGAAGAGCAGCGGCTCGATCCATCGGGTGCCGAGGGGCTTGCAGGCGTCATGGCCCTCGGACACCTGCGCGAAGTCCACGAAGACGGCCCCCGTCTCCCGGGCGGCCCGCTCGACGACGGCGTTCAGGTGGGCCTGGATGCCGCGCAGGTAGGCCACGTCACCGGAGGCGACCGGCAGCTTGGCGAAGCAGGACGGGTCGGGCGTCGCGGGCATGATCCACGGGTAGCCCAGCGCCGCCACCCGGGCGCCCGGCGCCTTGGCCCTGAGGCTCCGCAGGGCGGCCTTGAGCGCGGGGTAGGTGTTCTGCTCGATCTGGTCCTCGAAGGTGCTGCCGTGCTTGTCCTTGCACGGGCTGCCCTGGCCGCCGCTGAGCAGTCCCGCGGTGCCGCAGGCGGTCAGGGCGTTGATGAAGGTGCCGTTGTCGTTGCCGCCGATCGTCAGCGTCACCAGCTCCGTGTCCGCGTCGAGCGCCGCGACCTGCGGGGGCACACCCGGGTACTGGGCCTCGGTGAAGTGCTTGGTCTGCGCGGCGCCGCAGGTGACGTCGGTCAGCTGGGCGCCGGTCCGGGAGGCGATGACGTGGGGGTAGTTCGCCAGGGACCGCAGACACAGCGGCGAGCTGAGGTCCACGGGCAGCACTCCGCTGCCCGCGCTGTAACTGTCGCCGAGGGCGACGTAGTCGAGCGGCTCGGCGGCGTGCGCGGCGTGCGCGGCGGGGGCGGTGAGGCCGAGGGTCGCGGCGCTCAGCGCAGTAATTGACGCGAGCATGACACGGCGGAAGACGTTCATCGGCGGACGCTTTCTCCTGGACGGGCGTGACGGCGGCTCGGAGCAGGGGTTACCGGGAGGTACTACTGGTAGGTAATGTGCGGGGGGTTCCGCTGGACGTCAATGTTGCTGACGCAAGTTCTTACGGCGGGGAGCGGTGGAACCCTCGCCCGGGAGGTGCCGGGCCGTTGCGCCGTCGGGGTGGTCCGGGTGTGTCGCGCCCCGTCGTTGCGGGGGTGGGGTGGGCGGCTTGTGCCACATTCCCGGTGTGATGATCGTGTCGAAAGATGAACGTGTAGCGCGTCCCGGTGTCCGGGCCCGCCGTGGTCCGCGGACCGTGCTGGCGGCGCTGGCCGTCGCCGTGACGCTCACCACCACCACGGGCGCCACCGCGCAGTCGTCCACCGTCCTCCGTCCCGACTGGGACGCCATCGCCGCCTGCGAGTCCGGCGGCAACTGGAAGGCCAACACCGGCAACGGCTACTACGGCGGCCTCCAGTTCAAGACGTCCAGCTGGATCGCGGCCGGGGGTCTCCGGTTCGCGCCCCGCGCGGACCTGGCCACCCGCAGACAGCAGATCGCCATCGCCAAACGGCTGGCCCGGATCCAGGGCATGGGGGCCTGGGGCTGCTCGTGACACGAGGGGCCCGGCACCGCGGTGTGCGGCGCCGGGCCCCTCGTGGAGCCGACCGGTGGGTCAGCGGGTCTCGCGGAACGGGACGTGCGTCCCGGCCACGGGGTCGTACTTGCGCAGGACCAGCCGGTCGGGGTCGTTCAGCCGGTTCTTCCGGGTCACGTAGGTGACCCCGGTCCCGGCCGTCGACCTCAGGGTGACGACGGGGCGCACGGTACTGCGGGCCATGGGTTCCTCCTTCCACCGGCACCACGGGCTCGACGGTTCTCTGACCCGTTCATGCCAGCCATGTCCTCCCCAACGCGGACCGCCCCCGCCGCATTCCCGGCCCACCGCCGGGCCCGCGTACGATCACCGGGTCCCCGCCCGCGAAGGAGCCCCGCCCGTTGACCGCGCTTGTCCCCCCGCCCCGCTCGGCGCCCGGCGGCCCGCTGTCCGTGCGGTGCCTGTCCCGCCGGGAGGACGGCGAGGAACTGCACGCCCTGGTCTGGTCGCCGGGGCCCGGCCACCGCATGATCAGCAACGCCGTGCTGGGCGGCGGCATCGGTGAGCGCGCCTGGGTGCTGAACGCCCAGGTCGCGCACGGCTACCGGCGTACCGACCCCGACCGGCACCTCGCGGAGCTGGCGACCGGCCTCGGCCTGCGCTCGGCGGGCGTCGGCCTGATGACGGCGGCCGACGTGTCGGCGTATGGCCGGGCGCGGGACGGCGGGGTCGAGGCCGTCGTCACCGCCGGGGTGAACGTCCGCGGCTGGGCCGCCTCCGACGCGGCGGGTACGGCCGCCCCCGTCGCGCCCGGCACGATCAACATCGTCGTCGCCCTCCCGGTGCCGCTCACGGACGCCGCCCTGGTCAACGCGGTGGCCACCGCCACCGAGGCCAAGGTGCAGGCGCTCCTCGACGCGGGCCTGGACTGCTCGGGCACCCCCACCGACGCCGTGTGTGTCGCGGCCCCCGTCCCCGGCACCCCCGGCACGGAGACCCAGCAGTTCGCGGGCCCCCGCTCCCTGTGGGGCGCTCGGCTGGCCCGCGCGGTGCACGGTGCCGTACGCACCGCCCTGCCGCCCGTCGGCTGACTAGGACCCGTCTCCCAGGTGGTCGGCGACCAGGTCCGCGAGCCGTTGCGCGGTGCCGAAGTGCGGGGTGAGGCGGGTCTTGGTCAGGGCGAAGGACGTACCGGTGGCGGTGTCGGCGTAGACGTAGCTGCCGCCGCCCCCGACCCAGCCGAACGTGGTGGGCGTCTCCTCCGGCCGGGTGCCGAGGCGGCCGAGCGGGGCGCCCAGGGCCAGCCGCGCGGAGTTGCCGAAGACCTGGTCGGTCCCCTCGAAGGCGACCGCCGTCAACTCCCGTAGCTGGCCCGCGTCGACGAGCCGACCGTCGAGGACCGCGGCGTTCATCGCGGCCATGCCCCGCGCGGTGAAGGTGCCGACCGACGGGATGTCCGCCGACAGGATCGCGGGGCTGTTGCCCAGGGCCGCGCTCGGCCCCGCCTCCCAGGGTGCGAGGACGGCGTCGGTGTCAGGCGGGGCGGCCTGGGGCACCGCGGCGTCCTCCAGCCGCGCCAGCCGGGGCAGGTCGCCCTCGGGCACCCCGAAGTACAGCTCCCCGTCGAGGCCCAGGGGTACGGCGACCCACTCCCGCAGGAGCCGCCGCATCGGCTTGCCCGTGACCCGGCGGGCGATCTCGCCGACGAGGAAGCCGTAGGTGAACGAGTGGTACCCGGTCGCCGTCCCGGGCCGCCACCGCGGTTCGGCGTCGGCGAGCGCGTCGCAGACCCGCGACCAGTCGGCCAGGTCGGCGGGGACGATGCCGTGCGGCATCGCCGGGAGGCCGACCGCGTGCGTCAGCACGTGCCGCAGGGTCGCGCCCTCCTTGCCACGGGTGCCGAACTCCGGCCACACGTCGACCACCGTGGTGTCGTACCCCACCACGCAGGTCCCGACGAGCAGGTGGGCGATCAGGGACGTCATGGCCTTGCCGGTGGAGAAGCTGAAGACCGGTGTCCCCGGGGCCAGCCCGCCTCCGGTGCGGCCGTCCGCGACGGCGTCCACGACGAGCGCCCCGTGGTGGTGGACGGCGACCTGCAGGCCGGTCTCGGCTCCGCTGTCCACGAGTTCGTCGAGGACGGCCTGGACCTTCCGCTGGAGTGAGGTCATCGTGGGCACCGTCCTGGGTCGGTCGGGGCGGGACCGGTCGGGGACTGCCCGGGAGACCACCGGCCTACGAGACGAGGTCTCCCCGCACCCCCGCCGACTCCTCCGCGGTGTAGGGGGAGGAGAAGGTGAACGCGCGCGGGGACGGCCCGTGCGTCCGCAGGTCCGCGAGCCGCTCCAGGGCCTCCGCGACGGTCGGGAGGTGACCGGCGGGGACCCACCAGAGCACCGCGTGCGCCTCGACGTGCCGCTCGAACCACTCGCGCCGCCGCCGCACCACCTCCAGGTGCCCGCTGCGGTAGGTGAAGTCCCACAAGGCCTCCTGGCTCTCCCACACCGACATGTTGACGATGACATGCTCACCCGCCGGACGCAGCCCGGTGGCGTCGGCCGCCCCGTCCTCGACGAGCCGCCAGACGAACCCGGGCGCCGCGTCGGCCTCGGAGTTGACCGGGTCGAGCAGCTCGACGAAGGGCGCCATGCGCGGGTCGTCGAGGGGGAAGCGCAGGGTGGCGACGTTGAGTTGGGCGAGGTGGCGGGCGTGCGCGGGGGAGGACGTGGCTGAGGTCATGGCCACATCCCAGCACCCCGTCTTTTCTATGTCAATCGACATTGTTTTTAGAGTCCGGTCCCGCACCGGCGTCCTCGACCACCACGCAGCACTCTCCGGGCCGGGCGTCCATCCGGGCGCGCAGCGGACCGTCCGTGCCGAGCAGCCCCTCCAGCAGGGCGAGGTTCATCCCGCAGACGAGGGGCGGGAAGCGCTCGGCGACGGTGTGGAAGGGGCAGTTGCGCATCCGCACGACCCGCGCGGACGCCCCCTCGGCGTCTTCCAGGCAGGGTTCGTAGCCGCGGGCGGCGAGCACCGCCACGGCCTCGTCGAGGTCGCCGCAGGGTGTCGTGGCACTCCGCAGGGCCGAGCCCCGGCGGTGCGCGGCCCTGCGGAGCCCGGCGTCGAGACCGGCCTCCTCGGCGGCCTCGGCGAGCAGTTCGGCGGCGGTGCGGTAGTCGCGGGCGGGCAGCGACACCGAGCGCTCGGTCCGCGCCCGCGTGTACACCTTGGCGGGGCGGCCCGCCCCCGGTCCCGAGCGGCCGGTCAGCCGGCGGCTGCCGCTCTCCAGCAGTCCGGCCTCGGTCAGCCGGTCCAGGTGGTGCGCGGCGAGGGTGCGCGCCACCCCGGCCGCCTCGGCGGCCTCGTTCCGGCCGACCTCGCGGCCCTGCGCCGCCACGTACTCGTACAGGCGGCGCCGTACCGGATCCTGCAGTGCCGCGATCGCGTCGATGTCCTCCACCCGGCCATTGTAGGTTCTAGGAACAACGTGAATTGTCGATAGAAGGGTGTCCGGGGGCGCCAGTAACCTGGCGCGATGACCTCCCTGGAGAAGATCCACGACGTCCCGGTGCTGATGTGCGCGGCCGACGGCCCGGCCATCGTGAGCGAGCGCGACGCCGTGGACCTGATCGGCGACGCGGGCTATCTCGGGGCCCGGTGGGTCGTCGTCCCCGCCCGGCGGTTCGGTGACGACTTCTTCCACCTGCGGACGCGCGTCGCGGGGGACATCGTCCAGAAGTTCGCCCAGTACGGCGTGGGGCTGGTGGTCCTCGGCGACATCTCCCGGCAGGTGGGCGCGAGTTCGGCGCTGGCGGACTTCGTCCGGGAGAGCAACGGCGGGCGCCAGCTCTGGTTCCTCGCGGACCGGGAGCGGCTGGCGGAACGCCTGCGGGGCTGACAGCGGCCCCGCGGTCCGCGAGAATCGCCGGGGAGCCGCGCTCGGCCTGAGGGGTGACCGCCAGTGGAGGACGCGAACCAGCTCGCGGAACTGCGGACCCGCGCCGACGCCGGTGACCGCGACGCGGCGGGCAGGCTGGGGGAGCTGCTCGCCCGGCGGGGCGACGACGAGGAGGCCTTGCGGGTCTGGGCGCGGGCCTACGGCGACGAGTCGCCCACGACCCGGCGCCTGGCCGAACTGCTGGCGGAGCGCGGCGACCTGGCGGGCGCGGTGGACGTCTGGCGGTGCTCCGACCCGGTGTGGCAGAACCCGGCCGGTCTCCACGCGGAACACCTGGACACCCTCGACGCCGAGGACCGGCTCGACGACGACGATCCCGAGGACCGGGCGTTCACGGAGGGCCAGCAACTGGCCCGGCTGCTGGCCGAACGCGAAAGCGAAGGTGAGCGCGAACGCGAACGCGAACACGAACACGAACGCGAACGCGAGGACGGGGACGCGGCCGAGGGCCCGTCAGCGGGCTGACGGGCCGACACGGCTGTCGGCAGACGCCGGCGCGGTGGACCGGGTCCCCGTCACTGCACCGACGTCCCCCCTCTCACCCCCCGACGTACGCCGCCAGATGCTCCCCCGTGAGGGTCGACCGGGCGGCGACGAGGTCGGCCGGGGTGCCCTCGAAGACGATCCGGCCGCCGTCGTGGCCCGCGCCGGGGCCGAGGTCGATGATCCAGTCGGCGTGGGCCATGACGGCCTGGTGGTGCTCGACGACGATCACCGACTTGCCGGAGTCCACGAGCCGGTCGAGGAGGCCGAGCAACTGCTCGACGTCGGCGAGGTGGAGGCCCGCGGTCGGCTCGTCGAGGACGTACACGCCGCCCTTGTCGGCCATGTGCGTGGCGAGCTTCAGGCGCTGGCGCTCGCCGCCGGAGAGGGTGGTCAGCGGCTGGCCGAGGGTGAGGTAGCCGAGCCCGACGTCCGCCAGGCGCTGGAGGATCCGGTGGGCGGCGGGGGTGCGCGCCTCGCCGGTGCCGAAGAACTCCTCCGCCTCGGTCACCGGCATCGCCAGCACCTCGCTGATGTCCCGCCCGCCGAAGCGGTGTTCGAGGACCGACGCCTCGAACCGCTTGCCGTCGCACTCCTCGCAGGTGGTGGAGGTCCCGGCCATCATCCCGAGGTCGGTGTAGATCACCCCGGCGCCGTTGCAGGTCGGGCAGGCGCCCTCGGAGTTGGCGCTGAACAGGGCGGGCTTGACGCCGTTGGCCTTGGCGAACGCCTTGCGGATCGGGTCGAGGAGCCCCGTGTACGTCGCCGGGTTGCTGCGCCGCGAGCCGCGGATCGGTGTCTGGTCCACCGAGACGACGCCCTCGCTCGCCGGGATCGACCCGTGGATCAGCGAACTCTTGCCGGACCCGGCGACCCCGGTGACCACGGTGAGCACCCCGAGCGGCACGTCCACGTCGACGTCCCGCAGGTTGTTCGCCGACGCGCCGCGGATCTTCAGCGCCCCGCTGGGCCGCCGTACCGACTTCTTCAGCGTCGCCCGGTCGTCGAGGTGGCGGCCGGTGACGGTGTCGCTGGCCCGCAGCCCCGCCACCGTGCCCTCGAAGCAGACCGTGCCGCCCGCCGTGCCCGCGCCCGGACCGAGGTCCACGACATGGTCGGCGATCGCGATCATCTCCGGCTTGTGCTCCACGACGAGGACCGTGTTGCCCTTGTCCCGCAGCCGCAGCAGCAGGTCGTTCATCCGCTGGATGTCGTGCGGGTGCAGACCGATCGTCGGCTCGTCGAAGACGTACGTGACATCGGTGAGCGAGGACCCCAGGTGGCGGATCATCTTCACGCGCTGCGCCTCACCGCCGGACAGCGTGCCCGAGGGCCGCTCCAGCGAGAGGTAGCCGAGGCCGATCTCCACGAACGAGTCCAGCGCGTGCTGGAGCGCGGCCAGCAGCGGCGCCACCGACGGCTCCGTGATGCCCCGGACCCACTCGGCGAGGTCGCGGATCTCCATCGCGCACGCGTCGGCGATGTTCACGTCCCCGATCCGTGAGGACCGCGCCAGCTCGGTGAGCCGGGTGCCGCCGCACTCGGGGCACCGGGCGAAGGTGACCGCCCGGTCCACGAACGCCCGGATGTGCGGCTGCATCGACTCCCGGTCCTTGGCCAGGAACGTCTTCTGGATCTTCGGGATCAGCCCCTCGTAGGTGAGGTTGATGCCGTTGATCTTCACCTTGGTCGGCTCGCGGTACAGGAAGTCGAAGCGCTCCTTCTTGGTGTACGCGCGGATCGGCTTGGCCACGTCGAAGAAGCCGGACTCCTTGATGACCCGCACGACCCAGCCGTCCCCGGTGTAGGTGGGGATGGTGAACGGGTCCTCGGCGAGCGACTTGGAGTCGTCGAAGAGCTGGGCGAGGTCGATGTCGGAGACCGTGCCCCGGCCCTCGCAGTGCACGCACATGCCGCCGGTGCGGCTGAACGTCACCTTCTCCGTCCTGGTCTTCTCGGCGCCCCGGTCGACGGTGAACCCGCCGCTCGCGGAGACGGAGGCGACGTTGAACGAGAACGCGCCGGGCGGGCCGATGTGCGGGGTGCCGAGCCTGCTGAACAGGATGCGCAGCATCGCGTTGGCGTCGGTGGCGGTGCCGACGGTGGAGCGCGGGTCGGACCCCATCCGCTGCTGGTCCACGGCGATCGCGGTGGTCAGCCCGTCGAGCACGTCGACCTCGGGCCGGGCCAGCGTCGGCATGAACCCCTGCAGGAAGGCGCTGTACGTCTCGTTGATCAGCCGCTGCGACTCCGCGGCGATCGTGTCGAACACCAGCGAGCTCTTGCCCGAACCGGAGACCCCGGTGAACACCGTGAGTCTGCGTTTGGGTATCTCGACGCTGACGTCCTTGAGGTTGTTCACGCGCGCGCCGTGCACGCGGATCATCTCGTGGCTGTCGGCGGCGTGCGGCGTGTCCGTGCTCATGCTCTTCTTCGTCTCCATCTGTGTGCGGGCCCGTCCGTTCTCGTGGTCGTCGTCAGCGGCGCCGCTCAGCGCACTTCCTGGATCCGGACCATGTTGCCCGCGGGATCGCGGAAGGCGCAGTCGCGCACCCCGTACGGCTGCTCGGCGGGCTCCTGCATGACCTCCGCGCCGCTGGCCTCCACCCGCTCGAAGGTGCCGTCGAGGTCGGCGGTGGCCAGCACGATGCCCGCGAAGGTGCCCTTGGCCATCATCTCGGCGACGGTGCGGCGCTCGTCCTCGGTGACCCCGGGGTCGGCGGCCGGGGGCGTCAGCACGAGGGAGGTGCCGGGCTGGTCGGGCGGGCCGACGGTGATCCAGCGCATCCCGCCGTAGCCGACGTCGTTGCGCACCTCGAAGCCGAGGGCGTCGCGGTAGAACGCCAGCGCGGCGTCGGGGTCGTCGTGCGGGAGGAAGGCCGAGTGAATCGTGACGGTCATGGCGGCCACGCTAGTGCGCGCGGCCGACCGGTGCTTCTCGATTCCTGACCGGCCTCGTGACCTGCTTCGCCACGCACGACGGCAGCCCAGCCGTCGCGCTCGCCGCGAGCCGCCGGTAGGTGCTCGGCGGCATCCCGACCAGCTCCGTGAACCGGGTGCTGAAGGTGCCGAGCGACGCGCACCCCACCGCGAAGCAGACCTCGGTGACGCTGAGGTCCCCGCGGCGCAGCAGCGCCATCGCGCGCTCGACCCGCCGCGTCATGAGGTAGGCGTAGGGCGACTCGCCGTACGCGAGCCGGAACTGGCGGCTCAGGTGCCCGGCCGACATGTTCACGCCCCGCGCCAGCGCCGTGACGTCCAGCGGCTGCGCGTACTCCCGGTCGATCCGGTCCCGGACCCGCCGCAGCAGCGCGAGGTCCCGCAGGTGGTGCCGGGTCGTGGCGGTGTCGCTGGTCATCTGCCCGATCGTGCCATACGGCGGTCAGCGGCTCACGGGGCCGGGCAGAGCACCGGTACCCGCTGGACGAGGTTGTTGGCGAACCCGCCGCGGTTCCAGGGCTGCTCCAGCGGCTGCTCGTTCCCGGCCTCGTCGCGGGCCCGCGCGCTCAGCACGTGCTCGCCGGGGACGGCGGTCCAGGCGTACGTCCAGCGCCGCCAGGCCCACCGGTGGCCGTGGTCGGGTTCGAGCTCCGCCGGGTGCCAGGTCGTGCCGCCGTCGGTGCTGACCTCCACCGCCGCCAGGGGCGCCCGGCCGGACCAGGCCCGCCCCTCCAGCGGCACGGGTCCGGGGGCGACCACCCGGGTCCGGGACATGAAGTCGGGGAAGCCGGGCGGCACGACCAGCGCCCGGGGAGCGATCCGCGTGACCGGCTCGCCCGGGTCCCGCGGCGTCTGCCGCAGCCGGTAGGCGACGGACTGCTGGAACCCGGTGAACGGCTCGTCCACGACGGTGATCGCGCGCAGCCACTTCACGTGCGCCATCCCGTACCAGCCCGGCGTCACCAGCCGCAGCGGACGGCCGTGCTGGGGCGGCAGGGGCGCGCCGTTCATGGCGTAGGCGACCAGCACCTCCGGGTCGTCCCCGGTGGCGGCGTCCAGCGGCAGGGCGCGCTGGTAGTCCTGCTCGACCCCGCGCTCCACGCCGTGGTCCGCGCCGGTGAACACGACGTCGACGGCGTCGGGGGCGACCCCGGCCTCTTCCAGGAGCAGCCGCAGCGGCACCCCCGTCCACTCCGCCGTGCCGACCGCCTCGACCAGCCAGGGCTGGCTGACCGGGCGCGGGGTGAGCAGGGCCCTGCCGTTGCCCGCGCACTCCATCGTCACGCGCGTGGTGACGGCGGGGAAGGCGCGCAGCCGCTCGGGGGAGAGGCTGAGGGCACGCCGTACCCGGCCGTCCACCGTCAGGTGCCAGTCGTCGGCGTCGGCGTCCCGCACGTGCGGGATGTCGTAGTGCGTGAGGACGTAGTGCAGGCCGGGCGGGGTGACGTCGTAGCGCAGCGCCTCCAGGGGCAGGCCGTGGTTGCGCGCGGCGAGCGCCAGTTCGTCCTGCCCCAGGCCCTCGCCGTCGTGGGCCAGCCGGGCGGGGGCACTGATGTCGGTGAGTCGGCGCGTCATGCGTCCATTATTCTCCGCACGCCCCGCCGTGCCCCATGCGCAGGTGAGGTCGAAGACGTCCCCGACGATCGTGCGGTCGGCCTGGGGATGCCTCCCCGGTGCGCGGGGCGCCGTCACACGGGCGCGATCCGGGCGTGCAGGAGGCAGAACTCGTTGCCCTCGGGGTCGGTGAGCACATGCCAGTTCTCGGTGCCGTCCTGGCCGACGTCGGCGGGCCGGGCGCCGAGGGCGAGCAGCCGCTCCAACTCGGCGTCCTGGTCGCGGTCGGTGGGGTTGACGTCGATGTGCAGCCGGAGCTTGGCGGGCCGCGGGTCGGTGCTGGGGCTGAGGATGAGCGTGGGCTGAGGGCCCCCGAAACCGACGCCGGGCGGCCCGATCTCGATGCTCCCGTCGTCCTCACGGCCCACTTCGACGTAGCCGAGGACCTCACTCCAGAAGAGGGCGAGCCGCTCGGGATCGGCGGCGTCGATGACGAGTTCACTGATGCGACATGCCATGCCCGCCAGTGTAGGGAGACGCCCACCGAAACGATCACCCGCGCCGCACCCGCTGACGGCGTCCCTTCCGCGCGGCCACCATGGGCCGATGGCACACCTCCACGACATCGTCTTCGACTGCGCCCACCCCGCGTCCCTGGCCCGCTTCTGGGCCGCCGCCCTGGACGGCTACGGCGTCGCCCCCTACGACGACGCGGAGCTGGCCCGGCTGCGCTCCCTCGGGATCACCCGTACGGAAGACGACCCCACGGTGCTCGTCGAGTGCGCGGACGGCGGACCCCGGCTGTGGTTCCAGCGCGTGCCGGAGGCCAGGGCCGCGAAGAACCGCGTGCACCTGGACCTGCGCGCGGCGGACCCGGAGGCGGAGATCCGCCGTCTGACCGCTCTCGGCGCGGCCGTTCAGGCCCGGCACGCCGACCACGTCGTCCTCGCCGATCCCGAGGGCAACGAGTTCTGCCTCGTCGTGCCCCGGACCCGGGAGCCGACGTGACGGCTCAGCTGCGCCGGACGCGCAGCACTCCGGTCAGCATCGGGAGCGTGAACTCGCCGTGCGCCGTCTCCGGTCTGCTGGCGAGGAACGCGCGGATCCGGTCCAGCAGGGCCTGACGGTCCCGCTCCGGCATGACCAGCACGCCCGCGCGGGTCGCGAGGGTCGCCACGAGGGAGTCGGCGGTACGGCGCTGGACGTGCGGGAACTCGGCCTGCTCCGGCGCCTCGAACCAGGCGGTCCCGCCGGTCCCGGGCAGATGCGCACCGGCCGTCTCCGCACGCCAGCTCGCCGGGGTGTCCCGGGGGCCGACGGCCGCCCCGGTGGCGACCCGGGCGAGCTCGGCGACCCACTCCGTCCCGTCGTCCAGGAGGTTCCACAGCCCGGCCAGGACGCCGCCCGGCGCGAGGACGCGGGCGATCTCCGGTCCCGCGGCGGCCATGTCGAACCAGTGCAGGGCGTTGCCCGCGAGCACGGCGTCGACGCTGGCGTCCGGCAGCGGGATCGCCTCCGCGCCGCCCGCCAGGGCGGGGACGTCCGGCAGGGCGCGGCGCAGTTCGGCCCGCATCGCCGGGTCGGGCTCGACCGCGGTGACGTCGGCGCCGAGGGCGAGCAGCGTGCCGGTCAGCTTGCCGGTGCCCGCGCCGAGGTCGAGCACCCGGGGTCCGGGCGCGGACTCCAGCGCCCAGCGCACCGCGGCGCGCGCGTAGTCCGGGCGGTGCTCGGCGTAGGCGACCGCGGCGGCGCCGAACGAGGAGGCGTGGGCGGGCTGTCGGCTCTGGTCCATCCCGTCACGCTAGCCGGGCGGCGGGCGGTCGACTAGCGGCCCTCCGTGACTCGGGTGACGCTGGAAACGCACTGGTGCCCAGGACACGGAGAGGTCCCCCTGAACGTGGTGCACCCGGCCCTGGCCGCGGCGCTGACCGTGCTGGCGCTGTCCGCCGGTCCCGCCCGGGCCGCCGCCGTCTCCGCGAACGACTGCGTCCAGGGCGGCGGCGTGATCATCGTCTCGGCGGTCGAGGGCGGCACCGACTCGTTCACCCAGCGCTGCGTGGGCGGACTCCACGACGGCGAGACGATCACCTGAGACACGGGGCGGGGCCGGTCACCGGACGCGGACCACGGCCAGGACCGCCGGTCCGGAGCGGGCCGCGCGCAGGGTGATGTCGAACAGGTACTCCGCCCGGCCGGGGCGGAGGACGACCGTGTCGCCGGAGCGGACGAGGTGGTCCGCGCCCTGCTCGCGGACGCCCTGCCGGGGGCCGCTGACCACGCTCACGTACACGGCGGACGTGCCGTCGTTGCGTACCGTGACCGCCGTGGTGCGGGTGCACGCACCGCCCCCGGAGCACACCCGGCGCAGGTCGCCGAACCCGTCGGCGCCGCAGGACAGTTCCAGTCCGGGCGGCAGCGCCGACCGGCAGACCCGCCCGGCAGCGACGCGGTAGGCGCCGTCCGCCGACCACCCGACGGAACCCGCCGCGACCGCCGCGGCGGCGACGGCGAGCAGCCCGTACCAGGACAGACGGCCCGCCCAGCCCTCGACGGCGCGTCCGGTCTTCAAGTGCACCCTGTCCTCCTCACGTACCGGCCCCCCGGGTGCCCACCGCACTACGGGGGCCACACGGCATCCGGTTCACCGGGGTGCGCGGGACACCTGCCCTCCCCTCCCCACGCGGCTTTACCTTCTCTTTGCAACGCGTTCCCCCGGTGCCTCGTCTCTCCGCACGATCCGTCACTTCGACCGCCGCGCCCACCGGGCCGCCGGTCCGACGAAAGAGAGCGAACCGATGCGCCGAACCGCCTTCACCGCCCTGGCCGTTGGCTGTACCGCCGTCCTCGGGGCCGCGCTGCCCGCCCACGCCGACGGCGGCAGCCCCACCGCGGCCACGAGCCCCACCGTGGCCCCCGACCGCGACGCCACCCCGAAGCCCGCCCCGACCGACGCCCCGGCCACCGACGACACCGCGGCCAGCCCGGTGCCCTCCGCCGAGCCGACCCGCCCGCAGGTGTCCGTCCGGCCCAGCGGGGCGCCGGACACCGGCGTGGCGCCCACGGCGTCGGAGCCGGGCGGCGACGGCGCGCTGATCGGCGGGGGCGCCGCCGCGGCGGTCGCCCTGGCCGGCGGCGCCGTCGTCCTCGTACGCCGTCGGCGGACGACCGGCGCATGACCCCGCTCTCCAGACGGGCCTTCGCCCTCGCGGCCCTGACCACGCCGCTCGCAGGCTGCGGTGGCCCTCCGGCCGGGCGGGGGGCGCGCACCCCGCCCGGCACCCGGACCCCGGCCGAGTCGGCGCCCCCGCCGCGGCGTTCGGCACCGCTCCGGCTGTCCATCCCCGCCATCGGCGTCGACACCCCCGTCATCCGGCTGGGGCTCGCCCCGGACGGCACCGTGGAGGTGCCGCCCGTGACCGCGCACGACCGGGCGGGCTGGTACGAGCACTCCCCGGCGCCCGGGCAGACGGGACCGTCGGTGATCCTCGGCCACGTCACCGTCGGCCGCTTCGGGGACGGGGTCTTCCGGCACCTGTCCGCGCTGCGCCGGGGCGCGGGCGTCGTGGCCCGTCTGGGGAACGGCACGCGGGCGGCGTTCACCGTCACCTCCGTGCGTACCGTCGCGAAGGCGAGGTTCCCGTCCGACGACGTGTACGGAGACGTCGGCGCACCGGAGTTGCGGCTCATCACCTGCGGCGGCCGGCGCACCGCCGACGGCTACCCGGACAACGTCATCGTCTTCGCGGCGCTGGACGCCACCGGTCCGAGCAGCTGAGCCGCGCCCCCGCCACGCCCACGGAGAACGTTGGAGAACGTTGAAACGCTCGCGCGAAACGGCAGCGTCCGAGCTGTTCGTCGCCCTCTACCCGCGGCTCGCCGGGTGGTGCCGCCGACTGGTCGACGACGACGAGACGGCCCACGAGATCGCCTCCGAGGCGTTCACCCGGCTGTGGGCCCGCTGGACCACCGTGTCCGAACCACGGGGCTTCCTCTACGTCACCGCGGCCAACCTCGTCCGCGACCACTGGCGCAGACTGGAGCGCGAACGCCGGGCCGTGCGCCGGGCCGGCACCGAGGCCGCCCTGACCCCGCAGCCCGAACAGGCCGATCCGTCGGTACGGTTGCTCGTCCAGGCGCTGCCGGAGCGACTGCGCGTGCCGATCCTGCTGCACTACTACGCCGACATGCCGATCCGGGAGGTCTCCGCCCTGACCGGGCGCAAGGAGGGAACCATCAAGGCCGACCTGCACACGGCCCGCGAACTGCTCCGCGCTCACCTGAGGAGAAGTCTTGATCACTCACTCTGACGAGGACCCGGACTTCGCCCCCGACGATCCGCTCGCGGTCATCCTGCGGCCCCCGTCCGAGTTCCTGGGCCCGCCGCCGGGCCGCTTCACGGCGGTCCGCCGCCGCGCGGCCCGCCGCAAGGCGCTGCGCGCCGCCCTCGGCACCGCCGTGGCCTGCGGCGTCGCCGCCCTCGTCGTGCTGCCGCTGCGCCAGCCCGGCGCCGAGGGACCCGCCCGGCCGACGACACCCCTCGCCCCCCCGCTCACCAGCGTCCAGCCCACGCCGCCCCCGCCCGCCCCGGGCACCCCGGCCCCGACGGCCAGCCCCGTGCCCGACGAGCCGAGCGCGCGCCCCACCACCGCACGGGCCGGGGTCAGGCCCTCGACGACCCCCGAGGACCCACCGGCCACCGACCCGTCACCGCCGCGCGCCCGGGACACGACGGCGACCCGGTAGCGAGCCCCTCAGCCGGCCCGCCAGCCACGGAGCTTCTCCGGGTTGCGCACCGCCCAGACGTTCCTGATCCGGTCGCCCGCGACCTCGAACGCGAACACGGTCGCGAGCACGCCGTCCTGCCAGGCGACCAGCCCGGGCGCGCCGTTGACCACACGCTCCGCGAACGTCGTCCGGCCGCCCGACACCCGGGCGATCTCGACGTAGGCGCGCGCGATCCGCGCACCGCCCACGATCGGGCGCGGATGGGTGACGGCCAGCCCGCCGCCGTCGGCGGTCGCGGTGGCGTCCGGGTCGAGCAGGCCGACCAGGGCGTCGATGTCCTTCGCCTCCCACGCCGTACGGAACCGCCGGACGACACCGGCCTGCCCGGCACCCGGCCCCGCGGACGGCCGTGCGGTGCGGACCCGTCGGCGGGCTGACGAGGCCAGCTGGCGGCAGGCCGCCGGGGTGCGGCCGACGATCTCGGCGACCTCGCCGAACGGGTAGCGGAACACGTCGTGCAGCACGAACGCGACCCGCTCGGCCGGGGTCATCGCGTCCAGGACGACCAGGAAGGCCATCGTCACCGACTCGTCGAGGGTGATCCGGTCGGCCGGGTCGTCGGCGCCGGAGCGCCCGCAGAGGTCCCGCGCGGGCGCGGGCAGCGGTTCCGGGATCCAGTCGCCCACGTACGTCTCCCGCCTGACCCGCGCCGAGCCGAGCAGGTTCAGGCAGAGACGGCCGGCGACCGTCGTCAGCCAGGCGCCGGGCGACTCGACGGCCCGTCGCCGCTCGACGGGCAGGGCGTACCAGCGGGCGTAGGTCTCCTGCACGACGTCCTCGGCGTCGGCGAGGGAGCCGAGGAGCCGGTAGCCGAGGTTCAGCAGTCGGCGCCGCTCGCCCATGAGCACGCCGAGGTCCGGACCGCTCCGCTCGACGCCGGTGGTGGCCGCACTGGTCATGGTCCGCTGTCTCCCTCGCTCGCTGCCGTGGTCTTTCCACTACGACCCCACGGGGCGCGGGAATGTGACAGCGCGCCACCTCACGTTCCCGCGGGCTGTCCGGTCGTACCGGTGAGGACGTCACCCCCACCGAGAGGAACCCGATGAACGACTTCCGGGCCATCGCCGACCGCGTCGAGATCGAGGCGCTGCGGGCCGAGTTCACCGACGCGTTGATGATGCGCGACCGGCCCCGCCTGGCGGCCCTGTTCACCCCGGACGGCGTCCTGCGGATGCCCAACATCCCCGTGGAGCAGGTCGGCCGGGAGGAGATCCTCGCCGGGGGCGAGCGGCTGCAGAGCCAGTGGGACTTCTTCGTGCAGAACACCCACCCCGGCACCATCGTGCTCGACGGGGACACCGCGACCGGCCGCGCCCACATCCAGGAACTCGCGCGCTCCCTGGACGGCCGCGAGGGCATGAACTTCGCCGTCTACCACGACCGTTACCAGCGCACCGCGGAGGGCTGGAAGTTCGCCGAGCGGGAGTACGAGGTCAGGTACCTCGACACCTCCCCGCTGACCGGCGGCGCGCCCCGGGCCCACGAGGCCGCACCGGGTTTCGACGCCCCGGCACCGGACGAACGGCTGCGGCGGGCGGCCGACGCGCTGCGCGCGGGCGGGTTCGCCGTCGAGATCCTCGACGACGCCGCCGCCGCCCGCGCCCGCGTCCGGGAGCTGCTGCCCGAGGGCGCCAGCGTCTTCACCGGGGCCAGCGAGACCCTGCGGCTGTCCGGCATCGAGGAGGACATCAGCCGGAGCGGCCGGTACGACGCCGTCCGGCCCCGGGTCCTGGCCATGGACCGCGCCACCCAGGCCGACGAGATACGGCGGCTGACCGCCAGCCCCGACGCCGTCGTCAACAGCGTCGCCGCGGTCACCGAGACCGGTTCGCTCGTGCTGGCCTCGGCCAGCGGCGGCCAGCTCCCCGCCAACGCGGGCGGCGCCGCCCGGGCCGTCTGGGTCGTCGGCGCGCAGAAGGTGGTGCCCGACCTCGCCTCGGCGCTGCGCAGGCTGGAGGAGTACGTCCTGCCCCTGGAGGACGCCCGCGCCCAGGCGGTGTACGGGAAGCCCAGCGCCGTCAACCGGCTGCTCGTCCTGAACGCGGAACCGGTGCCGGGCCGGGGCACGGTCCTGCTGCTCCGCGAGGCCGTCGGCTACTGACGGCGGCGCCGTCGCCGCCTCACCACTCGGCGAGCAGCGGCTCCGGCGGCGGCCGCCGCCGCCAGGCCGCGGCGAGCCGGGTGAGGCGGTCGGGGGCCGCGATACCGCGCAGCGTCGTGATCCCGTCGTCGGCGAGGTCGAACGCCACGGCGCCGATGACCCGCTCCCCCCGGACGAAGAGGAGCGCCGGGGCGCCGTTGACGAGCGCGTAGTGCACGGTGGACGCGCCCCCGGCCAGCCGCCGTTTCGCCGGGGTGGACCGGAACCCGGCCCGCGCCACGGCGGCGACGCGCCCCGGGGTGTCGTACCGCTGGAGCGTCGCGGTGCGGCCGGCGCCGTCGGAGACCGCGGTCGCGTCGTCGGTGAGCAGGGCCACCAGCCGTTCGGTGCGGCCCGAGGCGGCGGCGGTGAAGAACTCCTCGACGATCCTGCGGGCGGACACCGGGTCGACCTCGCCGCCGTCCCGCCCGCGCTCGGCGGCGAGCCGGCGCCGGGCGCGGTGCAGGTGCTGCTGGCTCGCGGACTGGGTGATGTCGAGGACCTCGGCGATCTCGGCGTGGCTGTGGGAGAACGCCTCACGCAGCACGTAGACGGCACGTTCCAGGGGCGACAGGTGCTCCATGAGGGTGAGCACGGCCAGCGAGACCGACTCGCGCTGCTCGAAGGTGTCGGCCGGGCCGAGCATCGGGTCGCCGTCGAGGAGCGGTTCGGGCAGCCAGGCGCCGACGGTGCGCTCCCGGCGGACCCGCGCCGAGCGGAGCCGGTCCAGGCACAGGTTGGTGACGACCTTGGTCAGCCACGCCTCGGGCACCCTGATCCGCTCCCGGTCGGCGCCCTGCCAGTGCAGGAAGGCGTCCTGTACGGCGTCCTCGGCGTCGGCGGCGGAGCCCAGCAGCCGGTAAGCCAGCGAGGCCAGCCGGTTGCGGCTGGCCTCGAAGCGACCGGTGTCGAAGCGATCGGTGGTGGTGCTGTTCACACGGACCACCCTAGGTGGCTACACGGCGGCTTTCTCGGCGGGCGCGTGCGCCGCGGCGGCCAGGCGTCGCCTGCGCTGGGGGAGGCCGAAGGAGGGGTGCGAGACCGTCCACAGCGACATGTCGAGGATTCCCGCCTTGATCCGCGCGGCCTTCCGGCCGCCCACGCACCGCGTGCGGGGCCGCGCCTCGCCGTCCACCAGCTGGAGGATGCCGTCCCGCCGTCCGAGGCTGATGTGGTTGCCCAGATAGACCAGCGGGGTGTGCGGGGTCTCGCGGCCGGTCAGGGTGGCGACGATCGACGCCACCGCCTGCCGTCCGGTGTAGCCGGCCGAGCCGCAGGACATCGGCAGCGGTCGGCCGTTGTCACCGATGGCGTGCGCGCTGTCACCCGCGGCGTAGACGTTCGGGTGCGAGACCGACCGCATGGCGCGGTCGACGACGATCAGACCGTTCGCGGTGACCGTGAGCCCACTGGCGGCGGCCAGCGGGGCCACCGTGAACCCGCCCGTCCACACCGTGGCGTCGGACGGCAGCACGGTGCCGTCGGCGCACCGCACCCGGGCCGCCTCGACCGCCTCGACGGTGGTGTGCTCCAGGACGGCGACGCCCAGCCGGTCGCAGGCCCGGCGCAGCTGGCGGCGGGACCCGGGGCCGAGCGCGGCGCCCAGCTCGCCGCGGGCGATCAGGGTGACCGCCAGACCGGGCCGGGCCTCGGCGATCTCGGTGGCGGTCTCGATGCCGGTGAGGCCGTCACCGACGACCACCACCCTCCTGCCGCCGTCCGGTCCCGACCGGGCGTCCAGCTCGTCCAGGCGCGCGCCCAGCCGCCGCGCCGCGGGCCGACTGGTGACGTCGAAGGCGTGCTCGGCCACGCCGGGGACGCCGTGGTCGGCGACATGGCTGCCGAGCGTGTAGCACAGGGTGTCGTAGGCCAGTTCGGTCTCAGCCCTGTCGGTGCCGTCGGTGTCCGTGACGGTGACGACCTGGCGGTCCGGGTCGACGGCGGTGACCCGGGCCACGCGCAGCCGGATGCCGGTGCCCGCGAAGACGTCGGACAGCTTCGGGGCCGCCACCTCCCGGCCGACCGCCAGCTGGTGCAGCCGCAGCCGCTGGACGAAGTCCGGCTCGGCGTTGACGACGGTGATCTCGGTGTCCCGCGGAGAGAGCTGACGGGCCAGTTTCCCGGCCGCGTAGGCCCCGGCGTAACCGGCGCCCAGGACGACGATGCGGTGCTTCATGTGGTGCTCCGTGCTCGTGTGGTTCGGTTGCTCCCCGGGTGTTGAGCGGGACGGCGCCGCGATTCCTGACAGAGATGTGGGCTTTGGTGCCCGAAAGAGTGAAATCGCCCCTTCCGTAGGTATTCGAGTACGTGTTCGGCGACAGGCAACCGATCAGGTGAGAATCGTGGTCTGATCACGGTGGGGCCCTCGGGTCTCCGGGCCATGCAATCGACAGAGGGGGCGCGGGTGAGCGGATCGGGGAAACGGCGGCGCACGCCGGGTGGCGCGGGGAAGCCCCGGCTGACCCGGCGGGGGCGGATCCTGGCGTGGGGCGCCGGGGTGACCACGGTCGTCGTCCTCGGGATCGCCGGGGTGGGAGCGTGGGTCTACCACGACCTCAACGACAACATCACGTCCGCCGACGTGGACGACAAGATCGGCGGTGACCGTCCCGAGAAGCTCAGCCCGGGCTCGAAGAACATCCTCGTGGTCGGCTCCGACAGCCGCGACGGCGCCAACGCCAAGTACGGCAAGGACCTGACCACCATGCAGTCGGACACGCTGATGGTGCTGCACATCCCCGCGAACCGGGAGTGGGCCACGGTCCTCTCGTTCCCGCGCGACTCCTGGGTGGAGATCGCCGCGTGCGACAAGGGCGACGGCAGCACCTCCGCCGTCCACCACTTCAAGATCAACGAGGCGTTCGCGCTCGGCGGCACCAGCGGTGACGTCGCCGGGGCCGCCGCCTGCACCATCAAAACCGTCGAGGCGAACACGGGGCTGCGCATCGACCACTTCATGTCCATCGACTTCCAGGGCTTCAAGGGCATGGTCGACGCCCTCGACGGCATCGAGGTCTGCCCCGAGGAGGCCATCCACTCCGACAAGGCGAAGCTGGACATCGAGCCCGGCTGCCAGACGGTCAGGGGCGAGCAGGCCCTCGGCTACGTCCGGGTCCGCTACGGCGTCGGCGACGGCTCCGACATCGGGCGCATCGGCCGCCAGCAGGAGTTCATGAACGCGCTCGCCGAGAAGGCGCAGTCCAAGCTGACCAGCCCGAACGCCCTCTACGGCTTCCTGAAGTCCGCCACCGGCTCGCTCACCACGGACCCCGACCTGGCCGGGATCAAGCCCCTGTACGGGCTCGGCACGGAACTCAGGGGCATCCCCAGCGACCGGCTGACCTTCCTCACCGTGCCCAACTACCCGCGTGAGGCCGACGTGCCCTCCGACACGGCCAACGTCGTCTGGCAGTACCCGCAGGCCACCGAGGTGTTCACCGCCCTGGCCAAGGACAAGGAGGTCGACAAGGAGCGGCTGGAGGCCGACACCAGGGACCCCCTGTACGCCTCCGCCGTCTCCGTCCAGGTCCTCAACGGCACCGGCACCCCGGGACTCGCCGCCACCGTGGCCGAGCGGCTGACCGGGGCCGGACTCACGGTCACCGGCACGGGCAACGCCCCGCAGGCCGCCGGCAGCACGACCGTGACCTACCCGGCGGGCCTGGAGCGGCAGGCCGAGGCGCTCGCCGCCCGGCTGCCCGGCGGGATCCGCGCCACCCGGGCGGACGGCGCCACGGCGGGCGTGGTCACCCTGGTCGTCGGGAAGGACCTCGCAGTCGACGAGATCCACTGACCGGCCGTCCTCGTTCACGGGCGCCGGGGGAGCAGCAGCGGGGTCGCCAGGAGCAGGGCGCCTGCAAGGCCGATGGCCGGCCGTGGGCCGAGCAGGGCGCCCAGCACACCCCAGGCGGCCGTCAGGACGGCGGTCGTGGCCTTGCCCGTCACCGCCCACGCGGACAGGGTGCGGGTGACCCGGTCGGCCGGGGTGTGCCGGAGGCGGTGGGTGGCGTAGACGGGGTTGAAGACCGCGCAGCAGAGGATCAGCCCCAGTTCCACGCCGATGACGAGGACGAGCCCACCGGTGCCCGGTCCCGGGAAGGCCAGCCCCACCGGCCAGACCGCGCGCAGCGCCCCGGCCCCGGTCAGGACCCGGTGCCGCCCGTACCGGGTGACCAGCGGCCGGGCCAGCCGGGCGCCGAGCAGCCCGGCGACCGAGGAGGCGGCGAAGGCGAGGCCGTACTGCCACGGCGTGAACCCCAGCCGACCGAGCAGCAGGACCGCCAGCAGCGGCTGCGTGGCCATCACCAGCCCGTTGAACAGGGTGGTGTTGAGGAACAGCGGGCGCAGCGTCCCGTCGGTGAGGATGAACCGCCAGCCGTCGAGCAGGTCCCGGGCCCGTACACGCGCGGCCTCCCGGCGCTCGGGGAGCGGCTCGGGGCCGCCGGAGGCGTGCACGCCGAGGGCGGAGAGCAGGTAGCTGACCGCGTCGGCGGCCACCGTCGCCACCGGGCCGAGGAACCCGATCACGGCCCCGCCCAGCGGCGGCCCGACGATCGTCGTCGTCCAGGCGGTGGCCTCGAACCGGGCGTGGGCGACCAGCAGCTCCTCCGCGGGCAGCAGCGCCTTCAGATACGCGCCGGACGCCGCCCGGAAGGTGATGTCGGCCGCCGCGACGACGGCCGAGACCAGCAGGAGCTGGAGGAACGTGAGCACGCCGCACGCGAACGCGGCCGGGATCGTCAGCAGCGCCACGCACCGGACCAGGTCCGTCGCGACCAGGACGGACCGCTTGCGCCGGAACTCCACCCACGGCCCGAGCGGCACCGCCACGGCCGCGCCCACCGCCGCCCCCACGGAGGCGAGCGCGGCGACCCCGGCCGGTCCGGCGCCCAGCACCCGGATGGCGATCAGCGGCAGCGCGCCGAAGGCGAGCCACGTACCGAGCGCGCTGGTCCCGTACGCCGCCCACAGCCACCCGAACCGCCGCCCGCTCCCCATGCCCCGCGCCCTTCCCCTGTACAACCCGTCCGTGACCGGAGACATCGAAGCGGGCGCGTAGCCCCAGATCAAACAACCGCGGGGCCGCCCGCCCACAACCATCGGTTGTGCTCCTAGGCTGGCGGCATGGATCTCGACACCATCCGGACCTTCGTCGCCGTCGCCGACGCGGGGCGGTTCCAGGAGGCCGCCGCCGGGCTCGCGGTCACCCAGCAGGCCGTCTCCAAACGCGTCGCCGCGCTCGAGCGCGACCTCGGGGTGCGGCTGTTCACCCGCACCCCGCGCGGCGCCGAGCTGACCATCGACGGGCAGGCGTTCCTGCCCCACGCCCGCGACCTGCTGCGCGTCGAGGAGCGCGCGGTCGCCTCCGTGCGCCCCGGCCGCCGTCCGCTGCGCGTCGACGTGATCGCCTCACGCGGCGCCGCGTCGGGCCTGATGCGCGCCTTCCACCGCGCGCACCCCGCCGTCGACCTCGACGTGGTGTGGCTGTTCGACATCGGTACGGCCGTCGCCGCCCTGCGCTCGGGCGAGATCGACGCGTCCTTCCGCGCCGTCGCCGCGCCCGGCCGCCCGCTGCCCGAGGACATCGACGCCGTCCGGGTGCTCGACGAGCCGCTCCAGCTCCTCACCGGCCCCGGCCACGCGCTGGCGGGCGCCCGCTCGGTGACCGTCGCCCAGCTCGCCGGGCACCGGATCTGGATGCCGGGCATCGTGCCCGGCACCGAGTGGGCCGCCTACTACGACGACCTGGTGGCCGAGTTCGGCCTGACCATCGAGGCGACCGGGCCCAACTTCGGCTCCGACGCACTCCTCGACACCGTCGCCGACACCCCGGCGCTGGCGACCTTCATGGGGGAGCTGACCCGGCTGGTCTGGCCCGCCGAGCACGGGCTGCGCCGCATCCCGGTGACCGCTCCGACGCCCGTCTACCCGCACTCGCTGCTCTGGCACCGCGACAACCCGCACCCGGCGCTGGCCACCCTCCGCGCCTACCTCGCCGCCACGGCGCCCGGCCGTGACGCGCCCGGGACCTGGGTGCCGGGCTGGGTGCGGGCGGACTGACCGCCGCCGCGTCCGCGCCGTCAGGCGGGCCTGTGGATCACCCGGTCCAGGGCCTCGGTGCTCAGCGGCGGGCGGGTGAAGGTGAGCGCCGGGTTCTTCAGCCCGGCCACGGCGATGTCGAGGAGCCGCTCCCAGGCGCCCGGGGCGACGGTGTCGGTGGTGGCGACGACACCCCGCAGGCCCCAGATGACGGTGGCGATGTCGGAGAGGGCGACGTCGGGGGAGATCACCCCGGCCCGCCTGCCCTGGTCCAGGAGCCGGGTGGTCGCCTCGTAGACGCGTTCGCGCTGGTCGGGGCTTGCCATGAGGCCGAACGGGTGCGGCAGGACGCCGTGGCTCAGCGCGAGGTGCAGTCCGACCGTGTGCAGGAAGTGGTCCAGCTGCCGCTCCACCGGCAGGCTGAACGTCTGCTGGAGATGGGCGAGGAGCCGGTCGTAGAACGCCTCCGCCAGCCGGTCGTGCAGCAGGTCGGGCGTGGGGAAGCGGCGGAAGAGGGCGGCCGGGGTCAGGCCCGCCTCGCGGGCGATCTGCGCCATGCTCGCGTGGGGGCTCAGCCTGCGCATCGCCGCCGCCACGGTCCACAGCAGCGACTCCTCGTCCGGCCCGGTCCCGCCGTCCTGTGCTCGCTCCACCAAGCCGTCTCCGCTCTGTAGGGGTGCGGTCCCATGATTCCACCGCAGAGCGGGGTGAGTGCGGGCAATTCATCTCTTGTCCGGCGTATCACCTTCATGGCTGGTGGGTCGTCACTCGGATGTGCCAACATGCTGAATTGCCAACTTTCGCAATTGCTTAGATCCGTATGTACGTAGAGAAGGCGAGGACCCGTGACCCCTCCGCTGTCGCGGATACGCCGGGCGACGGCCCGTGTCACCGCGCTGCTGCCCGCCCGGGCCGACCTGGCGGACGTGCGGCGCGCCCCCGGGCGGGACCTGCTCGCCGGGCTGACCGTGGCGATCGTGGCCCTGCCGCTCGCGCTCGGCTTCGGGGTCTCCTCCGGGCTGGGCGCCGAGGCGGGTCTGGCCACCGCCGTGGTCGCCGGGCTGCTCGCCGCGGTGTTCGGGGGCTCCAACCTCCAGGTGTCCGGGCCCACCGGGGCCATGACCGTCGTCCTGGTGCCGATCGTCGCCGAGCACGGCCCGGCCGGGGTGCTGACCGTGGGACTGATGGCGGGCGTCATGCTCGTGGCGCTGGCCGCGCTGCGCGCCGGGAAGTACATGCGGTACGTGCCCGCGCCGGTGGTGGAGGGCTTCACCCTCGGCATCGCCTGCGTGATCGGACTCCAGCAGGTCCCGAACGCGCTGGGCGTGCCCAGGCCGGACGGCGACCACGTGCTCGCGGTGACCTGGCGGGCCGTGCGGGAGTTCGCGGACCACCCGGACTGGACGGCGGTCGGCCTCGCGGTGGCGGTCGCGGCGGTGATGCTGGCCGGGGCCCGCTGGCGGCCGGGCGTCCCGTTCTCCATCGTCGCCGTTGTCGCGGCCACGGTCGTCGCCCAGACCGCCGACCTGCGCGCCGCCCGGCCCATCGGCGACCTGCCCGCCGGGCTGCCCGCGCCCTCGCTCGGCTTCCTGGACGTCGGCGCGCTCGGCACGCTGCTCGCCCCGGCCGTCGCGGTGGCGGCGCTCGCGGCGCTGGAGTCCCTGCTCTCCGCGTCGGTGGCGGACGGCATGACCGTGGGCCAGCAGCACGACCCGGACCGCGAGCTGTTCGGCCAGGGCCTCGCCAACATCGCGGCGCCGCTGTTCGGCGGGGTGCCCGCGACCGGCGCGATCGCCCGGACCGCCGTCAACGTCCGCACCGGCGCCAGCTCCCGGCTGTCCGCCCTCACCCACGCCGTGGTCCTCGCGGTGATCGTCTTCGCGGCGGCCCCGCTGGTCGAGCGGATCCCGCTCGCCGCGCTCGCCGGGGTGCTGCTGGCCACCGCCGTCCGCATGGTCGAGGTCGGCTCGCTCCGGGCGATGGCCAGGGCCACCCGCTCCGACGCGCTGATCCTCGTCCTCACCGCCGTCGCGACCCTCGTACTCGACCTCGTGTACGCGGTGATCACCGGCCTGGTCGTGGCGACCGTGCTCGCCCTGCGCGCCGTCGCCCAGCAGGTCCGCATCGACCAGGTGCCGCTGGACCGGGGCGACCACAGCGCCGAGGAGCACGCCCTGCTCGCCGAGCACATCGTCGCCTACCGCATCGACGGACCGCTGTTCTTCGCCGCCGCGCACCGCTTCCTCCTCGAACTGGCCGAGGTGGCCGACGTACGGGTGGTCATCCTGCGGATGTCGCGGGTGTCGACGATGGACGCCACCGGCGCCCTCGTCCTCAAGGACGCCGTGGAGAAGCTGGCGCGGCGCGGCATCCTCGTGCTGGCGTCCGGCATCCGCCCCGGCCAGCGGCAGGTCCTGGACTCCGTGGGCGCCCTGGACCCGCTGCGGCACGACGGCCGGGAGTTCGCCACCACGCCGGAGGCGATCCGCCGGGCCCGCGCCCACCTGGAGCTGACGGACGTCTTGCCCCCGGCCGGGAGCCCTGCGGAGGCCGCGCGATGAGCCCGGTACCGGTGCCGGACCGCCGTACGCGGTGGCCGGGTTCGGCGAGGTGGGCGGCGGGGGCGAGGATGTACCACATGGACGTGACGAGCGGATGGACGCGGCGCGCCCGGCTCCGGCCGGAGGACACGCGCCGGGGCGGCGGGGAGGCGACGGCGCGATGAGTACGCCGCTGTACCAACTGAAGGCCGAGTTCTTCAAGACGCTGGGGCACCCGGCCCGCATCCGGGTCCTGGAGCTGCTGAGCGAGCGGGAGCACGCGGTGGCGGAGATGCTGCCCGAGGTGGGCATCGAGCCCGCGCACCTGTCCCAGCAGCTGGCCGTGTTGCGGCGGGCGAACCTGGTCAGGACCCGCAAGGAGGGCTCCACCGTGTACTACTCGCTGACCAGCCCCCAGGTCGCGGAGCTCCTGCGGGTCGCGCGGACCATCCTGTCCGGGGTGCTCGCCGGGCAGGCCGAGCTGCTGGCCGACCTCCGGACCGCGCCGGGCGACGGCGGGGCGCGGTCGTAGCCCTCACCCGGGGGTGGGGCGCAGGGCGAGCAGGGCGATGTCGTCGGTGCTGTCGGCGCCGAGCTGGATGACCAGCTCGTCGCAGAAGACGTCGAGGGGCGCCCGCGCGTAGGCGGCGGTGTGCCGCCGAAGGCGTTCCATGGCGTCGTCGATGGGCTCCCCTCGGCGCTCGATCAGCCCGTCCGTGAAGAACAGCAGGGTGGAGTACGGTGGCAGCCCGTCGTGGCCCGAGGGACGGGGCACCTCGGGATCCATCCCGATCAGCAGGCCGCCGCCCGTGTCCAGGTAGCGGGCGTCGCCCGACGGGGTGGTCAGCAGGGGCGGCAGATGGCCCGCGGAGGAGTGGTGCAGGCTCCACCGCCCGCCGTCGCTCTTGAGGACGCCGTAGACGCAGGTGGCGGTGGACTGCGGGGAGAGGGTGGTGCTGGCCAGGTCCAGGCGGCGCAGCACCTCCCCGGGCGGTTCCCGGCGGTCGACGGCGATGCCGCGGAGCATGTTCCGCAGGGTGCTCATGGCGACCGCGGCCTGCAGGTCGTGCCCCGACACGTCCCCGATGACCAGCGCGGTGTCGCCGTCGGGCAGCACGAAGGCGTCGTACCAGTCGCCGCCGACCTCGGCCGTCGTGCTGGACGGGACGTAGCGGGCGGTCAGCTCCAGCTGGTCGGCCTGGGGCAGCTCGGGCAGCAGGGCGCGCTGGAGCTGCTCGGCGTTGGAGCGGGTGGACTGGTGCAGCCGGGCGTCGTCGACGCCGAGGGCGATGCTGCGGGCCAGCTCGGAGATGAGCACGATGTCGTCCTTGGCGAACGGCTCCTCGTCCCGGACGCGGACCATGGTCAGGGCGCCGACGACGTCCCGCCGGGCCCGCAGCGGCGCGACGACGGCGCTGCTGCCGCCCAGCCGCGCCACCAGGTCCAGCTGCCAGGCGTCCAGCGGGCTCTTCGTCCGGCGGAGCGGGGAGAGGTCGGTGACCAGCAGCGGGCCCGCGCCGCGCAGCACCCGCAGCAGGGGGTCCCGGGTGCTCTCGGGTGCCGCGGGGAGCCGTCCCAGGTGCTCCGTGGAGACCGGCGCCCGGGGATCGCGGTGCACGATGCAGACCCGTTCCGCGCGGCCGTGCTCGTCGAGCAGGTCCGCCGCGCACCAGTCCGCCAGGTGGGTGGTCAGCACCCGGCACACCCGCCGCAGCATCTCGCCCACGTCGAGGGTGCTGGTCAGGGCCCTGCTGGTGGTGGCGAACACGGGCAGCCACTCCGCCGCCCGCCGACCGTCCACCACGGTCGCCCGCCGGGTGGCGGCGGTGGGCAGCCGGGCGGGGCCCGGCACCGGCCGGGTGACGTACCGGTCCTCCGGCGGCTCGGGCGGCGTCAGGGGAGCCGCCGCCGCGGTGAGCTGGGCGACGAACACCGTGCGCCCGTCGACCGCCTCCTGGGTCTGGATGAACAGCCGGACGGGGATCGCCCTGCCGTCCCGGTGCAGCGCCGGGACCGGGAGGAGCCGGCCCAGGATGCGGGACTCGCCGGTCAGCAGCAGCGAGGTGAAGGCCGCCCGGTGGCGGGCCCGCAGGTGCTCGGGCATCAGCACCGTCAGCCGTCGCCCGACGAGGTCGTGCGCGGGCCAGCCCAGCAGGCTCGCCGCGGAGTGGTTCACCGCGATGATCCGGTTGCGGTCGTCGGCCGCGACCGTCGGCACGTCCGCCGCCTCCACCTCGCTCGCGTCCCACGGCGCGAGCTGCGCGGGGGAGGCGCCGGGTGTTCCCGGCGCCCGCGTCCACGAGGTGGGGGACGCCCCGGACAGCTGACCGGCGATCTGGTCGAACAGCCAGTGGCGGAAGGCCCGGATCTGCGGCAGCGCGGGGAGCGCCAGCAGGTCCCCCTGGCGCGCCGCCGCCTCGGCCGCGTCGACGACCCGGCGCAGCGTCGCCACCCCCGGCGCGGCGTCCGCCGCGAACCGGACCAGCACGGACAGCGTGGTGCTGTCCGGGGTCTCCTGCTCCACCGCCGCCGCCACGCACGCGGAGATCAGGTGGCTGGCGTCCTGCGCGGCGGCCAGGTCCCGCGGCGGCACTTCCGCCGGGCCGCCGCCGAAGGCGACGAGGAACAGCTCGCGCAGCAGGCCCTCCCAGTGCTGCCGCGCCGCCCGGTACAGCGTGTACGGCACGTCCTTGAGGGCCACGGTCACGGTCCGGCCGGACGGCTCCGCGGTCTCCCACGCGGACGTCGGGGGTTCCGTCGCCTCGGGCCACAGGTCGAACCAGACCGTCTTGCGCTCCGCGTCGCTGTGCACGCCGTAGCTGGCGGCCAGCTCCCGCAGCAGCGCCAGGCCACGCCCCGTACTGGCGTAGGGGTGGCGGTCGTGCGGCACCACGCCCCACTCCGGCCGCCGGTCGCTGACCCGCACCTGGGCCCGGCCGCCGTCGGCCCACGCCCACACCTCGGCCTCGGTGCGGGCGTGGACCACCGCGTTGGTCACCAGCTCGTCGGTGAGCAGCTCGGCGGTGTCCAGCACGTCCGGCGCGGCACCGGCCAGCGCCGCCCGCACGAACCGGCGGGCGGCGGCGACGTTCTCCGGCGCGGGGGAGAGCCGCCGGTACGGCACTCCGGGAGGAAGGGGACAGCCCATACGGGCAGGGTGCCCAGACCGGTCAGCCTGAAAAGGGCGTCATGGCGTGTCCGTGCCCGTCACGCGCGGTGTCCCCGGGCGGGGTGACCGGCGGCTCCGGCCGCTCGGGCGCCCGCCGCGGCAGGCGCCGCTCCAGCGCGCGGGGCAGCCACCACGCCGACCGGCCGAGCACGGCCATCGCCGCGGGGACGAGCACCATGCGGACGATCGTCGCGTCCAGCACGACGGCCGTGGCCAGCCCCAGCCCCATCATCCTCACCAGCGGTGAGGGGTTCACGACGAAGCTGAGGAAGACCACCGTCATGATCAGCGCGGCGGACGTGATCACCCGGCCGGTGACCGCCATCCCCCGGGCCACCGACTCCACGGGGTCGCCGGTGGCGTCGTACTCCTCCCGGACCCGGGACAGCAGGAACACCTCGTAGTCCATGGAGAGCCCGAACAGCACCGCGAAGAAGATCGTCGGCAGCGGCGAGGCGATCGGCATGGTCTCCTCCAGACCGAACACGGAGGCCAGCCAGCCCCACTGGAAGACGGCGACGACGACGCCGTACGCGGCTCCGATGGACAGCAGGTTCAGCACGGCGGCCTTCAGCGGCACCACCACCGAGCGGAACACCAGCGTCAGCAGCAGGAACGACACCACGACGATCGCGGCGACGAACACCGGCAGGGTGTCGCCGAGCTGCCGGGTGAGGTCGTCGGTCATCGCGGTCAGCCCCGACACGGCGACGTTCCCGGGGACGGCGTCCCGGATCCGGACGAGGGTGTCGGCGGTCGCGGGGTCCGCCGGAGCGGTGGTCGGCACCGTCGGCAGGACGACCGTGTCGCCCGCCGCGGAGACCTGCGGCTCGCCCACCCACGCGATACCGGGGTCGTCGGCGAGGAGCCGGGACAGCCCCGGGACGCCGTCGGCGTCCACGCCCGGCTCGCGCAGGTCGGCGACGACCAGCAGCGGGGCGTTGAAGCCGGGACCGAAGCCCTCCGCCAGCAGGTCGTAGGCGCGCCGGTGCGTCGTGCCCACCGCGTCGTCGCCCGCGTCGGGGAACCCCGTCTCCATCCGCAGCGACGGCAGCGCCAGCGCCACCAGCGCGGCGCACGCGGCCAGCAGATACGGCCACGGGCGGCCGGAGACCCGGTGCGCGAACCGCCACCACGCCGTCTCGCGCGGGGCCTCGGCACCCGCGCTCGACGGGACCGCGGGGTGCCCGTGACCCTGGCCCCCGTGGTCCTGGTGTCCGTGGTCTTGGTATCCGTGGTCCTGCCGCCCGGGGCTCTTGCGGACGCGCCCCCGGACGAGGAGACCCCGGCGCCCGCCTTCGCGTCCCCCGCGCCCGCGTACCCGGCGTCCGCGCCCCCGGTGGACGCGCTCGCCCAGCAGGGACAGCAGCGCGGGCAGCAGCGTCAGCGCGGTCGCCACGGCGCACAGCACCACCAGCGACGTGCTCAGCCCGATCGACGTCAGGAAGCCCAGACCGGTCAGCGCCAGCGCGCTCATCGCCACCACGACCGTGCCCCCGGCGAACAGGACGGCCGCGCCCGAGGAGCCCATGGCGTCGGACAGCGCGGCACGGCCGTCCTGGCCCGCGGCCCGGTTCTCCCGGCAGCGCGCCACGATGAACAGGGCGTAGTCGATGCCCACGCCCAGGCCGATCATCGCGCCGATCGTCGGCGCCGCGCTGGAGACGTCCATGGCGTGCGACAGCAGCGCGACCCCGCCCAGACCCGCCGCGACGGCGACCACGGCGAGCGCGACCGGCACCAGCGCGGCCGTGACCGTGCCGAAGGCGACGACCAGGATGACCAGGGCCGTCAGCAGGCCCGCCGCCTCGGCGCCCGACGTCGGCGTCTTGGCGTTGATGAACACCACGTCACCGCCCAGCTCGGCCGTCACCCCGTGCCCGCGCGCCGGTTCGACCGCGTCGTCCAGCGCGTCGATGTCCTCCGGGTCCACCTCCATCGGCGGGACGTCGAAGGCGATCCGCGCGTAGCCGATCCGCCCGTCCGAGGAGACCGTGTCCGCGGCGAACGGGTCGCTGACCTGGACGACGTGCCGCACCCCGGCGATCCGGTCCACCGCCGCCTCGACGGCGGCCCGGTGACGGATGATCCGCTGCCCCTCCGGGACGGCGAACACCGCCATCGCGCTGCCGCCGGACGCCTCCGGGAACCGCTCCTCCAGCAGGTCCATCGCCTCCTCGCTCTGGCTGCCGGGGGCGACGAGGTCGTCCACGAACGAGGCACCGGCCAGCGCGGCCAGCGGCAGGAGGAGGACCAGCGCGGCCAGCCAGGCGGCGATGGTCACCCAGGGACGGCGGGCGCTCGCGTCGCCGATCCGGCGTGTGAGTCGGTTCATGGCGGTGACTCCTGTGGGCAGGCGGAAGGGCGGACGGACGCGGGACGGCCGTATCACCGGCCGGGGCGTCGGCGGGGCGCCCGGGAGGACCCGACGTCCGGCGTGCGGGGCCGGCGGTCGAGCGGATCCAGCGTGGCCGCCGCGCCCCCGTGCCGTCTCCCGCCGCCGGGCGGGTCCGTGCCTCCCGCGCACGGCGGGCGGTCCCGGGGCGCGCCTCCGTCCGGCGAGGGAGGACCGCCTCCGCCCACGGGCGGGTGACCGCGCTTCGGGGCCGGTCATACGATGACGAGCCCGGTGCGCCCCGGCGGCCCGCCGCAGGACACCGGACCCCTTCGCTGGGAGTGACGATGAACCCCACGGCCCCGCAGCCCGAGACACCCGACCACGGCGCGCCGAGCAGGCGCCGCGGCCCCTTCGCCCGCTGGCCGCGCGGCGCGGACGCGGCCCTCGCCACCGTGCTGTTCGCGCTGGCCGCGCTCCTGGTGGACGGCCCCGGGGACTCGCTGACCGTCCGCCCGGCGATGGACCTGCTCCACCCCGCGCTGCTGCTCATCGCCGTCGCCGCGGGCGCCCTCTACCGGCGTCGGCACCGGCCCGTCGCGGTGCTGTGCGTGGCGCTCGCCGCCTGGGCGCCGACACTGGGCACGAGTTACTCCACCATGGGCGGCCTGGTGATCGTCGCGCTCTACAGCGTCGGCCGGTACGCCGACGACCACCGCTGGGGCCCGCCCGGCATCGCCGTCGCCGTCGGCGCCCTCGTCCTGGAGGGGCTGTTCCACTCCACCCCCTGGGGCGACGTCGGCTTCGGCGCAGCCGTCTTCGCCGGGGTCTGGTACCTCGGCCGCCGACTGCGGCTGCGCGCCGAACGCGCGGACCGGGAACGCCGCGAACAGGCCGCCGAGGCGCGGCGGGTGGTGACCCAGGAGCGCACCCACATCGCCCGGGAGCTGCACGACGTGGTCGCCCACCGGGTCAGCATGATGACCGTGCAGGCCGGTGCCGCCCGGATGGTGGCCGCCGAGGACCCGGACGGCGCCCTGGAGGCGATGGCCGCGGTGGAGGAGGCCGGACGCCAGGCGCTGGACGAACTGCGCCATCTGCTGGGAGTGTTGCGCCCGGACGCCGAGCGCGACGGGCTGGGGCCCCAGCCGGGTCTGGCCGACCTGCCCCGGCTGGTGGCCCAGGTGCGGGAGGCGGGACTCGAGGTGTCGGTGACGGGCGCGCTGCCGGGACCCCTCCCGGCCCGGGTGGACCTGTCGGCGTACCGCATCGTCCAGGAGGCGCTGACCAACGTGCTCAAGCACAGCGGGCCCGGCACCCGTGCCGAGGTACGGCTCGACGACACGGGCGACGGCATCGCCATCGAGGTGCTCGACGACGGACACGGTGCCGCCGTGCGGTCCGTGTCCGGCGCACACGAGGGCCTGCCCGGTCACGGCGTCGTCGGGATGCGGGAGCGGGCGCTGCTGCTCGGCGGCGGCCTCGACGCGGGGCCGCGCCCCGGTGGCGGCTTCCGGCTCGCCGCCCGACTGCCCGTCAAGGGGGAGCCCACGTGACCATCCGCGTCGTCGTCGCCGACGACCAGGCGCTCGTGCGGCGAGGCTTCGCCATGATCCTGCGGGTCCACCCGGACATCGAGGTGGTCGCCGAGGCGGGCACCGGCGTCGAGGCGGTGGAGGCCGCCCACCGGCACCACCCGGACGTCGTCCTCATGGACATCCGGATGCCGGAGATGGACGGCCTGGAGGCGACGTCCCGCATCCTGTCCGAGGCCGACTGGGGGCCCCGGGTGCTGATCCTGACGACCTTCGACCCGGACGAGTACGTCTACAAGGCGCTGCGCTCCGGCGCGAGCGCCTTCGTCCTCAAGGACATCCCGCCCGAGCAACTCGCCACCGCCGTGCGCACCGTGGCCGAGGGCGGGACGCTGCTGGCGCCCTCGATCACCCGCCGCTTCATCGACCGGTTCGCCGAGCGCCGGGTCGTCAACACCGCCGTCGTGGAGCGCCTGGACCGGCTGACGGGCCGGGAGCGGGAGATCATGACGGCGGTCGCCCGGGGCGCCAGCAACGCGGAGATCGCCGAACGGCTCGTCATCGGCGGGGCCACGGTGAAGTCACACGTGTCGAGCATCCTCACCAAGCTGGGGCTGCGCGACCGGATCCAGATCGTGATCTTCGCCTACGAGAGCGGCCTCGTCGAAGCGGGCGACCACGACATCGGCCACTGACCGCGCGCCGGTGACGCCCCCGGTGCTCAGCTCCGCGGCGGCGTGAGCACCACGAAGTCCGCGTTCGACGGGTCGAGGCAGACGGCCAGTCGGCCCACCCCCTCCGCGTCGTCCGGGCCCATCTGCACACTGCCGCCGTGCTCGGTGACCCGGGCGACCGCCGCGTCACAGTCGTCGACGGCGAACACCGGGTGCCAGTACGGCCGTCCGCCCGCGAGCGCGAGGTTCTCCGCGGCCAGCTCCATCACCCCGCCGTGCATCCGCTCCTCGGGCTGCCCGGCGGGCGTGACGAGGGCGTACGTGCCCCCGCCGCCGGGGAGTTCCATGTCGCTGAACCGCCAGCCGAAGACGTCGCCGTAGAACTCCTTCGCGGCCGTCGCGTCGCTGGTGTACAGCTCCGTCCAGCACAGCGAGCCGGGCTGGTCCACCAGCTCCACGCCCTGGTTGGTGCCGGGCTGCCACACCGCGAACTGCCCGCCCAGCGGGTCGCTGTACTGCGCCATCCGGCCCCAGCCGTCGAGGTCCGTCGGCGGTACCCGCACCGTGCCGCCGCCGCGCCGCACGGCCTCCGTCGTAGCGTCCGCGTCGGGGACGCTGTGGTAGATCATCCACGCCGGACGCGCGCCCTGCTCGGTGAGCTTGCCGAGCCCCGCGACGGTCTTGCCGTCCTTGCGGAACACGCCGCCCTCCATGTCGCCCCCGCCGTCGCCCATGGGCTCGTACTCCCAGCCGAGCACGGCGCCGTAGAAGGCCGCGGCGGCGCGGACGTCGGGTGCGCCGAGGTCGAGCCAGCAGGGGGAGCCGGGGACGAAGTCCGTGGTGATCATGACACTGATTCCTTCCGCAGATCCTGTGTCACCCCAGCCTGGCACCCACCACTGACAACCGCCCGCCAGCCGCTCCCCGGGGGGCACGGGCGACCCGCGCGGCCTACGCGTCGTAGCGTTCGCGCCACTTGTCGATCAGGGCCGCCATCTCGCGCTGCATGAAGCCGTAGAAGTCCTGCATCTCGTCCAGGCGGCGCCCCGCGGTGCTGTCGCGGCCCGCCGCCTTGATGCCCTCCGCGGCGGCGTTCCACATGCTGTCGAGCAGGGCGTTCTGGTTGCCCATCAGGGTCGCCCAGGCGTGCTCGCGGAAGCGGTAGTGGTCACGGCGGCTGCCGGGCGCCGGGACCCGCTCGATGATGCCGGTCGAGACCAGCTGGTTCACGGCGCCGGAGACCGCGCCGCTGCTGATCTGGAGCTCCTCGCAGAGATCCGCCGAGGTCATGGCCTCCTGCTGGGTGAAGAGCAGGGCGGTCATCACCCGGGCGGTCGTCCGCTGCATACCGCTCTGCGCGAGCGTCAGCGCGAGCCGCTCGGCGCAGTCCCGCAGCTCTGCGTCCCTCTCGTCCATCAACGCCCTCCGTTCGTGGCTGGACATCAGCATAACGAGTACGGGGAATTCTCAAAACGTTTACAGATCTCTGAAACTTCGATACGTTCCGCGCCATGGAGAACGTGATCGAGCTGCGGAAGCTCACCAAGACCTATGGCACGCGCCGCGGGCTGGTCGACCTGACCCTCGACGTACGACGGGGCGAGGTCTTCGGCTACCTCGGCCCGAACGGCGCGGGCAAGTCCACCACCATCCGGCTGCTGCTCGACCTCATCCGCCCCACCTCCGGGCAGGCGTCGGTGCTGGGGCTCCGGCCGCGTGAGGACGGCGTGGAGCTGCGCCGCCGGGTCGGCTACCTGGCCGGGGACTTCGTCTGCGACGGCCGCCAGAACGTCCGCAGCTACCTGCGCTTCCTGGGGCAGCTGCGCGGCGGGGTGCCCGAGGTGCGCATCGACGCGCTCGCCGAGCGGCTCGGGCTCGATCAGACCACCATGATCAAGAAGCTGTCCAAGGGCAACCGGCAGAAGGTCGGCCTGGTCCAGGCGTTCATGCACGAGCCCGAGCTGCTCATCCTGGACGAGCCCAGCTCGGGCCTCGACCCGCTGGTGCAGCAGACCTTCCTCGACCTGGTCGCCGAGGCCCGGCACGCCGGGCAGACGGTCTTCATGTCCAGCCACATCATGAGCGAGGTGGAGGCGGTCGCCGACCGGGTCGGCATCATCCGCGACGGCCGCCTCGCCGCCCTCGACACCGTGGCCAACCTGCGCAGCGGTGCCGTCCGGGACATCGAGGTCACCTTCGACGCGCCGGTCCCGGCGACCGCGTTCGCGGCCCTGGACGAGGCGGACCGGCTGCGCCTGGACGACGCGGGCACCACCCTGACCGGCCAGATCTCCGGCAGCCCGGACGCCCTGGTCAAGGTGCTCGCCCAGTACACCGTCACCAGCCTGCGGGCCACCGAGCCCGCCCTGGAGGAGCTGTTCCAGAGCTACTACGCGGGGGCCGAGGACGCGCCGCGCACCGAGACGGCGCGCGCCGTATGACGCCGACGCCGCCGCCCGCCCCCGTGAACCGCACCGAAAGGACCAGGTCCCCCCGATGAGCAGCGCCATCCTCGTGAAGTACCTCTCCGACAGCCGACGCGCCCTGACCGGCTGGGCCGTCGGCACCGCCGCGGTCGCCACGGTGTACGCCAGCACCTACCCGTCCCAGCGCGAGAACACCGCCAACCTCCCCGAGGCCCTGCGGGAGGGGCTGCACATCGACCAGACCGCGGCGGGCTACCTGCACGCCAGCGTCTTCGGCGTACTCCTCCCGCTGCTGGCCATGATCTACGGCGTCACCGCGGGGACCCGCGCCATCGCCGCGGAGGAGGAGGCGGGCCAGCTCGACATGGTCCTCGCCCACCCCGTCACCCGCACCCAGCTCGCCGCCGAGCGGTTCGCCGCGCTGGTCGCCGGGGCGTTCGCCATCGCCGCCCTGGTGTGGCTGGGCCTGCTGGCCATCCGCAACGGCTCCGAGCTGACCAGCGTGACGCCGGTGGAGTTCCTGGCGCAGTGCCTCAACCTGGCGCTGCTCGCGGTGCTCTTCGGGGCGCTCGCCATCGGCCTGGGCGGCATCGTCGGCCGCAGGTCCGTCGTCCTGGTGTCCTGTGCCGTGATCGGGGTGGTGTCGTACACCCTGGACACCTTCGCGGGACAACTCGACGCCGACTGGCTCGCCTACGTGTCGCCCTTCCACTACTACATCGGCGGCGAGCCGCTGCGGCACGGCTTCCAGTGGGCGGACGCCCTCGTGCTGGTCGTCGCCTCCGGCGTGCTCTTCGTGCTGGGGGTGCGCCGCTTCAACCAGCGAGACATCAACAGCTGACCCGTACCACTGACCAAGGCTCTGGGGTGGGTGCTGGGGGAGACCCCAGTGTGCGCCCCGGGGCCTTCTGGCGACGCTGCATCGACTGACCCGTCCTGTGAGGGGAAAGGTGATGGGGTGTCCACGACAGAGACCGAGATCCCGGCTCAGCCCAATGTGAACGACCCGGCGATCTACGACTGGTACCGCCTGATGCGCGACGAGCATCCCGTGCACCGGGATCCGGCCACCGGCTGGTGGGTGGTGTACCGCTACGCCGATGCCCGGCACGTCCTGACCAACCCCGGGACGTTCTCCTCCGAGATGCACCGGATGGGGTTCCCGGAGTCGGGCCTGGAGAGCCTGCCGCAGATGGACCCGCCCCGGCACACCCGGGTCCGGCAGATCCTGAGCACCGCCTTCACCCCGGCGTCGATCGCCGCCTACGAGCCGCAGATCATCCGTGCCACCCACCAGATCGTGGACGAGATCGGCGACCGCGACCAGGTCGACCTGGTCGCCGATCTCGCGTACACGGTCCCCATCGCCGTCATCCTGGAAATCCTCGGCCTGCCCGCCGAGGACCGGGTCCTGTTCTACGACTGGGCCCGCAAGGTGATGAACGTGACGCCCGAGGAAATGGCCCAGGAGGGTTATCTGGAGGCCCTCGGCGAGCTTCAGCAGGAAGCGATCTCCTATCTGCGCGAGAAGGTGCGCGAGCGGAAGAACAGCGATACCGACGACATGCTCACCCGGCTCGCCAACGCCGAGCTGGACGGTGACCGCCTCACCGAGGACGAGACGGTCAACTTCGCGAATGTCATGTTCGCCGGCGGGCACATCAGCACCACGATGACCATCGCCAATTCCGTCGACCTCCTCGACCTCAACCCGGACGCCCAGGCGGAGCTGCGGCAGAACCGCGCGCTGATCCCGCAGGCGGTCGAGGAGGTGCTGCGGCACCGGCCCCCGATCACCACCGGGCTGCGCGCCTCGACCCGCGAGGTGGAGCTGGCGGGCGTCACCATCCCGGAGAACCAGCACGTCGCGGCGAGCTTCTGCTCGGCCAACCGGGACGAGCGGCAGTTCCCGGACCCCGAGAAGTTCGACATCCACCGGCGCAGCGAGGGCCGCCACTTCGGGTTCGGGTTCGGCACCCACCACTGCATCGGCAACGCGCTGGGGCGGCTGGAGACCAAGCTGGTGCTGAACGTCCTGTTCGACCGGTTCAAGGAGATCGCGGTCGACCGGGACGGCGACCTCGCCTGGGCGATCCCCCCGCAGATGGTCGGCTTCGACAAGCTGCCGGTCACCGTGCGCCCCGCGTGACGTGAAGAGCGGTACCCCTCCGACGTAGACCATCCCTTAAACCACCCCTTTTCGGCCATGGCTGAGGAGGGGTGGTTTTCATGCTTCTCTCTCTGGCCCCTGGCGAAAAGACCGACATTTCTTGACGGGTTATCGGCTCTTTCCGCCGTGGCATGGGACAGGGGCATGTGGTAGCTTGACACGGACTTCTGACCTGTGCGGTGGCAAAGTGAATGACCTGGGAACGGGGGAACATGTTGCAGCCGTCACGAACGGGATAGTAATGCCGCGCGCCGAGAGCGCAGCAGAATTCGTCCATTTTCCCTTTTCTGGAATATTTCCGGTTTCTCGATTTCCATCAAGGGGTGTGGCATATGCGGCAGGACTTCCTGCTTCTTGAGCGCGACCGCGAACTGGAACTGATCAGAAGCGGCATCGACCACGTGCTCGCCGGACACGGCGGGGTCGTCCTGCTCGAAGGGCCCCACGGCTCCGGCAAGACCCAGCTGCTGGCGGCGGCCCGGTCCGCCGGGGAGGAGGCCGGGCTCCAGGTCCTGCACGCCCGGGCGGGCGAACTGGAGTGCGGTTTCGCCTGGGTGGTGGTCCGTCAGCTGTTCGAGCACCGGCTGGCCGCCGTGGACGCCGCCCCCGACGCCCTGCTCACCGGCCCGGCCACCCTCGCGGGCAGCATCTTCGACTACGCCGACCCCGAGGGCATCAGCGCCCCGCCGCACGAGGGCGCCGGACTCTACCAGGTCCTCCACGGCCTCTACTGGCTCTGCCGGAACCTCTCCGCCAAGGCCCCCCTGCTGCTGCTCATCGACGACGCCCACCACGCCGACACCGCCTCCCTCCAGTTCGTCAACTACCTGGTCAACCGCCTCGAACGCAGCGGCGTCCTGCTCGTCCTCACCAGCACGCCCGACCCCCGGGGCCCCGCGCAGGAACTGCTGCTGTCCGCCAGCCGCTCGCCGGACGCCTGCCACGCCGTACTCGAACCGCTCGGCCGCGACGCCGTGCGCGAGGCCATCACCGCACGGCTCGGCCACCCCCCGCACGACGACGTCACCGAGGCCTGCCTCGCCGCCAGCGAGGGCAACCCGCTGCACCTGACGGAACTGCTGGACGAGATGAGCCGCCGCGGCATCGCCCCCCGACAGCCCGCCGCCGAGACCATCCCCCGGCTGACCCCCGCCCGGATGGCCAAGGAGGTGGTGCGCCAACTTCACGACCTACCCCAGACGGCGCACGCCCTCGCGGGCGCCGTCGCGGTCCTCGGAGACGACGCCGAACCCCGCCACTGCGCCGCCGCCGCCGGGATCAGCCAGTCCGAGGCGCTCCGGGCGGCGCACGTCCTGCGCGAGGCGGGCATCCTCAACCCCGGCCTGCCGTACGCCTTCCGGCGCTCCGTCGTACGGCCCGTCGTGTACGCCTGGATGTCCGCGGAGACCCGCAGCCAGGCCCACCGGCGGTCCGCCTACACCCTGCACGCCTCCGGCGCCGACATCATCACCGTCGCCGAACACCTGTGCCGCACCGAGCCCGGCAACGACCCCTGGACGGTCCGCACCCTGCGCGCCGCCGCCGTCGAGGCGATGCGCCGCGTCGAGCCCGGCGACTCCACCCGCTACCTGCGCCGGGCGCTCGCCGACTCCAACGCCGAACGCGACCCCTGGATACTCGGCCAGCTGGGCTCGGCGGAACTGCGCGCCCGGCAGCCCGAGGCCGTGGAACACCTGCGGGAAGCCCTGCGCCGCACCCACGACCCCGTCATCCGCTGCCGACTGCGGCTGGAACTCGCCGTCGCGCTCACCGCCGCCGCCCGCTACGACGAGGCACTGCGGGTGCTCGCGGTCACGGGCGCCCTGGCCGACGAGCGGGACGTGCCGGACCCCACCGACCAGGCCGCCCGCACCGTCGCCGCGGTGGTGTCCCGCATCACCCCGGGCCACCAGCGGACCGGCCGCCCACCCGGCCGTGGGGGCGCCCCGCGCTCCCACGCCGCCATCGAGGCGCTGTCACGCGGCCGGTCCTTCACCCGGGTCGCCCGGCTGGCCGCCGCCGCCGTCCCTGACGACGCGCCGCCCCCGGCCGAGGACACCGAACTCACGGACACCCTGGTCGCCGCCTGGGCGCTCAGCCAGTGCGACGAGGCGGAGTCCGCGGAACGCGCCCTGCGCGACACCGCCCACCGGGCCCTGAGCGCCGGACAGCTGCTCGCCGCGGCCACCTCCACCAGCCTGCTCGGCGGCGTCCTGCTCGACACCGGACGGCTCGCCGAGGCCGAGACCGGGGCGCGCCGCCTGCTGCGGCGGCACGAGGACCAGTCGCTGATGCTGGCCAGTGTGCCGCTGGCCGCCGCGGTGCTGACCCACTGCCTCATCGAGACCGACCGGCTGGACGACGCGGAGGAGACGCTCTGCCGCCACGGCCTGGCCGGACGGCTGCCGCGGTCCGCCCTGTTCGTGCCGCTGCTGATAGCCCGGGCACGGCTGCGCATCCGGCAGGACCGCTTCGAGACCGGGCTGCGCGAGCTGACCGAGTGCCGGGACCTCGCGGTCCAGGAGGGATGGCTGTACCCCTCCGCGTCCTCCGAGTACCTGTCGGACGCCGCGAAGGCCCTCGCCATCACCACCGGACCGCGGGCCGCCCGCGCCCTCGCCGCCGACGTCACCGAACGCGCCCGCGCCTTCGGCGCCGCCCGGCCCCTGGCCGCCGCGCTGCGCACCTACGGCGAGATCGTCGGCGGCGACGAGGGGCTGGAGATGCTGGAGAGCGCCGAACGCCTCCTCGGCTCCTCGCCTTACCTCCTCGAACGCGCCCGCGTCCAGGTCGCCCTGGGCGCGGCGCTGCGCCGCCAGGGCCGCCGCGCCGCCGCCCGGCGCCGACTGGCGGCCGGGATGGACACCGCCCACCGCATCGGCGCGTCCGTGCTGGAGGCCACGGCCCGCAGCGAACTCCGGCTCGCCGGGGTACGCCAGGTCCGCGGCGCACAGCAGCAGCGGGCCCCGCTGACGCCCGCGGAGGAGCGCGTGGCGCACAAGGCGGCGGCCGGGCTGAGCAACCGGGAGATCTCCCAGGCGCTGTTCGTCACCGTCAAGACGGTGGAGTGGCACCTCAGCCAGGCGTACGCCAAGCTCGGCATCGCCAAGCGCGCGGAACTGGGCCGCGCGCTGGCCGCCGGACCGGCGTCCCAGGCCGACGAGATGTGGTGCTCGGCCTGACCCCCCGGCCGGGGCGCGGGAAACCGACGCCCTGCCGAGCCGGCCTCCACACCGACGCCGCTCCGAGCTGACCTCCACGCCCCCGCCGACGCTCCCGCGGCCCACCCCAGCTCACCCCCACCCCCACCCCCACCCGGAACTGGGGTCGCTGCTGGGGGAGTTCCGGGGGCGGGCGCGCGCCCCCGTCGACCAGGCTGGCGGCTGGCTGCGCCGGACGCGACTCCCCCGGGCGTCCGGCTCAGCCGCAGCGGCCGGACGTCGAACCGAGAGGCGGGACCAGTGACGAGTACGACGGACAAGACCTACGCCACCCTGACCGAGGGCGAGCGCACCTTCGTCGACCAGGTGGCCCGGCACTACCACGAGGCCCACGGCGTGACCTGGGAGAAGGGCCGGGTCATGGCGTGGATGATCATCAGCGACCCCATCGAGCAGACCCTGGACCAGATCTGCGCGGCGGTGGACGCCACCCCCGAGGCCATCGAGCAGCTCATCGAGCAGCTCACCCTGGCCGGCCTCTACCAGCGCGTCGAGACCCCCGGCGAGGAGACCCGCTACCGGCTCGTCGACGACGGCTACCCCAAGGCGGTCTCCGACACCTTCGCCAGCTGGCCCGAGTACCACCGGATCTTCCAGTTCGGCCTGGAGGTCCTCGCCGACGCCGACGACGACCGGCGCAAGCGCATCGCCGAGATCGAGGAACTGTTCGGCCACATCGTCGGCGACCTGGCCGACATGTCCAAGCGCTGGGCCGAGCACCGCACCGCCGCCTGACCTTCCGGACGCCACGCGAGGAGAGCGCCGTATGACCGAGCAGACCGCCACCGTCACCCCCCTCTCCGAAGGCGAGACGGCCTTCGTCGAGAAGGTGGCCCAGTACTACTTCGAGAACGACGGGATGCCCCACGACCGCGGCCGGGTCGTCGGCTACATGATGATCTGCGACCCGCCCGAGCAGACCGCCGCCGACATAGAGAAGTCCCTCGGCGTCCCGCGCGCCGCGATCGACCGGATCGTCGACCAGCTCACCCCCGAGAACGACCCCGTCAGCGTCTTCGAGCGCAGCGGCTCGCTGGACGAGAACTACACGATCCGGCTCCGGGAGAACAGCTGGGGCCCCAAGGTGCGCGGCATCTTCTCGGAGTTCCCCGACTTCCACCGCATCGCCGCCGACGGCCTCACCGCGCTCCGCAAGGAGAACGCCTCCGACGAGCGCCTGAAGCGGCTCGCCAACATGGAGCGCTTCCTCGGCTTCGTCAGCGCCGAGATGCCCGCGATCCTCGAACGCTACGAGCAGCGCAAGGCGGGCTCCACCGGCTGAGACACGGGGGCGACGGGCGTACCGACACGACCGGCAAGGGAGCAGGGATGACCACATCGCTGGAACGGGCCCGGGAGACGGCGCAGGGACGGGGCCGCGTCCGCGCCGAGGCGCTCGGCAGCGCGGCGTTCCGCGCGGAGCACAACGTGCGGTACGCCTACGCCGCGGGCTCCATGTACAAGGCGGTCGCCTCCGAGGAGATGGTCGTCCGCATGGGGCGGGCCGGTCTCCTGTCGTACTTCGGCACCGGCGGCCTGCGCGCCGAACGGGTCGTCGCCGCCATCCGCCGCTTCGAGCGGGAGATCGGCGACGGCCCCTACGGCCTCAACCTGCTGGCGTCGCACGAGAACCAGGCCAAGGAGCAGGAACAGGTACGGCTGTTCCTCGCGCACCGGGTGCGCCGGGTCGAGGCGGCGTCCTTCATCGTCCCCACCCGGCCGCTGGTCCAGTACCGGATCAGCGGCCTGCGCCGGGCACCCGACGGCTCCGTGCACGTGCCGAACCGGGTCATGGCGAAGGTGTCCCGGCCCGAGGTCGCGCAGTACTTCCTCGACCCGCCGCCGCGCGCCCTGGTGGCGGAACTGCTCGCCGACGGCGCGGTCACCCCCGAGGAGGCCGCCCTCGCCGAACGGATCACCCTCGCCGACGACCTGTGCGCCGAGGCCGACTCCGGCGGCCACACCGACCAGCGCCAACTGGTCGTCCTGCTGCCCGACATGGTCCGGCAGCGGGACGCCGCCGGCCGCGCCTTCCCCCCCGCCGCGGCCGTACGGGTCGGCGCCGCGGGCGGCCTCGGCGTACCGGAGGCGGTGGCCGCCGCGTTCGTCCTCGGCGCCGACTTCGCGCTCACCGGCAGCGTCAACCAGTGCACCGCCGAGTGCGGCACCAGCGACCGCGTGAAGGACATGCTCCAGCGGGCCGAGGTGCAGGACATGACCGTCGTCCCCGCCGGGGACATGCTGGAGACCGGCGCGAAGGCCCAGGTACTGCGCCGCGGACTGTTCTACCCGGCGCGCGCCAACAAGCTCTACGAGCTGTACCGCCGCCACGACTCCCTGGAGGACCTCGACGAACAGACCGCCGACCAGCTCCAGCGCCGCTACTTCCGCCGCACCTTCGACCAGGTCTGGCAGGAGACCCGCGCCTACTACGCCCGGGCCAACCCCGAGTCGCTCGCCCTGGCCGAGCGGGACCCCAAGCACCGGATGCTGCTGGTCTTCAAGGCGTACTTCGTGCAGTCGATCCGCCTCGCCATGAGCGGCTCGGAGGACCACCAGGTCGACTACCAGATCAACTGCGGCCCCGCCCTCGGCGCCCTCAACTCCCGGCTGCGCGGCACCCCGCGGGAGGACTGGCGCGAGCGGCACGTCGACGAGATCGCCGACTGGCTGATGCGCGGCGCCGCGGACGTCCTCACCGACCGGCTGGCCCGCCTGACCGCCACGACCTCTCCCGGGAGCGGAACATGACTGTCGCCCACGTCTTCGCCGGGCAGGGTTCGCAGCGGGTCGGCATGGGGGCGGACCTGCTCGCCGCCTACCCCAACCTGGTCCGCCAGGCGGACGCCGCGCTCGGCTACTCCATCGCCGACCTGTGCCTGAACGGCCCCGCGGAACGCCTCGCGGACACCCGCTACACCCAGCCAGCGGTGTACGTCGTCGACGCCCTCGCCTACGTGGACGCCGTACGCACCACCGGCGTCATCCCCGACGTGGTCGCCGGACACAGCCTCGGCGAGTACGCCGCGCTCTTCGCCGCTGGTGCCTTCGACTTCCGCACCGGCCTGGAGATCGTCGCCCGGCGTGCCGCCCTGATGGCCGAGACCGGGCCCGGCGCGATGGCCGCCGTCATCGGGCTGACCGAGTCCGAGGTGCGCGAGGCCCTGGACGCCGCGGACACCGACGTCGACCTCGCCAACCTCAACGCCCCCGACCAGCTCGTGGTCTCCGGCAGCCCCGCCGGGGTACGCCAGGTGACGGCGGCGCTGGCACCGCGGGCCGACGCGGTCGTGGCGCTCCCCGTCAGCGGTGCCTTCCACTCCCGGCACATGCGGCCCGCCGCCGAACGCCTCGACCGGTTCCTGGGGCAGTACGTCTTCGGACGGCTGAAGATCCCCGTCATCGCCAACGCGACCGGCCGACCGTACGGCGACGGCGACCTCCGCGACCTGCTCTGCCGTCAGCTGTGGTCCCCGGTCCGCTGGACCGACACCGTGCACCACCTGCTCGCCCTCCCCGACTGCGACCTGCGGGAGATCGGCCCCGGCAACGTGCTCACCGGGCTGACCCGCAGGATCCGCGCCGCCCGGGAGGCCGCCGGAACCCGCGGCTGACCGGCCGCGCCAGCGACCGGAGGCCGGGAACGCACGCCGACCGAACCCGACTGGAGGAACAACGGCGTATGCAGCCCAACGTCGTCGCGGGTGACTTCCGCGTCACACGACAGGACGTCCTGGACTTCGCCGAGGCCGGTGGGGACGCCAGCCCCCTGCACCTGGACGCGGCGTACGCCCGGCAGACCCCCTTCGGGCAACCGGTCGCCCACGGCGCCCTGTGCGTGCTCCACGCCCTCGCCCTCACCGCAGCCCCGACGGAGGGCGGGCGGCGGCTGGCCTCGCTGCGGGCACGCTTCCTCGGACCCGTCTACGCCGACCAGCGCTACACCTGGCAGGCCGAGCCCGACGGCGCCCACGCCACCGTCCTGCGCCTCCTGGACGGCCGCCGCGCCCTCGCCGAGATCGACGTCCGGTACGACACCGGCGCCGTCCACCCCGCCCCCGAGGACGGCACGCCGCGAGCGTTCACCGAGGCCGCCGCCCGCACCCCCCTCGAGGACCTCGCCCCCGGCACCGAGGCGGGCACCCGCTACCGCCCCGACTGGCGGGCCCTCGGCCGCTTCACCGACGCCCGCGGACTCGCGCGCCGGGGCGTCGGACCCGAGCACGTGAGCGTGCTCGCCTGGGCGAGTCAGCTCGCCGGGATGGAGGTCCCCGGGCGGGCCGCGCTGGTCAGCGGCATCGACGCCGACTTCACGGCGGACCCCGGCGGACCGCACGGGTTCACCGCGCGGGCGGTGCTCGCCGACGTCGACCCGCGCTACCGCTCGGTCCGGCTGACCGGCGACGTCACCGCCGGGCACACCACCGCGCGCGTGGAGGTCCGCGCCTTCGCCCGGCGCGAGGCCGCCCCGTCCGACCCGGCACGCCTGCGCGCCCTGCTCGGCGAGGCGGCACCCCTGCGCGGCCGGACCGCCCTGGTGTGCGGCGGCAGCCGCGGGCTCGGCGCCGCCCTCGTCCAGGCGCTCGCCCTCGCCGGGGCCACCGTCCACGTCGCCTACCGCGACAGCACCGCCGAGACCGAGGCGCTGCTCACCGCGCTCAGCCCCGACGCCGCCCGCGTCCGGCCGCACCGGGGCGACGTGGGCGACCCCGCGTGGTGCGCCGAGCTGAGCCGGTCGATCCGCGACCAGGACGGCCCCGTCGACCTGCTGGTCCTCAACGCCGGGCCGCCCGCCCGCCCCATGGACCTGCACCCCGACACGGTGACCCGTTCCGGCGAGCACGTCGCGGAGGCGCTGCGGCTCGTCCAGGCGCCCCTCGCCGCGTGCACCGCCGACCTGGCCGCCGGGGGCGTCGTGGTCGCCGTCTCCTCGGCCTACGCCCCGGCACCCCAGCGCGGGCTCTCCCACTACACCGCCGCGAAACGGGCGGTGGAGGGCCTGGTGACGGCCGTGACCGTCGACCACCCCGGCGTGGCCGCGCTGGTCGTCCGGCCGCCCCGGCTGGCGACCACCTTCGCCGACAGCATGACCGACGACACCGCGCTCGCCGTCGAGCCGGTGGCCGCCGCCGTCGTCCACCGCGTCGCGGCCGGGCCCGCCGCGGGCACCACCGAGATCCTCGACCAGTTCCGGCAGGAGCCACCGGCGGAGCCCACCGGGACGTCCGGCACCCTCGCCGTCGCCGCCACCTTCACCACCGACCCGCTGCGCCAGCCGCTCACCCACTGGACCGACCGCCTCGGCCTCGACCTGGCGGTGGAGCTCACCTCCTACGGCCAGGTCTTCCAGGAACTCCTCGACCCCGGCAGCGCCTTCGCCGCCAACCGGCGCGGCTGTGACGTCGTCCTGCTGCGCGCCGAGGACTGGCCGGAGGGCGCCGAGGGCGAACGCACCGCCGACGAGTTCGCCGCCGCGGCCCGCGCCGCCGCCGAACGCCTCGCGGTACCCCTGCTCGTCGCCCTCTGCCCCGCCTCCCCGCCCGCCGTCGACCGGCGCGGCCCCGCACTGCGGGCCCTTGAGGACCGGGTACGGGCGGCGCTGGAGGGCGCCCGGGGCGTGCACCTCGTACGCCTTGAGGACCGGCGGGACGGCCACTGGGTGACCGACCACCACGACGCCGCCCGCGAGGAACACGCCTCCATCCCCTACACCCCGCAGGCCTGCACCGCCCTGGCCACGGCGGTCGTCCGGCACGTCCACGCGCTGCTCGGCAAGCCGTTCAAGGTGCTCGTCCTCGACTGCGACAACACCCTGTGGCGCGGCGTCGTCGGCGAGGACGGCCCGCGCGGCGTCCAGTTGGGCGAGGCGCACCGACGGCTCCAGGAGTGGGCGGTACGACGCCACGACGAGGGCGTGCTGATCTGCCTGGCCAGCAAGAACTCCGCCGAGGACGTCGAGGAGGTGTTCCGGCGGCGCCCGGAGATGCCGCTGCGGCCCGAGCACATCGCCGCCCGCCGCGTCGACTGGAACCCCAAACCGGCCAACATCGAGGCACTCGCCGCCGAACTCGGCGTCGGCCTGGACTCCTTCGTCTTCCTCGACGACAACCCCGTGGAGGTCGCCGCCGTCCGCGCCGCGCAGCCCCGGGTGCTCGCCCTGCGGCTGCCCTGGGACGAGGCCGAGTGGCCCGCGTTCCTCGCCCGGCTCTGGGCGTTCGACCGCGCCGAGGTCACCGACGAGGACCGCCGCCGCACCGCCCTGTACCAGGCGTCCCGGCGCCGCGACGAGGCCAAGGAGGCCGCCCCCTCGCTGGCCCGCTTCATCGAGGGCCTCGGCCTGCGCGTCGACGTCCACGAGGCCGACGACGCCGAACTCGCCCGCTTCGCCCAGCTCACCCAGCGCACCAACCAGTTCAACCTGGCCCCCCTGCGCCGTACCGAGTCCGACCTGCGCCGACTGCGCGCCGACGGGGCCCGCTGCTGGGTGGCCGAGGTCCACGACCGGTTCGGCGACTACGGGCTGGTCGGCGCCGCCGTCACCCGCGAGCGGGACGGCGACGTGCTGCTCGACACCTTCCTGCTCAGCTGCCGTGTCCTCGGGCGGGGCGTGGAACACGCCTTCCTCGCCGCCGTCGCCCGCGCCGCCACCACCGCCGACGGCCCCACGCACCTGCGGGCCGAGCACCGGCCCACGGACCGCAACGCCCCGGCGCGGACCTTCTTCCACACCGCGATGGGCGAACCCGGGCCCGGCCAGGACGCCCAGGTCTTCCGCGCCCGCCTCACCGACCTCGCCGCCCTGGTCTTCCAGCCGGACGAGGGCCCCTCCACCGAGGCACCGGACACCGACCCGGCCCCCGCCCCCCAGCGCGGCGGCCCCGTGGCCGGTGACGCCGCCCGCCGCGAGGCCCTCGCCCTGCTGGCGGACGAGCTGACCGACCCGGCGGCCCTGCACCACGCCGTCACCGGCGAGACGGCGGCTCCCGTCCCCGTACCCGAGGCGCGGCACCCGGCCGGTGGCACGGACGACGCCTTCGACGCCGTACGGACCGTCGTCGCACGGCTGCGGCGGCTGCCCGTGACCGAGCTGACACCGGACACCACCCTGGAGTCCCTGCGGCTGGAGTCGCTGGAGATCGTGGACGCGACGGTAGCCCTGGAGAAGACCTTCGGACGGCTGCCGAAGACCCTGTTCTTCGAACACCGCACCCTCGGCGCCCTCGCCGCCGCCCTGGCACCGGCCACGGCCCCCACCGCGCCCCCGGCCCCCGTGGCGGTCGTGCGCGAGCGGCAACCGGCGCCGCCCCCCGCCGAGCCCGACCCCGGCCCCGTCGACGGCATCGCCGTGGTCGGCATCGCGGGCCGCTACCCCGGCGCGCGGGACACCGCCGAGCTGTGGGAGAACCTCAAGGCGGGCGCCGAGTCCCTCAGCGACGTCGCCGACCGCTGGGCACGGCGGGACGTCGTCGACCCGCGCGGCGGACCCGACCGCACGTACACCTCGGCGGGCGGACTGCTGGACGGCGTGGACGAGTTCGACGCGCCGTTCTTCCACCTCGCCCCCAGCGAGGCCGAGACCATGGACCCCCAGCAGCGGCTCTTCCTCCAGACCGCCCACCACGCCCTGGAGGACGCCGGGCACACCGCCGCCAGCCTGGGCCGCGACGTCGGCGTCTACGTCGCCTCGATGGGCCCCGACTACGCCGTCCTCAGCGCCAACGCCGCCCTCGACGGCCACAGCAGGTACCCCAACAGCGACCTCTACCAACTCGCCAACCGCGTCTCGTACTTCATGGACTTCACCGGCCCGAGCATCGCGGTCGACACCGCCTGCTCCGGCTCCGGGGTCGCCCTCCAGCTCGCCGTGGACGCGCTGCGCGCGGGCACCGTCTCCGCCGCCCTCGCGGGCGGGGTCAACCTCATCCTGCACCCCGCCCGGCGCATCCAGTACGCCCAGCTCGGCATGTTGTCGCGGACCGGCCGCTGCCACCCCTTCGGCGCCGACGCGGACGGCATGGTCACCAGCGAGGGCGTCGGCGCCGTCCTGCTGCGCCCGCTGCGGGACGCCCTCGCCGACGGCGACCACGTCTACGGCGTCATCCGGGCCGTCGGCACCAACAGCGACGGCCGCACCAACGGCTTCACCGTGCCCAGCCCCCAGGCGCAGGCCGAACTCATCGAACGGACCCTGCGCCGGGCCGGGGTCGACCCCGCCGGGATCGGCTACGTCGAGGCGCACGGCACCGGCACCCCGCTGGGCGACCCCATCGAGATCCGCGGACTGGGCAAGGCGTTCGGCCCGGGGAACGGCCCGGCGACGATCCCCGTCGGCAGCGTGAAGGGCAACATCGGGCACACCGAGGCGGCGGCGGCCCTCGCGGGGCTCACCAAGGTGCTCCTCCAACTGCGGCACCGCACCCTCGTGCCGTCCCTGCACTCCGCGCGCCTCAACCCCGACATCGACTTCGACGCCACGCCCTTCCGGGTGCAGCAGGACACCACCGCCTGGCCCGCCGCCCCCGCCGGAGCGCCCCGGCGGGCCAGCCTCAGCTCCTTCGGCGCGGGCGGCGTCAACGTCCACCTGGTCGTCGAGGAGGCCCCCGAACGTCCGACGCCGCCGCCGGCGCCCGCCGAACCCGAACTGATCGTGCTCTCCGCGCGGGACGAGGACCGCCTGCGCGACTCCTGCGCCCGGCTCGCCGCCCACCTGCGCGCGGCCGGGCCGCACCTCGGCCTCCGCGACGTCGCCTTCACCCTGCGGGAGGGCCGCGAGACCCTCACCACCCGGCTCGCCCTGGTCGTCGGCGGCCTCGACGAACTGGCCGGACGCCTGGAGCGGATCGCCGGGCACGGCGGCCCGCTGGCCGAGGCGGTGCGCGGCGTCGACGGCGCCCTCACCGGCCGCGCCGACGACGACACCCGCCTCGGCGACGTCTTCGACGGCACCCCGGCCGCCACCGAGGTCCTGCGCACCCTCGCCGCCCACGGCGAACGGGCCAAGCTGGCCCGGCTGTGGTGCCAGGGCGCCCGGCTGGACTGGGCCGACATCCTCCCGTCGCGGGGCGGACGACGGGTGTCCCTGCCCGGCTACCCGTTCGCCCGGACCCGGCACTGGCTGACCGTCACCGAGGCGCCGGAGCCGCCCGCGCCCGCCGACGCGGAGACCACACTCCACGTGCCCGACTGGACGTCCGCCACCCCGGCCGCGGACGACCCGGCCGGAGCCACCGTCACCGTCGTGGGCGGTACGGCGGAGTGGGCGCGGACGGCCGACCACCACGTCCGCGACCTCACCGAGGTCACCCCCCAGCCCGCCCGGCGGCTGGTCGTCGTGGACCGCCGCGGCCTGGACGGCCCGCCCGGACCGCTGTCCCGGGCCCTGGACGAGGCACCCGACGCCCTGCGCGCGCTGGCCCGGCTCGGCGCCCTGACCTACGTCAGCGTCACCCGCCCCGACCACGACGACCCGGCGGCGGCGCTGGCGTCCGGGTTCGGGCGGGCCCTGGAGCACGAGGTGCCGGGCTTCCGCCCGGTGCGTCTGGAGGTCGACGAGGACGCGCCGGAACCCGCCCTCACCCAGGTGCTGTCCGCGCTGCGCGTCCCCGAGGGACGGCTGACCGGCGACGGCCTCCTGGCCCGCGTCTGGCGGCGGGCCGCCGAGTCCGCCGCCGGGGCGGTGCCGTTCCGGCGCGGCGGCCACTACGTCGTCACCGGCGGCCGGGGCGGCGTCGGCCGCCTGCTCACCGCCCACCTCGTCGAACGCCACGGCGCCCGCGTCACCTGGGTGAGCCGCTCCACCGCGCCGCCCGGCTCCGACGCGGCGGTGTACGAGGCGTGCGCCGACGTGTCCGACCCGGCCGCCCTCGCCGCCGCGCTGGCCGAGGCGCGCCGGGTCCACGGCCCCGTCCACGGCGTCGTCCACGCCGCGGGCGTCCTGGACGACGGCCCCGCCCGCTCCCGGACCGCCGACCAGGTGCGTGCCGTGCTCGCGCCGAAGGCGGTCGGCTGCGTCGTCCTCGACGAGGCGACCGCCGACGACCCGCTGGACTTCTTCGTCCTGATGTCGTCCTACGTCGGCACCCTCGGCAACGCCGGACAGACGTCGTACTGCGCCGCGAACCGGTTCCTGGACGCCTACGCCGAGCGGCGCGCGCGTCTCGTGGCCGCGGGGAAGCGGTCCGGGACGTCCGTGTCGATCGCCTGGCCGCTGTGGCGGGACGGCGGGATGCGGATGCCGGACGCGGTACGCCGGTTGACCGAGACCACGGTCGGCCTCGTCCCCATCGGCACCCCGGCCGCCCTGACCGCCCTGGAGGACGCGCTGCGGCTCGGCCGTCCCCGCGTCCTCGTCGGCCACGGCGACCAGCGGCGGATCGGCGCGGCGCTCGCCCCCGCGCCGGTCGCGGAACGGCGGGCCCCCGAGCCGCCCGGCACCGACCTGCGGGACCTGCTGCGCGAGGAGGCCGCCAGGCTCCTCAAGATCCCCGCGGCGCAGCTCGGCGACACGGCCGAGTTCGGTGACCTCGGCTTCAACTCGATGCTGTTCACGGACTTCGCCAACCGCCTCAACGACCGGCTCGGCCTGACGCTCACACCCGTGGCCTTCTACCAGCACTCGACCATCGGCGCGCTGACCGCCGCGCTGGCGGACACGCCGGTGCCGGCCGCCACGGAGCCCCGTACGCTCCCGGCCGCCACACCGGAGCCCGACGGGACCATGCCCCCGGTCGCCGTCATCGGCATGGCGGGACGGCTGCCGGGGTCCCCGGACCTCGCGGCGTACTGGCAGCACCTGATCGACGGGGACGACCTGGTCGGACCCGGGCCGGTGGCACGCTTCGGCGACCCCGCGCCCACCGGTGGCTTCCTCGACGACGTCCTCGCCTTCGACGCCGAGTTCTTCGCCGTCTCCCCGCGCGAGGCGAGCCTGATGGACCCCCAGCAGCGGCTCTTCCTGGAGGCGGGCTGGCAGGCCGTCGAGAACGCCGCGATCCGGCCGTCCTCCCTCGCGGGCAGCCGCACCGGCGTCTTCGTCGGCGCGACCCTGTCCGACTACGCCGACCTGCTGGGCCGGAAGGGCGAGGACACCGCCGCCCACAGCATCACCGGCCATGTGCAGAGCGTCATCGCCAACCGGCTGTCGTATCTGCTCGACCTGCGCGGGCCCAGCGAGGTCGTCGACACCGCCTGCTCCAGTTCGCTCACCGCGCTGCACCGGGCGCTGGCCGCGCTGGCGGCGGGGGAGTGCGACCTCGCCCTCGCCGGTGGGGTGAACGCGCTGTTCAACCCGCGGTGGTTCGACTCGCTCGGGCAGGCGGGCATGTTGTCGCCCACCGGCCGCTGCTGGACCTTCGACGAGCGCGCCGACGGGTTCGTCCGCGGCGAGGGCGTCGGCGTCGTCGTCCTCAAACCGCTCGACCGGGCGTTGGCGGACGGGGACCCGGTGCGCGCGGTCATCCGGGGCAGCGCCGTCAACCACGGCGGACGCGCCCACTCGCTCACCGCGCCCCGCCCCGAGGCCCAGGCCCAGGTCGTGACCGCCGCCCTGGAACGCGCCGGAACCGACCCGCGCGGAGTGTCGTACGTCGAGACGCACGGCACGGGAACCCGCCTCGGCGACCCCATCGAGATCGCCGGACTGACCAGCGCCTTCGAGCGGTTGGGCGCGACGGCCGACGCCCCCTGGTGCCACCTCGGCGCGGTCAAGGCCAACATCGGGCACCTGGAGTCCGCCGCGGGGATCGCCGCCCTGCTCAAGGTGGTGCTCGCCATGGAGCACCGCGTCCTGCCGCCGAACCCCGTCGGGGAGCGCGCCAACCCGCACCTGCGGCTCGACGGCGGCCCGTTCCGGGTGCTGCGCGAGGCACGGCCGTGGCGGCCCGTGGACGCCGGGGGAGCGCCGATGCCGCTGCGCGCCGGGGTGAGCGCCTTCGGGTTCGGCGGGGCCAACGCCCACGTCGTCGTCGAGGAGCCGCCGTCCGTCGCCGTCAGCGCCGCGCCGGGGGCCGGGCGGCCGTCCACGCTGGTGCTGTCGGCGCCGGACCACACCCGGCTGCGGGCCTACGCGACCCTGCTCGGGGACGAACTGCGGCGGCGGCCCGACGAGTTCGCCGACCTCGCGCACACCTCCGGCGTGGTCCAGGAGCCGTTGGCGGCGCGGCTCGCCGTGGTCGCCGCCTCACCCGACGAGGCGTGCGCCGCGCTCGACGCCTACCTGGCGGGGCGGGCGGCACCCGGGCTCGTGACGGAGGCCGCCGCGCCCGGGTCCGGGGAGTCGGGTGACCTCGCCCGCCGCTGGGCCGGCGGGGAGGCCGTGACCTGGCCGGCCGACCCGGGGCGGCGCCGCGTGCCGTTCCCCGCCCGCCCGTTCGACCACTCCACGGAGTACGGCCCTCGGACCGGTTCCGCGGAGGACGGCCCCCGGACCCGTTCCACGGAGGACGGCCCTCGGGCCCGTTCTGTGGAGAGCGGCTCTCGGGCCCATCCCGCGGAGAGCAGCCCCCGGGTCGACACCGTCACGCCGTCCGCCGCGAGCCTCGGGAACCTGCGGCTCCTGCGCCCCCTCTGGACCCCCGAGGCCCTCGGGCAACCGGAGCGCTCCCCCCGCACGATCCTGGTGCTGGCCGGTGCGGAGGCCGGGGCCGGGCTTCTGGAGGAGGTGGCCGGGCTCACGGCGCCCACCGTGGTCGTCCTGCGTGAACCGTCGCCCGTGCCGCTGCCGTGCGCCCGCACCCTCGAAGCGGACCTCGGCGACCGGGACGCCACCCTGCGGGTCCTGCGCGAAGAACTGACCGACCACGAGCCGTTCGACCTGGTCGTCGATCTCGTCGACACCTCCGCGGCCCCCGGCGCCCCATCCCGCCACGAAGGCCGACTCGCGCTGCTCCAGGAGCTGGCGGCACGGGCCCGACGGCACCCGGTCACCGTGGTCCACCCGCGCCCCTCGGCCGCGTCCCGCCCCGCCGACGCGGGCGACGCCGTCCTCACCGCGGCCCGCGTCGCCGGATGCGTCCGTGCCGTCGGCGCGGAGTACGCCGCCGTCACCGCCGTCACGGTCGCGTACGACACCCTGCCCGCCGGGATGCCGGGGCCGCTGGCGCTGGCCGCCGCCGAATACGCCGCCGGGACCCGCGACGCCGAGATCCGCTACACCCACGGCACCCGCGAGGTCAGGACGACGGACGCGGTGCCCGCCGTGCCGCCCGCCGCCCCGGGGCACCTCGGCACGGTCCCCGTCACGGCCCACCGCCCCTACCTCGTCACCGGCGGCACCGGCGGCCTCGGACTCGCCGCCGCCGAACTGCTCGTGGCCCGGGGCGCCCGGCGGATCGCGCTCACCGGACGCCGGGCCCTGCCGCCCCGCGCACAGTGGGCCCACGCCACGCCGGACGACTGGTGGGGACCCTGCGCCGCCGCCGTCACCCGGATGGAGGCGGCCGGAGCCGAGGTCCTGGTCGGCCACGGCACCCCCGGGGAACTCCCCGCGTTCCTCGACGAGGTGCGCGCCCGCTTCGGCACCCCGGCCGGGGTGCTGCACTGCGCGGGCGCGGTCTCGCCCACGCCCGCCTTCGTGCACAAGCCCCCGCACGAGTTCGACACCACCTGGCAGCCCAAGGGCCCCGCCCTGGCCGCGCTCGCCGGGGCGCTCGGCGACGACGCACCCGACTTCGTCGTCCTCTACTCCTCCCTCTCCGCCTGGCTGCCGGAACTCGCCGTCGGACTCAGCGACTACGCCGCCGCCAACGCCGCCCTGGACGACTACGCCGCCTTCGCCGCCGTACACGCCAGTCGGCGCGGCACCGCCACCCGCTGGCTGTCGCTGGCCTGGGGCAGCTGGTCCGGCATCGGCATGGGCGAGGTGGTGACCCCCCGCTACGGCGAACTCGGCTTCACCGCCCTGCGCCCCGAGGACGGCCTCACCCTGCTCGACGCGGCGCTGGCGACCACGACGGCGGACGTCACGCTCGCCGCCGTCGCGACGGTCCCCGCGGACCCACCCACCGACGCACCGGAGGCCGCCCCCATGGAGCAGCAGCACGACCCCGTCGGGCTCACCGAGCGCTGCGCCGCGCACCTCACCGGCGTCCTCGCCGACGTCACGGGCCTGGACCGGCACCGCATCGCCCCCGACCGCCCGTTCGCCGACCTCGGCGTGGACTCCATCCTCATCGCCAGCATCGTCGTACGGCTGGAGGAGATCACCGGCACGGCCCTCGACCCCTCCGTGGTCCTGGAGCACCCGACCGTCGACCGCCTCGCCCGCCACCTGACGGTGACGTACCGGGACGGGCTCGGCCGCTGGGCGGGGGACCAGCCGGACACCACGGCTGAGGCCAAGCCGGCGGCGGCCCCCACACCGGGGCGGGAGCCCTCCCCGACGACGGCCCCGCTGGCGGTCATCGGCATGGCCGGGCGCTTCCCCGGCGCCCCCGACACCGCCGCCTTCTGGGAACTGCTCCGCGACGGCCGCTCAGGCGTCCGCGAGGTGCCCCGCGGCCGGTGGGACGTGGCCAGCCTCTACTCGCCCGCGTACGCGCCCGGCATGAGCATCAGCAAGTGGGGCGGCTACCTCGACGGCATCGAGGAGTTCGACCCCGCCTACTTCGGCATCCCCGAGGACGACGCCGCCCACATGGACCCCCTGATCCGGCTCTTCCTCGAAGCCGCCGAGACGGCCATCGCCGACGCCGGATACCGCGGTGAGGAACTCAACGGACGGCCCGTGGGCGTCTTCGTCGGCTCCGGCACCAGCACCTACGGCTCCCGCGTCACCGTGCCCGGCCGGGCCACCGCGACCGGCCTCAACCAGAACTTCATCGCCGCCCACCTGGCCCACCTGCACGACCTGCGCGGCCCCAACCTCACCGTGGACACCGCGTGTTCGTCCTCGCTGTCCGGCCTCCACCTGGCCCGGCAGTCCCTGCTGCTCGGGGAGTGCGAGATGGCGATCGTGGGCGGCGCCGACCTCCTCCTCGACGAGACGCCCTACCTGTCGCTCTCCGCGGCCCGCGCCCTGTCACCCGACGGCACCTGCCACGTCTTCGACGCCGCCGCCAACGGGTTCGTGCCCGGGGAGGGCGTGGGCGCCGTCCTGGTCAAGCCGCTGGACGCCGCGCTCCGCGACGGGGACCGCGTCCTCGCGGTGATCGAGTCGACCGCCATGAACAACGACGGCCGCACCATGGGGCTCACCACCCCCAACCCCGACGCCCAGCAGGCGGTCGTCCGCGAGGCCCTCCTCCGCGCGGGCGCCGACCCGGCGAGCGTGTCCTACGTCGAGGCGCACGGCACCGGCACGATGATCGGCGACCCGATGGAACTGCGCTCCCTCACCCACGTCTTCGGCGAGTCCACCGACGAGCGCCAGTTCTGCGCCGTCGGCAGCGTGAAGTCCAACGTCGGCCACCTGCTGATGGCGGCGGGCATGGCCGGACTCCAGAAGATCGTGCTGTCCCTCCAGAACCGGCAGCTCCCGCCCACCCTGCACTGCGAACGCCCCAACCCCCGGTTCGCCTTCGAGACCTCACCGTTCCGCGTCCAGGACCGGCTCGCGCCCTGGCAGCGCCGGCACGGGGTGCGGCGCGCCGGGCTCAGCGCCTTCGGCTTCGGCGGCACCAACTGCCACGTCGTCCTCCGCGAGGCCCCCGACACCGACCGGACGGCCGTACGGACCCCCCTGCCCGCGCCGGTGTTCCAGCGGCGCCGGTACTGGCTCGACCGCCCCGGCCCGGCCGACCGCCCGCCCACCCGGCCGACCCGTCCACTGCTGCTTGAGCTGGAGGAACTGATCTAGCCATGCCGGAGAACCGATCCGTCCAGCCCCCGCGGTCCCCCCAGCAGCCGCCGCGCCCGCTCGCGGGCCGTCGCGCCAGGACCGGCGTCAGCGCCGACGACCCGGCCGTCCGCGACCACCTCGTCCACCAGGTGCCGGTCCTGCCCGGGGTCTTCCTCCTCGACCTCGTCCTGCGGACCGCCCAGCGCGCCGGGGCCGACCCCGCCCACGTCGAACTGCGCCGCATCGTCTTCCACGCCCCCGTCGCCGGGACGGCGACGGACGGACGGCACACCGTCGAGGTCGCCTTCGGCGACGCGGAACCGGGCGCGCCCGTGCCCGTCACCGTGCGCAGCCGCCCCGACCGCACGCCGGACGCCCCCTGGGAGACCAACTGCACCGCCGAACTCCACCAGACGACCGGTGACCGGCCGTGGCCGCGCGTCGACCCGGGCCGGCTGGACGCCGAGGCGTCCCGCACGGTCGGCGTCGACGACCTGTACGGCTTCGTCCGCGCCCTCGACATCCACCACACCGGGTTCATGCGGGCCTCCGGCACCGTCCGCGTCGGCCCCGGGCACGCGCTGGCGCGGATGCGGCTGGCCGACGAGGCGACGGACCAGCTCGGCCACTTCCACGCCCACCCGGCCGTCCTGGACTTCGCCACCCTGATCCCGATGCTGCTCTTCCCGGAGCAGGACCTCGGCGCGCCCCGGCACGCCTACATCCCGCTGTTCGTGGAGTCGTTCCGGGCCCGTGCGGGCATCGGCGCCGAGAACCTCGTCCACGTGCCGGGGCCGGTCACCGGCGGCTTCGACAGCGAACTGTTCCAGGCCGACATCGCGGTGTGCGCGCCGGACGGCGAGGTGCTCGCGGAGCTGACCGGCTTCCGCGCCAAGCGCGTCCGGTCGGCGGCGCTCATCACGGACCGCGCGCGTCCCCGGCCCACCGAGCCGCCCCGGCCCGCCGCCGAGCCTCCCCGCCCGGCCGCGAGCAGCCCCGCGCCCGGGTCCTTCGAGGACCGTGTCGCCGCCCTCGTCGCCCGGCGGCTCGGCGTCGCCGCCGACGGCGTCGACCGCGACCTCGGCTTCTACGAGTGCGGCCTCAGCTCCGTCGACCTGCTGAGCCTCGCCGGGGACCTGGAGGAGCTGCTGGGCACGGAGCTGTACCCGACCCTGCTCTTCGAACACCCCACCGTGCGGCGCCTCGCGGGCCACCTGGGCGCCGAGTACGCGGACGCGGTACCGGTCGCGGAACCCGTACGCGAGGTGGTGCGCCCCACGGCCCCGCCCCGCCGCCCCGACGCCACCCGGCCCCTCGCCATCGTCGGCCTCGCGGGCCGCTACCCGGGCGCCGCCACCCCCGAGGAGCTGTGGGACGTACTCGGCGAGGGCAGGGAACGCACCGGCCCCGTCCCCCCGGACCGCTGGGACCACGACCCCTACTTCGACCCCCGGCGCGGCACCCCCGGACGCACCTACTCCCGCTGGGGCGCCTTCTGCGACGGCGTGGCCGACTTCGACGCGCCCTTCTTCCAACTGAACGCACGCCAGGCGGAGTTGATGGACCCGCACGAACGGCTGATGCTCCAGGCCGCCTGGGAGGCCCTGGAGGACGCCGGGCACACCCCCGAAGGGCTCGCCGAGCAGACCGGCCGGGGCGTGGGCGTCTTCGCGGGCGCCATGTGGAACGACTACCAGCTGCACGGCCTGGACCGGCTGCGCGACGGCACCGGCGACATCGCGGGCTCCTGGGCCTCCGCCCTGTCCAACCGGATCTCCTACTTCTTCGACTTCACCGGCCCCAGCATCACCGTCGACACGGCCTGCTCCGCCAGCCTGGTGGCCCTCCACCTGGCCGCCGACGCGCTCCGCCGCGGCGAGTGCCGCGCCGCCCTCGTCGGCGGCGTCAACCTCTCCCTGCACCCCTACAAGTACCTGCGCCTGGCCGAACTGGGCCTGCTCTCCCCGACCGGACACTGCCGCCCCTTCGGCCGCGACGCCGACGGCTACGTCCCCGGCGAGGGCGTCGGCGCCCTGCTGCTGCGGCCCCTCGACGACGCGCTGGCCTCCGGCGACCACGTCTACGGCCTGCTGCGCGGCTCCAGCGTCCAGCACAGCGGACGCACCGGCGGCTACTCCGTGCCCAGCCCCGAGGCGCAGACCCGGGTCGTCTCCGCCGCGCTCGACGCCGCCGGGGTCTCCCCGCGCACCGTCGGCTACGTCGAGGCGCACGCCTCCGGCACCCCGCTGGGCGACCAGATCGAGGCGGAGGCGCTCGCCGCCGTCTACGGGCGGGACGGCGGCGCCCCCGGGCACTGCGTGATCGGCTCGGCCAAGCCCGTCATCGGCCACCTGGAGGCGGCGGCCGGGATGGCCGGACTCACCAAGGTGCTGATGGCCCTGCGACACCGCACCCTGCCCGCCGTGGGCGACATCGGGGCACCCGCACCCGGGATCCGCTGGGAGGGCACCCCCTTCCGGCTGCCGACCGCGCCCGAGCCCTGGCCCAGCCCCGTCGACCCCGACGACGGACGCCCGCTGCCGCGCCGGGCCGCCGTGAGCGCCTTCGGCGCCGGGGGCGCCAACGCCCACGTCGTCATCGAGGAGTTCACCGGCGCGGTGCGCGACGGTGCCGACCGTGGGCCGCTGGCGGTACCGCTGTCCGCCCGGTCCGCCGACCGGCTCCGCGAGCTGGCCCGACGGCTCGCCGGACACCTGCGGGCCCGGCCCGGGGCGAGCCTGGCCGACGTCGCCCACACGCTGCGCACCGGACGCCGCGCCATGGCACACCGGCTCGCGGTGGTCGCCGCCGGCACCGACGAACTCGCGGCGGCGCTGGACGCCCTGGCGGCGGGGGGCCGGGCGGCGTGCCCGGCCTACCTGGGCGCCGACTCCCTGGGCGCCGACGGCGCGGGCGGGCCGGAGGCCGAGGCGGCACGGGCGTGGGCCGCGGGCGGCGCGCCCGGCTGGACGCCCGTACCGGGTGCCGTCCAGCGCGTCCCGCTGCCGACCTACCCCTTCGAACGGCGGCGGTACTGGCTCGGCGACACGTCCCCTTCGCCCGCGCGGGTCGAGCCGTCGCCCACCGACGGCACCGCCACCCTGCTGTACGTCCCCGGCACCCGCCCCCTGCCGCCACCGGCCGCTCCCCCCACCCCCGACGACGGCCCCCTGCTGGTCCTGGACACCGACGACGACCGCCACCGGGACCTGCGCGCCCTGCGTCCCGCCGTCGTCCGCGTCCGTCCCGGCATGTCCTACCAGCGGACCGCGCCGGACGAGTTCGTCATCGAGCCCGGCGACGCCGAGCACTACACGCGGCTCGTCGACACCCTGCGCGCGGAGGGCCGGGCACCCCGGGCCGTGCTCCACCTCTGGGCGCTGTCCGCCGGGGACGTCACCGGGGACACGGGCGGGGGCGGCGTACTCTCCACGCTGCTGCTCTGCCGTGCCCTGGCCGTCGGGCTCACCCAGCCCCTGCCGGTGGTCTACGCGTACGCCTCCCACGGCCCCGCCCCGGCGCACGCCGCCGTCGGCGGACTCGCCCGCAGCGTCCGGCTCGAACAGCCGAAACTCCTGCTCAGGACGGTGTGGTTCGCGGCCACGGAGCCCACCGCGGCGGCCCTGCTCGCCGAGACGTACGCGCCCGACTCCGGGACCGAGGTCCGTCACACCACCGCGGGCCGTCTCGCCGAGGCGTTCACCCCGGTCGACGCGGCGTCCGACGCCACCGGCGTACGGCTGGCCCGGCCCGGCGGGGTCTACCTGATCACCGGTGGCGCCGGTGGGCTCGGCCTGCACACCGCACGCCGGATCGCCGCCACCGACGGGGTGTCCGTGGCCCTGCTGGGCCGTTCCCCGGCCGACGAGCGAACCGCCGCGGCCGTGGCGGAGCTCGAAGGGCTGGGCGCCCGCGCCACCTACCTCACCGCCGACGTCACCGACCGCACGGCCCTGACGGCGGCCGTGCGCGAGGTGCGCGAGCGGTTCGGACCGCTCACGGGGGTCGTGCACGCGGCGGGCGTGCTCGACGACGCCCTCGTCGTCAACAAGAGCCGTGCCTCCGCCGAACGGGTCCTCGCGCCCAAGCTCCGGGGCACCGCGCACCTCGACGCGGTCACCCGTGACGACCGGCTCGACTACCTGCTGCTCTACTCCTCGCTCGCCGCGGCGGCCGGCAGCGCGGGCGGCGCCGACTACAGCGCCGCCAACCGCGCCCTGGACGCCTTCGCGGCCTGGCGCGCGGAGCGGCGGCGGGCGGGGGAGCGGCACGGCGTCACCCTCGCCGTGGACTGGCCGCTGTGGCGCGACGGCGGGATGCGCGTCGACCCGGCGCTCCAGGACCGCGTCCTCGCCCGCACCGGCTCGGTCCCGCTCGGCACCGACACCGCCCTCGGCGCCCTCGACACCGCCCTCGGCCTGGACGCGGAGCGGGTCGTGGTCCTGCACGGCGACCGGGCACGCCTGACCGGAGCCCTGGAGACCACGACCGCGCCTCCGGCACCGCCCGCCACCGAAACGGGGGACGACGTGCGCGCCCGCCTCACCGACCACATCACCTCGGTCCTGCGCCGCACCGGCCGGACACCGGCCGCCGTGGCGCCGGACCGGGGCTTCATGACCCTCGGCCTCTCCTCGGTCGAACTGTCCACGCTCACCACCGGGCTGGGCGCCTGGCTCGGCGTCGACCTGCCCGCCACCACGCTCTTCACGTACCCCGACACCGAGCGCCTGGTCGGCCACCTGCTCGACGCGCACCCCGACGCCGTACGCGCCGCGCTCGGCCCCGAGGAGACCGAACCGGCCCCCGCCCCGGAGAAGACCGAGGAGCGGGAGCGGGAGCGGGAGCGGGAGCGGGACCAGCCCGTCGCCATCATCGGCATGGCGGGCCGCCTCCCCGGCTCCGGCGACCTCGCGGGCTTCTGGTCCGACCTCCTCGGCGGACGCGACCTGGTCACCGAGGTGCCCGCCGACCGCTGGGACCACCGGAAGTACCACGACCCGACCGGCACGGTGCCGGACGCCACCGACTGCGGGCACGGCGGCTTCCTCGACGGCGTCGACCGCTTCGACGCGGCCTTCTTCGGCCTCGGCCGCGCCGAGGCCGAGGGGCTCGACCCGCAGACCCGGCTGCTGCTTGAGGTGCTCCACGAGACCGCCGAGGACGCGGGTGTCGCCGGCATCCTGCGCGGCTCGTCCACCGGCACCTTCGTGGGCCGCTGCTTCAACGACTACGACCAGCTCATGACCGCCGCCGGACGGTCTCCCGGCGCGCACGACGTGACGGGCACCTCCGTCACCATGGCCGCGAACCGCGCCGCCTACCACTTCGACCTCGCGGGCCCGTCCCTCGTCGTCGACACCGCCTGCTCGTCCTCCCTCCACGCGCTGCACCTCGCCGTGGAGGCGGTGCGCCGGGGCGAGTGCGCGATGGCGTTCGCGGCCGGTACCAACCTCGTCCTCGACCCGCAGCACTACGTGCGCAGTTCGGCGCTGGGCGCCCTGTCGGCGTCCGGCCGCTGCCACACCTTCGACGCCCGGGCCGACGGCTACGTGCCCGCCGAGGCCGTCGTCGCCGTCCTGGTCAAGCCCCTCGACCGGGCCTTCGCCGACGGCGACCCGGTGCACGCCGTCGTCCGCGCGGTCGGCGTCAACCACGGCGGGCGCGCGGGCTCGGTCACCGCGCCCAGCCCCACCCGGCAGACGGACCTGCTCGACGCCACCTGGACCCGCGCCGGTGTCGACCCGGCCCGGATCGGCTACCTGGAGGCGCACGGCACCGGCACCGCGCTCGGCGACCCCATCGAGGTCGAGGGCGCCGTGTCGGCCTTCCGCCGCCACACGGACCGTACGGCGTTCTGCGCGATCGGATCCGCCAAGGCGCACCTGGGACACGCCGAGGGCGCGGCCGGTCTGGTCGGGGTCGTCAAGACGGTGCTCCAGATGCGACACGGGGTGATCCCCGCCATGCCCGACTACCAGCGGCCCAACCCCGACTGCCGCTTCGACGGCACCCCGCTGTACGTCAACACCGAACCCGTCCCCTGGGAGGCGCCGCGGGGGCGGCCCCGCCTCGCCGGGGTCAGCTCCTTCGGCTTCGGCGGCTCCTACGCGCACGCCGTCATCGAGGAGGCCCCGGCCCCCCGCACGGCCGTGCCCGTGCCCGACGAGCCCCGGCTGTTCCCGTACTCGGCCCGCGACGAGGAGGCGCTACGGCACCTGGTGCGCAGGCACCGCGACTTCCTGGCCGCCGCGCCCGACACCCCGCTCGACCGGACGGCGGCCACGCTCCACCACGGCCGCGAGGCGCTGCCGCACCGGCTCGCCGTGGTCGCGGACTCCGCCGACGGCCTCCTCGCCGCGCTGGACGCCCACCTCGCCGACCCGCGCGCCACGGACCGCGTCCAGGTGACCGCCCACGCCCCCGGCCGCCACCTGCTCGACGCCGCGCGGGCCTGGGCGGCGGGTGACGACGCGCTGCCCGCCACCGCCGTACCGGACCCGGCGACGCCCCGGATCTCCCTGCCCACACACCCCTTCGCCGGGGAGCGGTACTGGTTCACCGCCCCTGCCCCGGCGACCGGGACACCGGACACGCCCCCGGAGGTGCGCGAGGCCGAGCGGCACATCACCACGAGCGGCTTCGACGGGCGCCGGGCCGCCGCGGGCATGGAGCGGCTCAACGAGATGCTCCGGCGCTGGTGCCGCCACCTGCTCGCCGACGCGGGCACACCGCCCACCGCCGGGCGGCTGCGGGCGCTGCTGGCCGACGAGGACGCCTACGGGCGGCTCGCGGACGCGCTGGCCGCGATGACGGCCGGGTCCGCCGACGCGGCGAGCAGGGCGGGCGACTTCCTCACCGAGGCGTCCGCGCTCGCCGCCGAGCACCCCGAACTGGCGCCCTGGGTGGACCTGGTGAAGGTGTGCCTGCCCCGGCTCCCCGACATGCTCACCGGCCGGGCGGACGCCCTGGAGGTGTTCTTCTCCCCGGACCACCCGGACCTGCTGCTGCGCATCTACGACGGCAACGCGGTCGCCGACCACCACAACGAGATCGTGGCCCGGCTGGTCGCCACCCGGGTACGGGAACTGCGGCGGGAACGGCCGGGTGAGCCGGTCCGGCTGCTGGAGATCGGCGGCGGCACCGGCGGCACCACCCGGCGGCTCCTCGAAGCCCTCGCCGAGCACGGCGACGCGGTGCGGTACCTGTTCACCGACGTCTCCCCGGCGTTCCTGCCCGCCGCCCGCGCCCGGTTCGCCGACACCGCCGCGGAGTTCACCACGGCCGTCCTCGACCTCGACCGGGACCCGGTCGAGCAGGGCTTCACCCCGCACGGCGCGGACATCGTCGTAGCCGCCAACTCGGTGCACGCCACCCGCCACCTGGGCGAGAGCCTCGGCCGCGTGCGCTCCCTGCTCGCGCCGTCCGGCGTGCTGGTGCTGGAGGAACTGGTGCGCAACCACGACTGCATGACCGCGATGATCGGCCCGCTGCCCGGCTACTGGTCGGCGGTGGACGTCGGCACCCGGCTGCCGCACTCCCCGTTCTTCGACGTACCGCGCTGGCGTACGGCGCTGGCGGAGCAGGGCTTCGAGGCCACCTGGGCGCTGGGGGCGCCGGACCTGGCGGAGACGGAGTTCGACAACGCGGTGCTCTACAGCCGCGTACCGGCGACGGCCGCCCCGGCGGCGAGCCTTCCGACTCCGGTGGCCGTCGAGGCCCCGGCCAACGTCGACGCTCCGGCCACTGTCGACGCTTCGGCCAGCGTCGCGGTCCCGGCCACCGTCGCGGCCCCGGCGCCGGAGCGCGAGCCGACCCCCGCACCGGATGCGGCACCGTCCGCCCCACCGGCCGACGCGGCCGAGATCCGCGACCGGCTCCTCCCGGTCTTCGCGCGGTTCTTCGGCCGTGCGCCCGAGGACGTGGACACCGCCGTCCCGTTCGACCGGTACGGCATGGACTCGCTCAGCGCGATCCAGCTGGTCCGCGGCCTGGAACCGGAGTTCGGCAAGCTGCCCAAGGTGCTGCTCTACGAGCACCCGACGATCGACGCCCTCGCCGCCCACCTCACCGCACACGCGCCCACGCCGTCCCGGAAGCCCCGCCCGCAGCCGGTCAGCGCACCACAGCCCTCGCCCGCCCCGGCGCCCGTGCCCCGGCCCGCCCCGGCGCCCGCGCCCCGGCCCGCCCCGGACGACGACCCGGTGGCGATCGTCGGCATGGCCGGACGGTACGCCCGCTCGTCCGACCTGGCGTCCTGGTGGCGGCACCTGCGCGACGGGACGCACCTGGTCGACGAGATCCCCCGGGACCGCTTCGACTGGCGTGAGGTCTTCGGCGACCCGCACCGCACCCCGGGCACGGTCAACAGCCGTTGGGGCTCCTTCATCGACGGCGTCGACCGCTTCGACGCGGACTTCTTCGGCATGACACCGATGGAGGCCGAGCTGATGGACCCCCAGCAGCGGCTGCTCCTCGAGACGGCGTGGCGGGCCGTGGAGGACGCCGGGCACCGGCCCGGCGAGCTGCGCTCCACCCGCACCGGCGTCTTCGTCGGCGCCACCTCCCACGACTACGACTGGCAGCTGCACCGGGCGGGCCGCCACCGCGAGGGCCACGTCGTCAGCGGCAACGGGCACTGCCTCATCGCCAACCGGATCTCCTACCAACTGGACCTGCGCGGCCCGAGCGAGGCCGTCGACACGGCGTGCTCCAGCTCGCTCACCGCACTGCACCGGGCGGTGCGCGCGGTGCGCTCCGGCGAGTGCGACGCGGCGATCGTCGGCGGGGTGCACCTGTTCCTCACCGCCGACCTGTTCGTGGCCCTCGGCCAGCTCGGCATCATGTCGCCGGACGGCCGCTGCGCCGCCTTCGACCGGCGGGCCAACGGCATGGTCCGCGGCGAGGGCTGTGTCGCGGTGCTGGTGAAGCCGCTGTCCCGGGCGCTCGCCGACGGCGACACCGTCTACGCCCTGGTCCGCGGCAGCGGCGTCTCCCACGGCGGCGGCGGGCACGTCAACTCCCTGATGATGCCCAACCCGACCGCGCAGGCCGAGCTGATCGGCTCGGTGTACCGGGAGGCGGGCGTGGACCCGCGCACGGTGACCTACATCGAGGCGCACGGCACCGGCACCGAGGTCGGCGACCCCATCGAGGTCCGCGGGCTGCGCAAGGCGTTCGCCGCCCTCGACGGCAGGCCGGACACGGAACCCGTCGACCCCTGGTGCTGGCTCGGCACCGTCAAGTCCAACGTGGGCCACACGGAGGCCGCCGCCGGGCTGACCGGCGTCGTCAAGACGGTGCTGGCGATGCGGCACGGCGCGCTGCCGCCCACGCTCCACTTCACCGAGCCCAACCCGCTCCTCGACCTGGACGGCAGCCCGTTCCGCGTCGTCGACCGGCTCACGCCCTGGCAGCGCGGGGCCGACGGCACCCCGCGCCGGGCCGGGGTCAGCTCCTTCGGCCTCGGCGGGACCAACGCCCACGTCCTCCTGGAGGACTACCCCGACCAACGGGCCGAGGTCCGCGCCCCCGACCGGGGCCCGCTGGTCGTCCCGGTGTCCGCCCGGACACCGGAGCAGCTGCGGGCCCGGCTCGCGGACCTGCACGGCGCCCTCACCGCGGACCCCGGCGACCGGCCCGGCCCGTTCGCCCTCGCGGACCTCGCCCACACGCTGACCGTGGGACGCGACCCGATGCCGCACCGCGCGGCGTTCGTCGTCGAGACGACGGACCAGCTGACCGCGGAGGTACGGCGGTCCCTGGACGGCGAACCCGGCCCGCGGACCGTCACCGGCACCGCCACCACCCCCGCCCAGGCGGGGGAGCGGACCGCCGGCGACGCGGACCCGTACGACGCGGCCCGCGCGTGGGTCACCGGCGCGGGCGTCCTGCCGGTCAGGCCGGGGCGGCGCACCCCGCTGCCCGGCTACCCCTTCGAAGCGCAGCGCCACTGGGCGGAACCCCTCGACCCGCCGTCGGCGGACAGCCCGGGGACGAGCCTGCCCGACCTGCTCCAGGCCCTCAACGACGGCCGTCTGTCGGTGGACGAAGCGGAACGCCTCATGGAAGGTGCGCGGTGATCTCCAGGAAGAACCGGCGGGACATACTCGAACGCGTCAGGTCCGGGCAGCTGTCCGTGGCCGCCGCGGTTGCCGCGATGAACGAGACGCACGAGGTCGTCGCCTACACCTCCGGCTGGCGGCGTGCCGAGCCCACCGCGGACCGCCCCGCCGCCACGGACCGCCCGCTCGTCGTGCTCGACGCGTCCGCCGCGCGCCGCCCCGGCCCCACCGTCCCGGAGGACGCCACGGTCGTCCGGGCCGACGAGACCGACCTCGCCGCCGACGCCTCCTGGGAGCGGCTGTGGGCCGGGCTCGCGGACCGGGGCGCCACCCCCCGGCGCGTCGTCCTGGTCACCGCCGCGGGTCCCGAGCACTGCCTCGACCTGGTCTATCCCGCCCTGCGCACCCTGATCCGCGGCCGGGTGGGCGACCGTCTCGCGCTGGCCTGCGTCACGGTGGGGGAGGACAGCGCCCAGTCGGCGGACGCGCTCGGCGGCTTCTGCTCGATCGCGGCCCGCGAGGACGGCAGGCTGCGCCTGGTCGCCGTGGCGGCCGGTGACCACCCCGCCCCGGTCACCCTCGCCCTGCGCGAACTCACCGCCCCCGCCGCCCCGTTGCACGAGGTCCGCTACGACGCCCAGGGCCGCTGGCTGCGCACCCTGACGCCCGCCACGCTGCCCGACGCCGACGGCGCCCCGCTGTCCGACGGCGCCCCGCTGTCCGGCGGCGTCCACCTGCTGTCCGGCGGCGGCGGGGGCGTCGCCCTGAGCCTCGCCCGCCAGTTGGCACCCTCCTCCCCCGTGGTGCTCCTCGGCCGGTCCGCGCCCGGCGCCGCGGTGGACGCCCTGCTGCGCGACGTCGGCGACCGCGTCCGGTACGTGCGGGGCGACGTGACCCGGCCCGGGGACGTCCGGCACGCCGTCGACGAGGCACACGCGGCGTACGGCCCCGTCACCGGCGTACTGCACCTGGCCGGGGTCAACGAGGACGCGTACATCGTCAACAAGGCGCCCGGCGGCCACGCGCGCGTGCTCGCCCCCAAGCTGCTCGGCGCCCGCGCCCTGGACGAGGCCACCCGCGACGAACCCCTCGACCACTTCGTGCTGTTCTCCTCCCTCGCCGGATACGCCGGACACCCGGGGCAGGCCGACTACGCCGCCGCCAGCCGCGCCCTGGGCGGCTTCGCCACCGACCGCGCCGCCCTCGTCGAGCGGGGCCTGCGGCGCGGCACGACCGTGTCCGTCGGCTGGCCGCTGTGGGCGGGCGGCGGCATGACCCTCAGCGACACCGACCGCGAGGCGGTAGAACAGCTCCAGGGCATGGTCGAGATGGCGCCGCAGACCGGACTGCGGGTGCTGCGGGCCGCGCTGCGGTCGCGGGCGCCGGAGGTCGTCGTCGTCCACGGGCACCGGGAGCGCATCGAACGGTTCGTCCAGTCCCGTCTCGACGCGGCCGACACCGCACCCGGGGACGACACCCCGCAGGCCGCGGACGCCGACGTGTCCGGCACCGCGCGGGACTTCCTCCTGGACGTGTTCGGCGGGCTCACCCGGCTGCGCCCCGAACGCCTCCGCCCCGACCTGGAGTTCTCCGCCCTCGGCATCGACTCCGTGATGGTCAAGCGGGTCACCGTCGCCCTGGAGGACAGGCTGGGCCCGATGCCCGCCACCCTCCTCTTCGAGCACCGCACGATCGACGACCTCACCGGCTACCTGACGGCCCACCACGGACCGGCGCTCGGCGCGCTCGCCGGGGGCGGCGACCGCCGCAACGGCACGGTCACCGACGCCCCGGCGAAGGCGCGGGCCGTGGTGCCCGTCCCGGCACCCGCCCCGGCACCCGGCCCGGTGGCGCCCAGCGAGCCCGTCCCGGACGACGCCATCGCGGTCGTCGGCCTCGCGGGCCGCTACCCCGGCGCCCGCGACGTCGACGAGCTGTGGCGGATGCTGGTGCGCGGCGAGGACGCCATCGGCGAGATACCGCCCTCCCGCTGGGACAGGGAACGCTGGTTCGACCGGGACGGGACGCGCGCCCGCGGCACCAGCTACGGTCGCTGGGGCGGCTTCCTCGACGACGTGGCCCGCTTCGACTCGCTGTTCTTCTCCGTCGCCCCCCGCGAGGCCCGCCGCATGGACCCCGCGGAACGCCTCTTCCTGGAGGTCGCCTGGTCGGCCCTGGAGGACGCCGGGTACACCCGCGACCGGCTGCACCGCGCCACCCGCACCGACGACGACGGCCACGCCGTCGGCGTCTTCGTCGGCGCCACCGGACTCGGCTACGGCCTGGTCGGCGCCGAGGAGTGGGGCAAGGGCAACCCGGTCTCCGCGTACTCGATGGAGTTCTCCCTCGCCAACCGCCTCTCCTACCACCTCGACGTGCACGGCCCGAGCCTCACCGTCGACACCGCCTGCTCCGCCTCCCTCACCGCCCTCCACCTGGCCTGCGAGAGCCTGCGGCGCGGGGAATGCCGGATGGCCGTGGCGGGCGGCGCCTACCTCACCCTGCACCCGTCGAAGTTCGCCATGCTCGCGGAGCAGCGGATGCTCTCCCCGGACGGGGTCTGCCGCGCCTTCGGCGAGGGCGGCAACGGTTTCGTGCCCGGCGAGGGCGTCGGCGCCGTCATCCTCAAGCCGCTGGCCGCCGCGCTCGCCGACGGCGACCGGATCGACGCCGTCATCCGCGCCACCGCCATCAGCCACGGCGGCCGGACCAACGGCTACACGGTGCCCTCACCGCGCGCCCACGCCTCCGTGATCGGCACCGCGCTCGACCGCTGCGGCGTCGACCCGTCGACCATCGGCTACGTGGAGGCGCACGGCACCGGCACCGAACTCGGTGACCCCATCGAGATCGAGGGACTCACCCGGGTGTTCCGCAGGTCCACCGACGAGCGCCAGTTCTGCGCCCTCGGCTCGGTGAAGCCCAACATCGGGCACGCCGAGGCCGCCGCCGGGATCGCGGGCCTCACCAAGGTCGTGCTCCAGCTCCGGCACCGCACCCTCGCCCCGACCCTGAACAGCGACCCGCCCAACGCGAAGATCGACTTCGCGGGCAGCCCGTTCCGGCTCCAGCACGCCGCCGCACCGTGGCAGCCGCGCCGCCCCGGCCTGCCCCGCCGCGCGGCGCTCAGCTCCTTCGGCGCGGGCGGCGCCAACGCGCACGCGGTCATCGAGGAGTACCAGGCCCCCGACCGCCCGCGCCCCGACGACGGCACCGACCAGCTGGTCCCGCTGTCCGCCCGCACCCCCGACCGCCTCACCGCCGCCGCCGACCGGCTGGCCCGCTTCCTCGACGCCCCGCGGGAGTCCCTGCCGCCGCTCGCGGACATCGCGCACACCCTGCGCACCGGGCGGGAGGGCTTCGAGTACCGCGCCGCGTTCGTCGTCGCGGACCACCGGGGCCTGCGCGAGGCACTCACGGAGTACGTCCGCACCGGCGCCGCGCACGCCTCCGGCACCCTGTCGCCCGAGGCCCCCCGACAGCGGCCGACGGACGCCGCCGCCCTCCTCGCCGGGGGCCGCCTGCACGACCTCGCCGCCCGCTGGGCCGGGGGCGAGGACTTCGACTGGCCGCGGCCCGACCCACGGTCCGGCCACACGGCCCGCCCCGTGTCGCTGCCGACGTACCCGTTCGCCGGGCCGGTCCACTGGCCCGACACCGCGGAGACGGCACCGGGGGCCGAGGACGTGCCGGTCACCCTCACCCCCGACCACCCCTGGGTCGCCGACCACCTCGTGGACGGACGGCCCGTGCTCGCCGGAGTGGCCCTCCTCGAACTGGCCCGTACGGCGGCCGAACGCACGGCCGCCCGACCGATCACCGAACTGACCGACGTCCGCTGGCGCGCCCCCGTGCTCATGGACACCGGCGAACGGCCCACCGTACGCACCCGGCCGGAGGACCGGCGGGTGCGTGTCGAGATCACCACCGGCCCCGTCGTGCACGCCACGGTCACCGCCGACCCCGACGCCCGGTTCACCGCGCCGCGGGCCGTCGACCTCACCGCCGTACGCCGCGACTGCACCCGCGAGACCGGCCACGGCGACTTCTACGACCGCGCACGGGCGGCGGGCCTCGACTACGGCCCGACCTACCGCCGCGTCGCACGCCTCTGGTGCGGCGACGGGCAGGCCCTGGCCGAACTCGCCGCCCCGGACGCCGGACAGCCGCACGGCGGCACCACCGACCCCGGCACCACCGACGCCGCGCTGCACGCCGTCCACGGCGCGCTCCCCGCCTGGGACGAACCGGCCACGCGGCCCGCCGCCGTGGCACGCGTCCGCGTCCACGACCCGGCCACCGCCCCCCGCTACGCCCACGCCCGGCTGGTCTCCGCCGACGAGGCGCGCGGCACGGTCCGCTGCGACGTACGGCTGACGGACGCCACCGGACGCGTCCTCGTCGAGTTCACGGGACTGACCGTCGTACGGCCCCCGCGCGGCGAACCCGACGTCCCCTACCTCGTGCCCGCCTGGCACCTGGAGCCCCTGCCCCGGGACGCCGCCCCCACCGGCGGACCGGCGCTGGTGCTCACCGCCGGGCACGACCACGGGCTCGCCGACGCCCTGGTCCGCGCGCACGGCGGCGACGCCGCCCGGGCCGACCTCGGCGCCCTGCGCGACCGCGCCGACCACCGCGCCCTGCTCGCCGCCCACCCCGACGCCACGACGATCTACTTCACGGGCGGCGTCGACACCCGCCGCCACTCCGCCACGGACCTCGACCACCTGGCCGACAGCGCCCGCGTCGGCTGCCGCGCCCTGTTCCACCTCGCGCAGGCGCTGTCCGACCTGCGCCCCCAGGGCGTCCGGCTCACCGTCCTCACCAGCGACAGCCAGCAGCCGCTGCCCGACAGCCCGGTGGACAACCCCTACGCCGGTGCCCTGCACGGCATGGCCCGCACCCTCTCCCGCGAGCTGACCTTCCTCGACGTCGTCTGTGTGGACCTGAGCCGCACCGACCTGGCGGAGTGCGCGGCACGCGGCACCTGGACGTCCCTCGTCAACGCCGTCACCGCCGAGCCCGCGGGACAGCCGTTCCAGGAGACCGCCCTGCGCGCCGGGACCCGCCTCGTCAAGCACCTCGCCCCCGCCCGGCTGCCCGCCCCGGCCGACGACCGGCTCCCGCTGCGGCGCGGCGGCCGGTACCTCGTCGTCGGCGGGCTCGGCGGCCTCGGCCGGGTCATCAGCGCCTACCTGCTGCGCGAGTGGGACGCCCGACTGGTGGTCATGGGCCGCAGGACGGAGGCCGAACTCCCGGACGGCGAACTCGACCGGCTCCGCGCGCACGGCGGGCAGGTCGCCTACCACAGCGGCGACCTCACCGACCCCGCCGCCAGCCGGGCGGCGGTCCGGCTGCTGCACGAGCGGTACGGCGGCGTCGACGGGGCGGTGCACACCGCGTTCGTCCTCGCGGACCGCACCATCGGCCACCTCGACGACGACGTCTTCGACGCCGCGTTCGCCCCCAGGACCCGGGGCACCGTCGCGCTCGCCGACGCCCTCGCCGCCGAACCGCTCGACTTCCTCGCCCTGTTCTCCTCCGCCATCGCCCACACCGGGAACCCGGGGCAGTCCAACTACGCGGCCGGATCGACCTTCCTCAGCGCGTACGGCGCCCACCTCGCCACCCGGCTGCGGTGGCCGGTCACCGTCTTCGACTGGGGGTTCTGGGGGGACGAGGGCGCCGTCGCCACCCCCGAGCACCGCGAACGCCTCGCCCGCTGGGGCGTCCAGCCCCTGTCCGCCGACGAGGGCCTGCGCGCCTTCCGGCAGGTGCTCGCCGCCGGACTCACCCAGGTCGCACCGCTCCGCGCCGACCCGGCCGAACTGGGCCGGGTGACACGGCTGCACCCCGTCACCCGGGACCTGGGCGTGCGCGGCGCCGACGTCCTCGCCGCTCCCGCGGCGGCCGTCGCCACGGCGCAGCTCGCCGCCGGTGAGCCCTACGCGCCGGACTACCTGGACGCCGTCGACGCCTACGCGCGGGTCGCCGTCCGCGACGCCCTGCGGCCCGCGGGCGAGCGGCTGCCGGTGCACGAGGAACGGACGCGGCTGTACGACGCGTTGACCACCATGCGGGAGAAGGGCGAGGACGGCGACCGGGCCGCGCTGCGGGACGGGCTCGCGGAGCGCTTCCCCCACCTGGTCCCCACCCTCGACCTCCTCGACGACTGCGCGGCCGCCCTCCCCGACGTCCTCGCCCGCCGCCGCAGCGGACTCGACGTCCTCTTCCCCGGCGGCTCCGACCGGCGCATGGCCGCGCTGTACGCCGACGACCCCCGCACCCGCTACTTCAACCACCTGACGGCCACGGCGGTCCGGGCCGCCGTCGCCGACGCCCTGGACGCGGACCCGGAGCGGCGGCTCCGCGTCCTGGAGATCGGCGCGGGCACCGGCGCGACGACGCGCGCGGTGCTGGACGCGCTCGCGGAGCACGGTACGGCCGTCTCGTACGACGTCACCGACATCTCGCCGTCCCTGGTCGCCGCCGCCCGGCAGCGGCTGTCCGACGGGCCCGTCCGCACCGACTTCCGGGTGCTGGACATCGCCGGGGACCTGGCGGCGCAGGGCTTCGACGGACAGCGCTACGACATCGTCGTGGCCACCAACGTCCTGCACGCCACCGGGGACATCCGGCGGACCCTGCGCACCGTGGCCGAGCTGACCGCCCGGGGTGGCCTGCTCGCCGTCAACGAGGCCACCCGCGTCCTCGACGCCGTCACCCCCGTCTTCGGCCTCACGGACGGCTGGTGGCTCGCCCGGGACGCCGACCTCCGGCTCCCGCACGCGCCGCTGCTCGCCCCGGCCGCCTGGGAGGCGCTCCTCGCCGAGTCGGGGTACGACCGGACGCGGCGCGTCGGCGTCCGGGGCTGGACCGACCACCAGGCAGGGCAGCACCTGTTCCTCGCGGAGCGGGGGGCGTGGAGCGTACCGGCGGTGGCGCCGGACTCGGCCGTGGCGCCCGACCCGACCGCGGCGACCCCCGAGGTGGCGGCCGAACCGTCCGCCGCCCCGGCGGACGACGGTCTCGTCACGGGCATGGAGGACCGCCTGCGGAACCTCTTCGCGGAACTGCTGCGGATGCCCGTGGACGAGTTGGACCCCGCCGTCCCGCTGGTGTCCTTCGGCACCGACTCGCTGACGGTGCTGGAAGCGGTGGAGCGGCTGGAGCGGGAGATCGGACGGGTGCCGCACGACCTCGTGGTCTCCGGGGAGTCGGTCCGCGCCATCGCGCAGGCGCTGGTCGCGGCCGAGAGCGGGGAACCGTCCGTCCCGGCCCCGGCGGAACCGTCCGCTTCAGCGCGACCCGCGCCGCCAGTCGCCACAGCCCCGTCCCCACCCGACGCCGACGAGCCGATCGCGATCGTCGGTGTGGCGGGCCGCTACCCGGGCGCTCCGGACGTCGACACGCTCTGGGCGCACCTCCTCGCCGCCCGCAGCCTCATCACGCCCGTGCCACCCGACCGTTGGGACGGCGGCGGCGACACCGGCGACGGCTCCGCCTGGGGCGGCTTCCTCGCCGACGTGGACCGCTTCGACCCCCTGCTCTTCCGCGTCTCCCCACGGGAGGCCGAACGCATGGACCCCGCCGAACGCCTCTTCCTGGAGACCGTGTGGGAGGCCCTGGAGGACGCGGCGCTCCCACCGGTCAGGCTGACCCGCCAGGGACGGCGCACCGGCGTCTTCGTCGGCGTGATGCACCACCAGTACGCCCTGCTCGCCGCCGAGGAGCGTGGGCGGGGAAACGCCGTACAGGCGCTGTCCTCCGGCTGGTCCATCGCCAACCGGGTCTCCCACACCTTCGGCCTGACCGGCCCGAGCCTCGCGGTCGACACCGCCTGCTCGTCCGCGCTCACCGCCCTCCATCTCGCGGTACGCAGCCTGCGCGCGGGCGAGTGCGCCACCGCGGTCGCCGGGGGCGTGAACGTCATCCTGCACCCGAGCCACCACACCGACCTGGCCGCCGCGAAGATGCTCTCGCCGGGCGGCCGACCCCGGGTCTTCGACACCGCGGCCGACGGCATCGTCACCGGGGAGGGGGTCGGCGCCGTCGTCCTCAAGCGGCTTTCCGACGCGCTGCGGGACGGCGACCGGGTGCACGCCTGTATCCGCGGTACGGCCGTCAACTCCGACGGTCCGACCGAGGCGTACGCCGTACCCAGCGCGGCGGCGCAGACCGAGCTGATCGCCCAGGCCCTCACCGCGTCCGGGGTGGCCGCCCGCACCGTGCAGTACGTGGAGGCGCAGGCGACCGGCTCCCCGGTCGGCGACCCGCTCGAACTCGCCGCCCTGCGCCGGGCCTACGGGGTGGGCGAGCACGGCCACCGGCTGCGCGTCGGCTCCGTCAAGCCCAACACCGGGCACCTCGAAGCCGCCTCGGGCATGGTCCAGTTGACCAAGGTCATCCTGCAACTGCGGCACCGCACCCTGGCCCCGACCCTCGGCTCCGACGGCGTCCTCACGGCCGACGGGTTCCTCGTCCCGCGCGAGCCCGTCCCCTGGCCCGGGCAGCCGGACGGTTCCGCGCGCCGGGCCGCCGTCAGCTCCTTCGGCGCGGGCGGCGCGAACGCCCACGTGATCGTCGAGGAGGCGCCGCGCGTCCCCGCGGACGTGCCGTCCGCGCCGGGCCCGTACCTGCTGGCCCTGTCGGCCCGCCGCCCGGACGCCCTCGCCACCCACGCCCGCCGCCTCGCCGACTTCCTGCGCGGTCCGGGGGCCGGTCTCAGCGTGCGCGACGTGACCCACACCCTGCGCGTCGGCCGCGAGCCACTCCCCGCACGCCTCGGGGCGGTCGTCCACACCCTGACCGATGTCGTCGAGGTCCTCGACGCGTACGCCGGTCAGCGGGACGACGCGCGGCTGGTGAGAAGCCGCCGGGAGGCGCCCGGGGCGTCGTCGCCCTCCGCGCTGTCCGCCGAGGACACCGCCGTACTCGACACCGCCCGGGCCTGGGTGAACGGCACGGACGTCGACCACCCGGACGCGACCGGTGCCCGGATCGTCTCCCTCCCGCACTACCCCTTCGCCTCCGGCCGCTACTGGATCCGCACCTCACCCGCCGAAGCGGCCGTCGCCGGTCCCAGCCCGTCCGTCGAAGCGGCGTCTCCCGGTTCCAGGCCGCCTGTCGAAGCGGCGTCTCCCGGTTCCAGGCCGCCTGTCGAAGCGGCGTCTCCCGGTTCCAGGCCGCCTGTCGAAGCCGCGTCTCCCGGTCCCAGCCCTTCCGCCGAAGCCGCCACCTCCGGCACCAGCCCTTCCGAGGAGCCCTCCGTGACCCGCCCTGACCCGACCGTCGACACCGCGGGCGGCACCACACCGTCCGCCTTCACCGCGATGCTGGCGACCGTCACCGACGCCATCTGCTCGCTGCTGGGCGTGGCACCCTCCGACATCGACCCGGCCGACCACCTCAGCGACTTCGGCTTCGACTCGGTGACGATGGTGCAGCTCGCCGACCGTCTCTCCACCGACACCGGCGTGGAGGTGCCGCCCCCGGTGCTCTACGGGTGCCGGGACACGGCCGCCCTCGTCGAGTACCTCGTCACGGCGACGAACGGTGTGACGGCCCCGCCGGAGGAGAAGGGGCCCCAGGCCCCGGCCCAGGCCCCGGCCCCGGTCGAACGGCACGACCCCCCGGCCCCGGCTCCCGTCCCCGCCCCCGTCGTCGCCCCGCCGCCCCCCGCCCCCACCGGTGCCGTCGCCGTCGTCGGCATGGCCGGGGCGTTCCCCGGCTCGCCCGACCCGGACGCGTTCTGGTCGCATCTGCTCCAGGGCCGCGACCTGATCTCCGAGGCGCCCGCGGACCGGTTCGGCAGCGCGGCGGCCGGGCGTCCGCCCATGTACGGCGGTTTCCTGGACGGCGTCGACCAGTTCGACGCCGGTTTCTTCCAGATCACGCCGCGTGAGGCGCGCGTGATGGACCCGCAGCACCGGCTGTTCCTGCAGACCGTGTGGTCGGCCGTCGAGGAGGCGGGCTACGACCCCGCCGCCCTGGCCGGTACCGCCTGCGGCGTCTACGTCGGTGTGGCCTCCTCCGAGTACGGGGAACTGGCCCGCGAACGCGGCGTCGACGTGGACGGCCAGCTGATGACGGGCAACGACCACAGCGTGCTGGCGAACCGGGTCTCCTTCCTGCTCGACCTGCGCGGCCCCAGCGAACCGGTCGACACCGCCTGCTCCAGCTCCCTGGTCGCCGTGCACCGCGCCGTGCGCGCCATCCAGACCGGCGAGTGCGAACTCGCCATCGCCGGGGGCGTCAACGTCATCGTCGCGCCGACGGCGTTCGAGGCGTTCGGCCGCTCCGGGATGCTCGCGCCCGACGGCCGCTGCAAGTCCTTCGACCACCGCGCCGACGGCTATGTGCGCGGCGAGGGCGTGGGCGCCGTCCTGCTCAAGCCGCTGGAGCGGGCGCTCGCCGACGGCGACCACGTCCACGGCGTCATCGCGGGCTCCGCGACCAACCACGGCGGCCGGGCCGCCTCGCTCACCGCGCCGAACCCCGCCGCGCAGGCCGAGGTGATCTCGCTGGCGCAGCGGCGCGCGGGCGTCGGTCCCGAGACGATCGGCTACGTGGAGGCGCACGGCACGGGCACCGCGCTGGGCGACCCCATCGAGATCACCGGACTGCGCACCGCGTTCGACCCGCCCGGCGACACGGAACGCGCCGCCGTCCCCCGCCAGTCCTGCGGACTCGGCAGCGTGAAGACCAACGTCGGGCACCTGGAGACCGCGGCCGGGATGGCGGGCCTGTTCAAGGTCCTGCTCGCCCTGCGCCACGGGATGCTGCCGCCCACCCTGCACGTCGAGCGCGTCAACCCGCTGATCAGGCTCGCGGACTCGCCGTTCCACCTCGTCACCTCCGCCCGCCCGTGGACCCCCTTCACGGACGGCGCCACCGGCGCCCCGCTGCCCCGCCGCGCGGGCGTCAGCTCCTTCGGCTTCGGCGGCATGAACGCCCACCTGGTCGTCGAGGAGGCCCCGAACCGCCCCACGGCACCCGGCGTCCCGGACGGCACCGACCAGCTGTACGTGCTCAGCGCCCGCGACGACGACCGCCTGCGCGCCGCCGTGCGTCGGCTCCTCGACCGCCTTGAGGCGTGGGAACGCGACGGCCGCCTGCGGACGGTGTCCCCGGCGGACGTCGCCTACACCCTCCAGGTCGGCCGCCCCCACCTGGAGGCGCGCCTGGCCGTCGCCGCCGCCACCCTCACGGACCTCGCGGACGTCCTGCGCACCCACCTCGACGGCGGTGGGACGGCCACGCTGGTACGGGGCGCACCGAGCGCCGACACCGCGGAACCGGCCGACGCCGACGACCTGTCGGACGCCCTGCGCCGGGCAGCCACCGGCGACGTCGGCAGGCTCGCCAGGCTCTGGGCGCGCGGCGCCGACGTGCCCTGGCGGTCCCTCCACACCGCCGCCCCCCGCACCCGCGTCTCCCTCCCGACGTACCCGTTCGCCCCGGAACGGCACTGGCTCCCGACCGCCGCCCCCGCACCCGCCCCCGCCCCGGCCCCGGTTCCGGAAACCCCCCGGCAGACGGCACCGCGAGGCCGTACCCCCACACCCGCCCCCACACCCCAGCCCGCATCCACACCCCCACCCGTAGCCGCCCCCGCTCCCCAGCCCGCCCCCGCGCCCGCCCCCGCCCCCCAACCCTCCACCGACCCCGACCGCCTGGCCACCCTCCGGCACCACGTCCGCGAAGCCGTGGCCGACGGCATCGGCATCCGTACCGAGGACGTCGACCCCCACCGGGACTTCGCGAGCTACGGCGTCGACTCCATCGGCGCGATGCGGATCATGCAGACGATCCAGGCGCGCTACGGCGACCACATCCCCATGGCGGCGATCCTCGAGCACCCCAGCGTCGACCGTCTCGTCACGCACCTCGACAAGAGCTACGTCCTGCCCGACGAGGTCCCCGACACCCTCGGCCCGCAGCCGTCCGCACCGGCACCGGCGCCGCGCCCCCGCCCGTCGGCGCCCGCGCCCGCCCGGCTGGTGCCGTTCACCGGTGCCGGGGAGGGGGACCCCGTCTACTGCCTCTTCGGGGACACGGGCGAGCTGACCTGGGCGATGCACCTGGTCGGCGCGCTCGCGCAGGACGGCCCGGTGACGGGCGTCGAGGCGCCCGGCTTCCGTTCCGGCGAGACGCCGTCCGCCGACGTGGGACTGCTCGCGCGAGCCTGCGCCGACGCGATCGTCCAGGCCCGGCCGGAGGGGAGCTGCCGGATCGCCGGGTACGGGCTCGCCGGTCTGGTCGCCGTGGAGACGGCCCGGCTGGTGCAGGACCGCGGACTGGAAGTGACCGAGCTGCTGCTCGTGCAGACCCCCGCCCCCGGCGAGGCACCCACCGCGGAGAGCGAGGCCCGGTCGCTGGCGGAGACGGCGGCGCACCTGGCCGGTGTCTGGGGCGCGACCCGGTTGCCCGCGCGGACCGACGACCTCGCCGGACGCAGCCGTGACGAGGCCCTCGACCAGGTGACCGCGGCGCTCGCCCCGGTCGCGCCGATGGACGGCGCGGCGCTGCGCGGCAGGCTGGAGCGGGCCACCGAGTGGCGTACCGCCCTCGCGGTCGCCGCCGCCGGATACCCGCCGCGCCCCCTGGGCCGCGCCGGACGGACCGTCGTCGTACGGGCCTCGGGAGCCGGGAGCCCGGTGGGGGAGTACCACCGCTGGATCGCCCCGCCGCCCGAGGTGGTCGAGGTGGACGCCGAGCCGTGGCTGCTGCTCTCGCGGGCCAACGCGGACCGGGTGTACGGCGCTCCGCCCGCCGTCGCCCCGCGGGCGGCGGAGGTGCCGGGGGAGGCGTCGCCCGTCGTCGCCATCAACCGGCACGGCGACAGCCGCCGCTCCGTCTGGGCGCACAACCTGTACGGCGAGGTGAGCTACGCGATCTACCTCTCCCGCCACCTCGGTCTGCACAAGCCCGTCATCGGCCTGGAGCAGATCGGCGCGGCCACCCCGGACCGGGCGCCCCGCCGGTACGAGTCGGTGGAGGAGATGGCCGCGCACTACACCGACGAACTGCGCGCCCGCTTCCCCGGGGAGCCCTACCTGCTGGGCGGCTGCTCCTTCGGCGGGGTGCTCGCCTACGAGATGGCGCGGCAGCTCCAGCAGGCGGGCGAGGAGGTGAGCCACCTGATCGCCATCGACCCGATCATGCCGGGCACGGAAGCCTGGGACAGCGTCGACTGGGGCACCGTCACGGAGGTGGAGGCGGAGGCGTTCTCGCTGGTGATGCTGGGCAACGCCATGTGCCAGCGGTGGGGCGTCGGCGAGCAGATCGGCCTCGCCGCGCTGGCCGACCTGGACCTGGACGCCCAACTCGACCTGGTCGCCCGCCATATCCACGACCGCTCCGCCGCCGGCCCCGACCCGGAGATGATCAAGCACCAGATCCTGGTCCGGCACGAGCTGATGCTGCACAACGGCGACCTGCTCCAGGCGTACCGGCCGCAGCCGCTGCGCAGCGCGGTCCCCACCACCCTGTTCCACGCCACCCAGGGCTTCCTGGCGCCGGGCAACAGCAACGACCTCCCGCCCGTGCCCAGGACCAGCGCGGACAAGTCGAACGGGCTCGCCCAGTTCGTCGGCCCGCGGATCACCATCCACGAGATGCACGCCGACCACCACACCATCGCGCACGACGAGAACCTGGCCCGCATCGCGGGGATGCTGGCCCCCGTGCTCGATCCACGCACCTTCCCGGCCAGCCTGTTCCCCGCCTCGCTCAACCCGGCGGGCCCCGACGGCGACAGGTGAGGACACCGACAACGATGGACTTCAGCGTCTACTTCTTCTCAGCCAACGACCGCAACGACTTCGGCGCCCGCTACCGGTTCATCCTGGACGTGGCCCGTTTCATCGACCGCCGGGGCTTCACCGCCATCTGGACGCCGGAGCGGCACTTCCAGGAGTTCGGGGGCAGCTTCCCCAACCCGGCCGTGCTGTCCGCGGGGCTCGCCGTGGCCACGGAGAACCTGCACATCCGGGCCGGGAGCGTGGTGGCGCCCCACCACCACCCCGTCCGTGTCGTCGAGGAGTGGTCCCTGGTCGACCAGCTCTCCCAGGGCCGGGTGGGGGTCTGCCTGGCCACCGGCTGGCACCAGGGCGACTTCGTCTTCTACCCCGACAACTACGCCACCCGACGCGAGTACACGCTCGACAACGTCGACACCATCGCCGCGCTGTGGCGGGGCGAGTCCCGGTCCTTCCCCGGCCCCGACGGCCGCGCCCTCGACGTACGGACCTACCCGCGGCCCTGCCAGCCGGAGCTGCCGATGTGGCTCGTGCACACCTCCAACCCGCAGACCTGGGTGGAGGCGGGCAAGCGCGGACTGAACGTCCTGTCCCTGCTGACCAGTTGGGAGAAGCTGGAGGAGGACGTCGTCCAGTACCGCGCCGCCCGCGAGAAGGCGGGGCACGACCCCGCGGCGGGCACGGTCACCGTGGGGATGCACACCTACGTCGGCGACGACGAACAACAGGTGTGGGACCTCGTACGCGAGCCGGTGAAGGGCTATCTGGCGTCCTTCATGACGCAGAAGCGCAACGACGACAAGGTCAGCGGCACCTCGCGCGGCACCGACGCCGCCGAGCAGGACAAGCTCGCGGAGCTGATGGCCGAGGACTACTACCGCCGCAGGTCCCTGCTGGGCACCGAGGACAAGTGCGCGGCGACGGTGGAGCGGCTGCGCGGCGTCGGGGTGGACGAGGTGGCCTGCCTGGTCGACTTCGGGCTGCCCTTCGACACCGTGACCCGGGCCCTGCCCGCCCTCGACGGCCTGCGGCGGCGCTGCGCCGGAGCCCCCGGCCGGGACCCGGCGCCCGAGCCCTCCGCCCCGGCTGCCGGGGCCACCCCGATGAGCTGGTACTACACCACCTGACCGGCGTGCGCGGCGCGGTGCCGTGGCCGGGCACCTGACAGCCGACGGCACCGCACCGCACCCGCCGCACACCTTGCGGTGCTCCGACGCAGAGAGGCACGGAATGACCTCGTCGCACCCGTCCCACACGGAGGCGGTCGCCGAACTGTACGACTCCTTCGTCGCCGCGCACGCGCGCATCTGCGCCAGCAACCTGCACGTCGGCTACTGGACGGACGAGGACGACGGCGCGAGCTTCGAGGTGGCCGCCGAGCGGCTGACCGCGCTCATGGTGGAGCGGCTCGCCCCGAGGACCGGCCAGCGCGTCCTCGACCTCGGCTGCGGCATCGGGCAGCCCGCCTTCCACCTGGCGCGCGGCCACCCGGTGGAGGTCGTCGGGGTCTCCGTCAGCCGCCGCCAGATCGAGCACGCCAGCGTCCGCGCCCGGCAGGCGGGGCTGACCGACCGGGTCCGCTTCGAACGGGCCGACGCCCAGCAACTGCCGTATCCCGACGCGTCGTTCGACGCCGCCTGGTTCCTCGAGTCGCTGATCCACATGACCGACAAGCCACGTGCCCTGCGGGAGGCCGCCCGGGTCCTCAGACCCGGGGCCCGGCTCGCCGTCGCCGACCTGTTCCACCAGCCCGGCCAGGACTGGTCCACGGTCCACCCGCTGGTGACCGCCGTACCGCTGGCCGCCTACCAGCCCATGCTGCGCGCCGCCGGGTTCGACGTCCTCGACGAGAGCGACGTCACCGCCCGGGTGCGCGTCCCGCGGCCGCTGCGGGAACGGCTGCGGGCCACGCTGGCGGAGCACCGCGCCGAGTGGGTGGCCCTCGCGGGCGAGGAGGTGGTGCGGGTCCTGCTCGACACCGACGAGGACACCTTCGACACGCCCGGCCTCGGGTACGTCCTCATCACGGCCCGCAGACGCTGAACGGCACCGTCCGGGGCGGCCGGCTCACGGCACCAGCGCGCGCAGCAGCTCCGCCGACAGGTGCGTGAGCAGCCGCTCCCGCGACGGCTGGAGGAAGAAGTGCCCGCCGGGCAGCAGCAGCGTGCCGCACCCGGCCCCCGTCACCTCCGCCCAGGCGGCCAGGGACGCCGTCGTCGTCTCGGGGTCGTCGACACCGCCGTACGCCAGCACCGGGCAGTCCAGCACGGGTCCCGGCGTGTAGCGGTAGGTCTCCAGCATCGTCGTGTCGGCGCGCAGGATCGGCAGGTACATCGCCCGCATCTGGGCGTCCTCGCGCAGCAGCGGCGGGATCGCCCCGTACCGCCGGTCCAGCACGTCGAGGTACTCGTCGTCGGGCAGCCGGTGCACGCTCCCGGCGTAGGTGCGGTGCTGGGGCGCGTTCCGGGCCGACACCGCCAGCAGGACCGGCTCGGGCAGCCCCAGCCCGCGCAGGGCGCGCACGGTCTCGAAGGCGAGGAACGCGCCCAGGCTGTGCCCGAAGAACGCGTACGGCCCGGTCAGCTCGGGCGCCAGCGCCTCCGCCAGCTCCCGGGCCGTGGCCAGCAGGTCGGTGCGCAGCGGCTCCTGGAGCCGGGCGTCCCGGCCCGGCATCCGCACCGCCCACGGTTCGATCGTCGCGGGCAGCAGCTCCGACCAGCTGTGGAAGGCCGCGGCGCCGCCACCCGCGTAGGGCACGCAGACGAGACGCACCAGCGGGGGCCGGGCGGGCGCCGCGTCCCGCATCCGCAGCGCCCAGCCCGCGGCCGGTCGCGCGGAGGTGTCGACGGTCGTCAAGGGCGTGGCCTTTCTCAGGCGGGGTCGGATTCCAGCCGGGCGGGGACCGGGGCCGGGGCCGCGAGCCCGTGGTTGCGCAGCGAGAACAGGCGGGTGTTCAGCCGCATACAGGGCTGCAGGAGGGTGTCGACGAGCACGAGGAAGCAGACGGTGCCGACGCCCACCGGGCCGCCCAGCGCCCAGCCGGCCGCGAGCAGCACCAGTTCGAGGCTGCCCTTGGCGGCCCAGAACGGCCAGCGCCAGCGGTGCGTCATCGTGATGGCGACCAGGTCCATGGCGCGGATGCCGATCCCGCTGATGATGATCAGCGCCGAGCCGTAGGTGCACAGTCCCACCCCGACGAGCATGAGCACCCCGCTGGGGACGGGCAGCAGGGAGGCGGCCTCCAGCGCCCGCAGCGCGTCGATGAGGCTGCCGCAGAGGAAGAAGGTGACGAACGGCGACACCGGCGGCCTGCGCCGGTTCCACACCGCCCACCCGGCCAGGCAGACCGCGGCGACCGAGGCCTGCACGATGCCGATGGTCAGCGGCGCGTGTTCCAGGACGCCGAGGGCGAAGACGTCGAGCGGGTCGGTGCCGAGGTCGGCGTGGATGAAGCAGGCGGCACCGCTGGAGAACAGCAGGCAACCGACCAGGTAGACCGCGTACCGTCCGCGGTGGGCGGTGAGATGGACGCGCAGCCGTGACCACGCGGGACGACGGGGCAACGGATCACCCACGAGGCGCTCCGGCGCGTTCCGGCGACGGGGGAGACAACGTCATGGAGGGTGAGCCTGCCCGACGGACCCGGCGCCCCGCCCCGGTGCCCGCCCCAGCATCGACCCCAGTCCCACCCCGCCCACCGGTCGCCGGGGCCTCGTACCCTGTCCGGCGTGCCACCTTCTCCGCTGCGCCGCGTCGCCGTCCTGGTCCTCGAAGGAGCGAAGCCGCTCGACGTCGGCATCCCCGCGCAAGTGTTCACGACCCGGGCGAGTATGCCGTACGAGGTACGGGTGTGCGGTGCCGCGCCCGGACTGGTTACCGGCGGCGACGGACTGTCGTACCACGTCGCCCACGGCCTCGGCGTGCTGGAGTGGGCCGAGACCGTCTTCATCCCCGGCTACCGGTTCCCGGACCGCGACGACCCGCCGCGGGCCGTCGTCGACGCGCTGCGCGCCGCGCACGGCCGGGGCGCGCGGCTCGCCGCCATCTCGACCGGCGCGTTCGCGCTCGCCGCGACCGGACTGCTCGACGGCAGGCGCGCCACCACCCACTGGCACTACGCGCGCGCCCTGAAGGCGCGGCACCCCCTCGTCCAGGTCGACGAGAACGTGCTCTTCGTCGACGAGGGCAGCGTGCTGACCTCCGCCGGGGCCGCCTCCGGCATCGACCTGTGCCTGCACATCCTCCGCGGCGACCTCGGCGTGGCCGCGTCCAACCACGCGGCCCGGCGCCTCGTCGCGGCGCCCTACCGCAGCGGCGGGCAGGCGCAGTTCGTGCCGCGCAGCGTGTCCGAGCCGCTGGGGGAGCGGTTCGCCGCCACCCGGGAGTGGGCGCTGCACCGGCTCGGTGAGCCCCTCAGCCTCAAGGTGCTCGCCCGGCACGCGGCGGTCTCGCCGCGCACCCTGTCGCGGCGGTTCGTCGACGACACCGGGTACACGCCGATGCAGTGGGTGATGCGCGCCCGCGTCGACGCCGCCCGCGAACTGCTGGAGCGCTCCGAGCGGAGCGTCGAGCAGATCGCCGTCGACGTGGGCCTCGGCACCGGCGCCAACCTGCGGCTGCACTTCCAGCACATCCTCGGCACCACCCCGAGCGAGTACCGGCGCACCTTCTCCCGAGGCGAGTGAAAGCACCTGGCGCGATCCTTGCGGACCCTGGCGCTCCCGCCCCGGCCACCCGCCGACGCGGCGCGCGAGGCTGGTGACGGACCAAGGGACGAACCAAGGGCCAGGAACCAAGGGCCCAGGGACGAAAGGGACTTCCCCCTCATGACCCGCATCGCCATCAACGGATTCGGCCGCATCGGACGCAACGTGCTGCGCGCTCTCCTGGAGCGCGACAGCGACCTGGAGATCGTCGCCGTCAACGACCTCACCGAGCCCGCCGCCCTCGCCCGGCTGCTCGCCTACGACACCACCGCGGGCCGCCTCGGCCGCCCGGTGACCGTCGACGGGGACACCCTCGTCGTCGACGGCCGCCGCATCAAGGTGCTCGCCGAGCGGGAACCGGCGCGGCTGCCCTGGGCCGACCTCGGCGTGGACCTCGTCCTGGAGGCGACCGGCCGCTTCACCTCCGCCAAGGCCGCCCGCGCCCACCTCGACGCGGGCGCGCGGAAGGTCCTCGTCGGCGCCCCCTCGGACGGTGCCGACGTCACCCTCGCCTACGGCGTCAACACCGACGCCTACGACGCCGCACTGCACACCGTCGTCTCCAACGCCTCCTGCACGACGAACGCCCTCGCGCCGCTGGCCGCCGTACTGGACCAGCTCGCCGGGATCGAGCACGGCTTCATGACGACCGTGCACGCCTACACCCAGGAGCAGAACCTCCAGGACGGCCCGCACCGCGACGCCCGCCGCGCCCGCGCCGCCGCCGTGAACATCGTGCCGACCACGACCGGCGCCGCCAAGGCGATCGGCCTGGTGCTGCCGAACCTCGACGGCAAGCTGTCCGGCGACTCGATCCGGGTGCCGGTCCCGGTCGGCTCCCTCGTCGAACTCAACACCACCGTCGCGCGGGACGTGACCCGCGACGAGGTGCTGGCGGCGTACCGCACCGCCGCCGAGGGCCCGCTCGCCGGGATCCTCGAGTACTCCGACGACGAGCTGGTCTCCTCCGACATCACCGGCAACCCGGCCTCGTCGATCTTCGACTCGGCGCTCACCCGGGTCGACGGCCGCCACATCAAGGTCGTCGCCTGGTACGACAACGAGTGGGGCTTCTCCCACCGGGTGATCGACACCCTGGAACTGCTCGCCCGGGGCTGACACCCCGCCCGCCCGGGTACGCCTCCCCCCACGCGCACGCGCTGAGGGGAGGGGGAGCCGGCCCGGCGACCTGGCGCCGCCGGGAGACCGGCCGTCCGGCATCCAGAGGTGTCCGGCGACGCCAGGCGGTGCGACCGCCGCGCGGCCAGGGCCGGTACGGACCCGGGTTACGCGAGGTACTGCCCGCGCTCACCGTGCTGGTCCTGGTGGTGTGCGGCGCGTTCGCCGCCCTCACGGCGGCCCGCCGCCCCCTGGGCACCGGGGCCCTGCTGGCCGCGGCGTCCCACGCCGACCGCGTGCGACGAACGGCCGCCCCGCCGACGCCCGTTGCTCCTCAGGAGGGGGCGCCGGACGGCTCGCTCGGCTCACCGTCCCGCTCGACCCGACGCGCGTGCAGCAGCAACAGACCGGCCAGATCACGCGCCTCCGCCGCGGTGAGCGCCGCCCACACCCCGGACTCCCCGCCCGGGTACCGCCCCACATCCAGGGTGACCCGGCTGATCGGCCGCTCCGCGACCGCGAGCCGCAGTCGGCGCACGGAGATCCTGCGCCCACAGGTGGTCACCAACGATGTGTCCTCACTCACGGACGGCCAGTCACGCTCTGCGGTCGCCATCGGTCTTCACGCTCCTCCGCCGGATCAGTAAACCCCCCCGACCGGGACCCACTCCACCATCCCCGGGGGCACCCCGATCAGCACCGCCCGCGCCCGGATTGTTCCCCGGGCCGAGCGGCGCCACCGCGTGCGGCGGCCGGCGCGCGTCAGAGCTGGAACTCGGCCGGGGAGATGCCCAGGGTGCCGCACACCTCCCGGATGACCGTCTCCTCGGCCTGCGAGAAGTGGCCGTCGGCGCCCGCGATCACGATGCCCATCTGGATCACCGCGCGGGCCTCGGTCGGCTTCTTCGCGGTCTTGGCGATCTCCTGCATGGCCTCCGCCCTGCCCTGCCCGAAGTCGTACGTCAGACGGTCCACGTGCTTGCCGAAGCGCTGGCGGAGCTGCTCCGGCGGGAAGTTCCGCAACACGTCGTTGCTGAGGATCAGCGACTCCATCTGCTGCCGCTCGGCCGCGTCCACCTGGCCGTCGGCCGCCGCGACCAGCGCGCACATCGCCATGCTGGCGTCCCGGTACGCACCGCTCTTCAGCTCCGTCTTGAGCGAACCGAGCTGGGTCTTCAGCGCGCTGACCAGCTGGGCGCGCGACCCACCGCCGGACGACCTCGCACCACGGCTGCCGTGTCCGCCCGGGGACTGCTGGAGAGCCCTGGCCTGGTCCTTGAGCCGGTCCCACACTGCCATTGAGGTCACCTCGGTATCGATGGAGAGCGTCTGTCTCGAACCCGCTCGCGCGCGCTCGCCCCTCCAACGACCGGCCCCCACGCAAAGGTTCCGCAAAGCGCGCACTCCCGCGCGTACCCCAGCGCCCCGCCCGTCACCGCGCCGCCCGCCTGGTTCAGTGCGCGACCGGCGCCGCCCCCAGCCCGAACAGCGACCCCACCGCCCGCGCCAGACCGCCCGCGCACTCCGAGGCGGCGTCGACGGGCACCGCCAGCCGCCGCAGCGACCCGCACAGGACGTCCTCCAGCAGCATGATCTGCCCGCCGAGCATCCGCGCCCCCGACGGCCCGTGCCGCTCCCGGTGCGCCAGCAGGGTGAGCACCTCCTGCGCCTCGGCCTGGAGGTCCTGCAGGACCTGCCACTCGCGCGCCCCCGCCCGGCCCCGGCCGCCCAGCACCTCGGGCAGCCGCTGCGCCAGCCCCGCGTGCCACAGCGACAGCGCGCCCTCCATCTCCGCGCGCAGCCCTTCGAGACAGAGCCGCACCGCCAGCGCGCCCGTCGACACCGTGACCACCGGCGCGGCCGTCCTGACCGTCGCCTGGGCGGGCCGTCCCGCGCCCAGGTAGTTGCGCAGCACGACCGGCATGACCTCCGCGTCGGCCATCGGCCCGTGCGCGTCGGGCGCCAGTAAGGCGGAGACGGGAGCGAGGCAGTGAGCGGCCTGCTCGGCAGCCGTGTGACATGCGTAGTCCGTGGGCACGATGCGTCGTTCCTTTCCAGGCAGCACGGCCTGGCTGCGGCCGGTTCTTGCCGGGTTGCACGCCGTGAACGCGCTTTCGGTTCAGCGCGGGCCCGGAAAAACGCTCAACACCCCGTGGAAGAACGGTGCCGCCCTCCGTCACAGCCGCGCCGCGGCCCGGCGCAGGGGCGTCACCGCCTCGGTGTCGTCCAGGTAGCAGAAGGCGTCGTACCGCTGGGACAGCACCGTGGGGACGTAGGCGCCGAGGTGTTCGTGGCGTGGCCGGTAGACGACGCCGATCGCGCGGTGGCCGCGCTCCTGGTGGAACCACGCGCGGGGACCGGTCGACGGCGGTCGCTGCAACTGCACGTGCGGGAAGACGAACAGGGCCCGCCGACCGGGCAGCGCGGCCCGGTGCAGCAGCTCCTCCAGGCTGCCCGCGTGAGCGGGCGGCACGTCCATGACCCGGGGTTCCTCGCCCCACTCGGTCGCCGCGAGCACGGCCCCGGCGTACGCGCCGAACCCGACCAGCACCACCCCGTCACCCGTGTGCCGCTCCCGCAGAAGCTGGCCGACGCTCACCGTGCCGGTGTCGGCCATGTCGGTGGCGCGGGCGTCACCGACATGCGTGTTGTGCGCCCACACCACCGCCTTCGCGCCGGGACCGTGGTGCTCCGCCAGCCGGTCGAGGGTGTCGGCCATGTGGTGGTCGCGGATGTTCCACGCCTCGGGGCCGCTGCCGAGCATCGCCCGGTAGTAGCGCTCGGCCCCGGCCAGCACCTCCGCGTTCTGCCGCGCCGCGAACTCGGCGAGGGAACCGTCCGGCACCGCCGTCCGTGCCGCCCGCTGCCGCATCTCCGCGAGCAGGGACAGCACCTGCGCCTCGCAGTCCGCGGGCAGGACGCTGGTGGCCAGCGCGTACGACCGCGGATCGTCGCCGTACGGCTCGAAGCAGCGGAACGCCTCCAGGGCCGGGCCCGCCCGGCCGGGATCGTGCTCGCGCAGATGCCCGAGGACGGCGTGCAGCGACTCCCAGAGGCTGTAGACGTCGAGACCGAAGAAGCCCACCCGGCTCCCGGGCGGCCGACGCCCGTTGTGGCCGCGCAGCCACCGCGCGAAGTCGGCCACCTCCGTGTTGCCCCACATCCACGTCGGCCAGCTCCGCGGATTCGCGAGCACCTCCCCGGGATCCTCGGGCGCGCCCGGCGCCGCCACCACCGAGGCGTGCACGGCCTCGCAGTCCGGCCAGTCGCCCTCCACGGCGACGAAGGAGAACCCCTTCTCCTCGATCAGGCGGCGGGTCAGCGCGTCCCGGATCCGGTAGAAGTCGGCGGTGCCGTGCGACGCCTCGCCCACCAGCACGAAGCGGGCGTCGCCGACACGTTCCATGAGCGGGTCGAGCGAGGCCGCGTCCGACAGCGGCAGGGCGTCGTCCCGGATGCGCGGCAGCTCGGAGTCGAACACGGCTCGATCCCCTTCCGTACGCCCGCACCCCGGGTTCCCCGCCGCTCTCGGAGGAAACGGCACACTACGACGACTCGCGCACCACCAGCTCCGTCGGCAGCGTCACCTGCCGTCCCGGGGGCGCGGCCTCGGTGATCTCGTCCAGCAGGATCCCGGCCATGGTCCGGCCCAGCTCCTCCACCGGCTGCCGGACCGTCGTCAGCGGCGGGTTGGTGTGCCGGGCCAGGACGGAGTCCTCGAACCCGACGACGGCGACGTCCTCCGGCACCCGCCGCCCCTGGCGGCGCAGTTCGGTCAGGGCGCTGACGGCCATCAGGTCGGACGCGGCGAAGACGGCGTCCAGGTCCGGCGCGCGTTCAAGCAGTGAACGCATCGCCCGGCGCCCACCCTCCTCCGTGAAGTCCCCGGATTCCACCAGGAGTTCGTCGGCGGCGAGCCCGGCCTCGCGGTGGGCGTCGCGCCAGCCCGCGAGGCGGCTGCGGCCCACGTCCATGTCGAGCGGCCCGGTGATGGTGGCCACCCGGCGCCTGCCGCGCCCCAGCAGGTGCCGGACGGCAGCGGCGGCGCCGCCCGCGTTGTCGGAGGTGACGTGGCTGAGCCGCTCCCGCTCGTCGCGGCGGCCCGCGAGCACCGTGGGCAGGCCCAGGTCCTCCAGGATGCCGGGCAGCCGGTCCTGGGCGTGCACCGAGACCAGCAGCACCCCGTCGACCCGGCGGGTCGCCACCGACGCGGTCAGCTGGTCGCGTTCCGCCTGGTCACGGACGAGCATCAGCTGGAGCTGGGTGCGGGTCTCGGCGAGCGCGCCGCTCACCCCGCGGATCAGGGCGGCGAAGAACGGCTCGGAGCCGAGGCGGCTCTCCGACTCCGGGAGCACCAGGGCCACCGCGTTGGTACGGCTGGTCACCAGACCCCGGGCGACGGAGTTGGGGACGTAGTCCAGCTCCTTGATCGCGGCCAGGACGCGGGCGCGGGCGTCGGCGCTGACGAGTTCCGAGCCGTTGATGACCCGGGACACGGTCGTCCGCCCCACCCCGGCGCGGGCGGCGACCGTCTTGATCGTGGGACGGCGGTTCCCCACTGCGTGCTCCTCACCCGACGCGGACCTGACCAGCGGCATTGTGGCAGACGCCGGGACGGCGACAGCACCCTGGCCGGGCTCGGGAAGCGAAGGCTCACGCCCGGTCCGTCCGGGCAATTGTTTTCAAGTTATTGACAGGGACGGTCGCTGCCATGAGTCTTCCTACAGCCGGTGGGCACGTTCCCACCCAGCGATGGGAACGTACCCATCAAGATCATGACCACTCATGACTCCGGTGTGCCAGAGCCGTCCGTTGGAGGAAGAAACATGGGCCTTGCAGACAGGTCGATCCGAACCAGAGCCGTCGCGTTCGTCGCCGCCACCGGCGCGCTCGCGCTCCTCGTCGGCTGCTCGGGCGGCGACGACTCGGTGACGGGCGGCGGCAAGAAGGACGGCAAGACCGTCATCACCATGGGCCTGTTCGGGGTGATGGGCATCAAGGAGACGGGCCTGATCGAGCAGTACGAGAAGGAGAACCCCGACGTCGACGTCCAGGTCGAGGTGGCCGGTGACGAGCAGACCTACTACACCGCCCTCCAGACGAGGCTCGCCGCGGGCAACGGCCTCAAGGACATCCAGGGCATAGAAATTGGTAGGGCCAAAGAGATCACCGACACCCAGGCCGACCGGTTCGCGGACTTCTCCGACGTGCCCGGCACCGACCACTTCCTGCCGTGGAAGCTGTCGCAGATCACCACCGGGGACGGCCGGGTCCTGGGCCTCGGCACCGACATCGGCCCGATGGCCGTCTGCTACCGCAAGGACTACTTCGAGCAGGCGGGCCTGCCCACCGACCGCGAGGAGGTGGGCAAGCTGTGGGAGGGCGACTGGGCCAAGTACGTCGAGGTCGGCCGCGACTTCAAGAAGGGCTTCAAGGGCGACAAGGTCGCCTACATGGACGCGGCCAGCGGCCTGTTCAACGCCATGGTCTACGGCCACTCCGAGCAGTACTACGACGAGCAGGGCGAGCTGATCTACGACAGGAACCCCGTCGTCAAGGAGGCGTGGAACCTCGCCGCGGACGCCGCCGAGGACGACCTGACCGCCAAGCTCCGCCAGTTCCAGCCGGGCTGGGACCCGGGCCTGGCCAACGGCACCTTCGCCACCGCCGTCTGCCCGGCGTGGATGCTCAGCCACATCAGCGAGAAGGCCGGTGACGCCAACAAGGGCAAGTGGGACGTGGCCAAGGCCCCGAAGGGCGCCAACTGGGGCGGCTCCTTCCTCGGCGTGATCGAGAAGAGCCCGGTCAAGGAGGAGGCCAAGAAGCTCGTCGCCTGGCTGACCGCGCCGGAGCAGCAGACCCACATCTTCGAGGAGATCGGCAACATCCCCTCCTCCAAGACCGCGCTGGACAGCGCCGAGGTCAAGAACGCCACCTCGGAGTACTTCGACGGCGCGCCCATCGGCCAGATCTTCGGCGCCGCCGCCCAGGAGATCCCCGACAAGCAGGTGCTGGGCCGCAAGGACGGCACGATCAAGGACACCTTCTCCCAGGGCCTGACCCTGATCGAGCAGCAGGGCACCGCGCGTGACGAGGCGTGGGAGACCACCGCGGAGCGCATCGAGAAGGCGGTCGGCTGACCCGCCGTACCCCAGGGCCCGCCCACCTCCCCGGGCGGGCCCTGGGGTAACGGCTCACCCACCCGCACTCAGGAAGGAACCGCGGTGGCCACCTCCACCACCAACGCCCGGCCGGAACAGGCCGAGCCGGGCGGCGACGGCCCCGCCCGGCGGATCGCCACGCTGCTGCACCTGGCCGACGTCAAGGGCGCCCCGTACGCGTTCATCGCGCCGTTCTTCGTCATCTTCGCCGCGTTCAGCTTCTACCCCCTCGTCTACACGTCCTGGATCTCCCTGCACCGGGTGGAACTGGCCACCCTGGACGTCATGGAGTGGGTGGCGTTCGACAACTACGTCGACCTGTGGAACGACTCCCGGTTCTGGAACGCGCTCCAGAACACGATCACCATCGGCGTCATCTCCACGGTGCCGCAACTGCTGATGGCCCTCGGCCTCGCGCACCTGCTCAACTACCGGATGCGCGGCTCGCTGTTCTTCCGCGTCGCCTCGCTGGTGCCGTACGCCACCTCGGTCGGCGCGGCGGCCCTCGTCTTCACCATGCTCTTCGAGCGCGACTTCGGCATGATCAACTGGGCGCTCGGCTCCGTCGGCCTCGACCCGGTGAACTGGGAGGCCGACAAGTGGCCCGCCCAGGTCGCGATCTCCACCATCGTCATCTGGCGCTGGACCGGCTACAACGCGCTGCTCTACCTCGCCGCCATGCAGGCCATCCCCGCCGACCGGTACGAGGCCGCCGCCATCGACGGCGCCTCCCGCTGGAAGCAGTTCACGAACGTCACCGTGCCGGGGATCCGCTCCACCATCGTCTTCACCGTCGTGCTCTCCACGATCGGCGCGACCCAGCTGTTCGGCGAGCCGCTGATCTTCGGCCAGGGCCCCAACGGGGTGACCGGCGGCGCGGACAACCAGTACCAGACGCTGGGCCTGCTGCTGTACGAGGAGGGCTGGAAGAACTACCAGATGGGCCGCTCGGCGACGGTCGCCTGGGCGATGTTCCTGCTGCTCGTCCTCGTCTTCGTGGCCCAGCGCCTGATCAAGCGCCTGCGCGCCCGCACGTCCTGACCAGGAGCCTGCCATGACCACCGAAAGCCTCCCGGTCCGGACCAACGCCCCGGCCCGGACCCCCGAGAAGAAGACCACCGGCCGCCGCATCCTCGGCCAGCGCGCCGGACGCCAGCACCACGCGGGCCCGCTCTCCTACGTCCTGCTCGCCCTCACCGCGATCCTGTCGATCTTCCCGCTGTACTGGACGATGGTGGCGGCCTCCACCGACAACACCCGGGTCAGCCAGACCCCGCCGCCGTTCCTGCCCGGGCCGAACCTGTTCAGCAACCTCGCCCGCGCCTGGGACGAGGCCGCCATGGGCAAGGCCATGGTCAACAGCCTGATCGTGGCCGGGGTCATCGCCCTGTCCACGGTGTTCTTCGCGACGCTCGCCGGGTTCGCCTTCGCCAAGCTCCGGTTCAAGGGCCGCAACATCCTGCTGATGCTGGTGATCGGCACGATGATGGTGCCGCCGCAGCTGGGCGTCGTGCCGTTGTTCATGATGATGGCCGAGCTGGGCTGGTCGCAGGAGCTGCCCGCCGTCATCTTCCCCACCCTGGTCAGCGCGGTCGGCGTGTTCTTCATGCGGCAGTACCTGTCCGAGGCGCTGCCGGACGAACTCGTCGAGGCCGCGCGGGTGGACGGCGCGCACTCGCTGCGGATCTTCTGGTCCATCGTGCTGCCGGTCGCCCGCCCCGCGATGGCGGTGCTGTTCATGATCACGTTCGTGCACGCCTGGAACGACTTCTTCTGGCCGTTCGTGGTCCTCGACATGACCAACCCGACCGTCCCCGTCGCCCTCACCCAGCTCAGCGCCGGATACATCCGGGACCAGTCCCTGATCATGGCGGGCGCCCTGCTCGGCACCCTGCCGCTGCTGGCGATGTTCATCGTCTTCGGCCGACAGATCGTCAGCGGCATCATGGCCGGCGCCGTCAAGGGCTGACACCGCCCCGTTCACCCCACCCATCTGAAAGGACAAACGTGGTCACCGCAGCACAGCAGCAGACCGCGTCCGCCCCGGACGCCTCCCGCACCTTCCCGAAGGGGTTCCTCTGGGGCACCGCGACCGCCTCGTACCAGATCGAGGGGGCCGCCGCCGAGGACGGCCGCACCCCGTCCATCTGGGACACCTACGCCCGCACCCCGGGCCGGGTCCGCAACGGCGACACCGGGGACATCGCCACCGACCACTACCACCGCTGGCGCGAGGACGTCGCCCTGCTGGCCCGGCTCGGCGTCGGCGCCTACCGCTTCTCCCTCGCCTGGCCCCGCATCCAGCCCACCGGCCGCGGCCCCGCCGTCCAGAAGGGCCTGGACTTCTACCGCCGACTCGTCGACGAACTCCTCGACCAGGGCATCCGGCCCGTCGCCACCCTCTACCACTGGGACCTCCCGCAGGAGCTGGAGGACGCGGGCGGCTGGCCGGAGCGCGCCACCGCCGAACGGTTCGCCGAGTACGCGGCCCTCGCGGCGGACGCCCTCGGCGACCGGGTGAAGAGCTGGACCACCCTCAACGAGCCCTGGTGCAGCGCCTTCCTCGGCTACGGCTCCGGTGTGCACGCCCCCGGCCGCACCGACCCGGTGGCCGCGCTGCGCGCCGCCCACCACCTCAACCTCGGCCACGGTCTCGCCGTCCAGGCACTGCGCGACCGGCTCCCCGCCGACGCCCAGTGCTCGGTCACCCTCAACGTCCACCACGTCCGCCCGCTGACCGGCAGCGACGCCGACGCCGACGCGGTCCGCCGCATCGACGCGCTGGCCAACCGGGTCTTCACCGGCCCGATGCTGCGCGGCGCCTATCCCGAGGACCTGCTGGCGGACACCGCCGGGCTGACCGACTGGTCCTTCGTGCACGACGGCGACCTGAAGACGGCCCACCAGCCGCTGGACTTCCTCGGCGTCAACTACTACTCGCCGACCCTCGTCTCCCGCGCCGACGGCTCCGGCACCCACAACTCCGACGGGCACGGCAACAGCGCGCACAGCCCCTGGCCCGGCGCCGACGAGGTCGCCTTCCACCAGCCGCCCGGCGACACCACCGCCATGGGCTGGGCCATCGACCCGTCGGGCCTGCGCGAACTGCTCGGGCGGCTGTCGTCCGACTTCCCCGAACTGCCGCTGGTCATCACCGAGAACGGCGCCGCGTTCCCCGACTACGCCGACCCCGAGGGCAACGTCAACGACCCGGACCGGATCGCCTACCTGCGCGGCCACCTGGCCGCCGTCCACCAGGCGATCAAGGACGGCGCGGACGTGCGGGGCTACTTCCTGTGGTCCCTGCTCGACAACTTCGAGTGGGCCCACGGCTACAGCAAGCGCTTCGGCGCCGTGTACGTGGACTACCCGACCGGGACCCGCATCCCCAAGGCCAGCGCCCACTGGTACGCCGAGGTGGCCCGCACCGGGGTGCTGCCGGGCGCCTGACCCGGGCGGAGCAGGTCAGTCCGACGCGCCCGGCGGTCGCACCGACCGCCGGGCGCGGAGCCGCCCTACCGGAGCCCGTCCAGCGCGGCGAGGACGTCGGCCGGTTCGGCGCGGGTGGTGTAGTCGGTGTCGGCGAACGCCCAGCGGATGGTGGAGCCGCCGTCGACGACGAAGGTCGCGGGCACGGGCAGGGTGCGGGCGTGGCCGCCGTTGACGCGGTGCAGGTCGATGCCGAACTCCTCGTAGAGGGCGGCCAGGTCGTCCGGCAGGTCGAAGGCGAGGCCGTACTGCTTGGCGGTGTCGCTGCCGAGGTCGCTCAGCACGTCGAAGGCCAGCTCGTGCTTCTCGGCGAGCGACAGGGACGCGTCGGGCGTCTGCGGGGAGACGGCGACCAGCCGGGCGCCGCGGGCGGTGATGTCGTCGTGGTGCCGCTGGAGGGAGCGCAGGGCGATGTTGCAGTACGGGCACCAGGCACCGCGGTAGAAGGTCAGCACCACCGGGCCCTCGGCCAGCAGGGCGTCCAACGCGACCGTCCGTCCGGTGGCCGAGGGCAGGGCGAAGGACGGCGCCTGGGCGCCCACGGCCAGCGCCCGGTCGGCCTGTCCGGACTCGGCCAGCTCCCGCCCCGCCCGCCGCATCACGGCACGGACGTGCTCGGGGAACTGCGCCTGGCGGCTCTCGAAGAAGGCGCGCAGCTCGGCGTTGACGCTCATGGATGGGTCCTTCCAGCGGTAGCGGAAAATCTTGGAACGACCGTTTCAAGATAGCCGCTGGAGCGTGCTCCAGGTCAACGCCCGCGGCGTTATCTTGGAACCTCCATTTCAAGTTGACGCGTTCCAGGCGGACGGGAGCGGACATGCCGGACGTCAAGCACTTCGATCCGGACGCGACCCTGGACACGGTCGTACGCCTCTTCTGGCGCCAGGGGCTGGCGGGCACCGGCGTCCAGGACATCGTCGACGCGACCGGACTCAACCGCTCCAGCCTGTACGCGACCTTCGGCGGCAAGCAGGAGCTGTACCGCGCCGCCCTGGACCGCTACGTCGCGAGCCGCTCCCGGCCCGTGCTCCAGCGGCTCGCCGAGGACGAGCGGGGGCTGCCCGCCCTGCGGGAGTTCTTCGCCGGGCTGGTCGAGACGCGCTGCTCGGGCGAGTACGCGCGCTGGGGCTGCATGGTCTCCAACGCCCACGCGGGCGCCGGGAGCGGCGACCCCGAGGTGCTCGCCCTGCTCGACCGGCAGCACGCGGTGCTCCGCGACGCCCTGCGCCAGGCGCTGCTGACGGCCCGGCGGCTGGGCCAACTGGCCGCGGTCGCCGACCCGGACGCGGGGGCGGAGATGCTCGCCCTGCTGGCGTACGGCATCAATCTGCGCTCCCGCGCGGGAGCGGACGTGGAGCAGTTGCGCGGCACCGCGATGGCGGCGATCGACACCCTGGCGGGCGCGGGAGCCTGACGCCGCGGCGGTGTCCTGGGCGGGCGGCTGCCGCCTACTTGGCCACGACCCGTCCGACCGGGTCCGCCCGCAGGGTCAGCGCGTCCCGCACCGTCTGCCAGGCGTTGTCCCCGGGCCGCAGCTGGCTGCGGAGGTAGCCCCAGGTCAGCCACTGGAGCGCGGCGACCCGGACCGGGTCCTCGTCGGTCGTCTCGGCGGCGTCGTACCCGGCGATCCCGCCGAGGCCGTGCTCCGCGCCGAAGAGGGTGAGCAGGGTCTTGGGGGCGGGCGCGAGGGCGTAGGGGTCGGTGTGCCACTCCGGGCCCAGGTCGGTGAAGTGCCGGGAGTCGTCCCTGTCCCCGGCGACGACCAGGGCGGGGGTGGTCATCGTGCTGAAGTCGGACGTCTGGAAGGCCGACACCAGGTCCGCCCGCGGCCCGTTGAGGGCGTCGCCGCCCCTGCCGGGCGCCGCGAGCAGCACGCCCGCCCTGATGCGGGATTCGAAGAGGTCCGCCACCCGCCCGTCGTCGGGGTCGGTGAGCCGGGCGCCCAGCAGGAGCCCGGCGGTGTGGCCGCCCAGGGAGTGCCCCGCGACGGCGACCCGGTCGGGGTCCAGGCGCCCGGTGAGCTGCGGCACGGCCTTCTCGACCAGGTCGAGCCGGTCGAGTATGTGCCCCATGTCCTCGGCGCGCGAACGCCAGAACAGGGGTGCCCCGGGGGCGTCGGCGAGCAGGTGGCCCAGCGTCGCGGAGTCGAGGTGGGTGGGCTGGAGGACCACGAACCCGTGCGCCGCCCAGAAGTGCGCGAGCGGCGCGTAGCCGTTCAGCGAGGAGAGGTTGTTCGAGGGGCCGTGCCCGTGTGACAGCAGGATGACGGGCAGTCCGGTGCCCGTCACCGGCGCGGAGACGCGCACCTGGAGGTCGACGGGCCGTCCCGGCACCGGCAGCGTCACCGGGCTGACGGACAGGACGGGGGTGGGGGAGTCGAAGGCGTCGGTCGGCGGTGCGGGGGCTGGTCCGGCCATGGTGCGCGGTCCTTTCTCGTGGCTCCGCACCCGCGAGCGGAAGTGGAGCGCTGTTCCGTTTGCAATACGGATCAGTGTTCCGCTTTGTCAAAGGGGCCCGGACGGCGCGCGAGTCGAGACCGGGGCATTCCGGACGGTCGGCTTACGATCCGCCCGTGCCACACACCTTCGACGAACTCGTGGAGATGCAGCGCGCCGCCGACACCGCGCACACCCAGGTCGAGCGGCTGCGCGCCCAGTACGGTTCGCCCACCGCCCACCCGTGGAGCGAACAGCAGACCACCACCTACGAGACCGCCTGGCGGGCCTGGCGCGACCTCGCCCGCGACGTCCAGGCCGCGGTCACCGAGCACGCCAAGGACCAGGGACAGTCGCGGAACTCGGTCGAGGCGGACGTGAAGAAGGCCGTACGGCATGCGGAGGAACAGGGCCCTTAGACACGTGGGAGGGGCGGCCCGGGTCTCCGGGCCGCCCCTCCCACGCCGTCCGTCACCCGCCCAGCACCCCCGTGGGGAGGAGGGACTGCGGGGAGGACGCCGGGTGGCCCAGCTCCAGCGAGCCGAGGACGCTGTCGAGGAACGACGCCCCGGGGACCCCGGCGGACGGCGCCGGGGGCGCGGCGGGAACGGTGGCCTGCGCGGCGGGAACGGCGGTCGCCAGGAGAGCGGCGGCCAGGACGGAGACACGAGCGAGGTTCTTGATCATGCCTGGCCCAACGACCGACCCCCCGGCCGGAAACGCCCGCCAGCCGCCGCCTACGCCAGCGCGGCGCCGAACGGGTGAAGTTCGCCCACCAGCGCCCGCGCCGACGCACGGTGCTCCGCGGCGCCCGCCGGATCCGTCCCGTCGAGCACCACGGCGATGCCCTCGTGGGCCAGCGCCTCCTGGTGCCGGTTGCCCAGCCGCGGGGCCAGCTCCAGCGCCTGCCGGTGCAGTCGCAGCGCCTCCTCGGGCAGCCCCGCGAGGCGGCAGGTCTCGCCGTAGCCGTTGAGGAAATGGATCTTCCAGTGCTCTTCGAACAACGCGTCGAGCAGCGCGAACGCCTCCCGGTGGCTGGCCAGCGCCTCCTCGTAGCGGCCCATCCGCCGCAGCGCGACGCCCCGGCAGTTCAGGCACCACGCCTGGTTGTTCAGGTGCCCGTCCTCCCGGGCCAGCTCCAGGGCCCGCCGCAAGTGGTCCGCCGCCTCCTCCGGCGCCACGTCGGCCAGTGCCACGCCGAGGGTGATCCGGGCCGTCAGCGCGGGCGGCCAGGCGGGATCGGCGTGCGGGACGTCCAGCACCTCCCGGGCCCGGCGCGCCGCCTCCTCCCCGTGCCCCAGTTGCAGCATCGCCCACGCCTCCGACGCGGCGGCGTGCGCGGCCCCCGACGGGCACCCGGCCTCCTCGTACAGCCTCCCCGCCTGCCGGAACAGGTCGAGCGGCTCTTCGACGCCGCCCGCGTCCCAGCTCAGATACCCACGGCGCAGCGTCAGTTCGGCCGCCACCCGGGCGTCCGCCGCCTGCGCCACCCGCAGCTCCGCCGCCTCGTAACCGGCGGCGGCCTCCGCCAGACGGCCCGCGTTGTAGCGCGCGAAACCCAGGTCGCTGTGCGCCTCCGCCAGCCGCACCGGATCGCCCAGCCGCTCGGCCGCGGCCAGCGACCGCTCGAAGAGGACGTTCAGGTGCGTCGTACCGCAGCGCCGCGCGAAGTACGCCCGCAGGAACCGCGGCAGCTCGTACACGTGCACGTCGGCGCCGACGGCGGCGGCCGTCTCGAAGGCGGCCAGCAGGTTGCCGTACTCCGCGGTGAGCCAGGCGAAGGCGGCGTTCTTGTCGGCGAACCGCGGCAGTCCGGCCGGGGGACGGCCCGCGGTGGGCGGCGCGCCGGGGGAGAGGAACGGCATCGCCGCGTCGGCGGCGGCAGCCGCGTGCACGTAGTAGTCGAGGACCCGGCCGAGCGCCCGCTCCCGCTCCGCCGCCGGGTCCTGCTCCGCCGTGGCCCGGCGGGCGTGCTGGTGCACCAGGTCGTGCAGCCGGTAGCGGTCCGCCGTCGGCTGCTGCACGAGGTGCGCGTCGAGCAGTTCCTCCAGCACCGCCCGGGCCCCACGCACCGGCAGGTCCGCCAGGGCCGCGACGACGTACTCGTCGAAGGACGCCCCCGGCAACAGGCCGAGCAGGCGGAACAGCCGCGCCTGGGAGCGGCCCAGCTGCCGTACGGACATGGCGAACGCGGTGTCGAACTCGCTCGCGCCCTCCGCCATCCGCTCCACCAGGACGCCCACCGTCCAGCCCGGCCGGTGCCGCAGCCGCGCCCCGGCCAGCCGCAGCGCCAGCGGCAGGTGCCCGCACCGCCGCAGCACCTCGGCGGCGGACCGCGGGTCGCTGGCCAGCCTGCCCCCGGGGCCGCCCGGGTCGCCGCTGGCCCGGACCAGCAGCTCCGCGCTCTCCTCGGGGCTGAGCACGTCGAGCGAGACCGGCGGTACCTCGTCCAGGCCGAGGAGCCGGTTGCGGCTGGTGACCAGGGCGACGGAGGGACCGGCGCCCGGCAGCAGCGGACGGACCTGGTCGGCGTCGGCGGCGTTGTCCAGGACCACCACGACCCGGCGGCGGGCCAGTTCCGACCGCCAGCAGGCGGCCAGCTCCTCCAGCCCCCGCTGCGGCACCCGCTCGGAGGGCACGTCGAGGGCGCTGAGCAGCATCCGCAGCGCGGAGTCGGCGTCCAGCGGCGGCCTGCCCTCGGTGAACCCGTGCAGGTCGACGTAGAGCTGGCCGTCGGGGTAGTCGGCGGCGAGCCGGTGCGCGGCGTGCACCGCCAGACACGTCTTGCCGACGCCCGCCATCCCGTCGACCGACACCACCCGGTGGCTCTCCACGGCGGCGAACACGGCCGCGAGCTGCTCCGCGCGCCCGGTGAAGTCGGGCACGTCGCGCGGCAGGTCGTTGCGGGGCACCGGACGGCCCTGGCGACTGCTCTTCGGCGGCGCGGGCAACGGGTTCGCGGCACGCTCCCACAGGGGGCGCAGCGGGCGCGGGTCACGCCGGACCAGTCGGCACAGGGCGACCACCGCGGGCCACGGCGGCACCGTCTGCCCGTTCAGGTAGCGCGACAGCGACGACGAGCTGAGGCCGCTGTCCCGCGCGAGGGCCCGCACCCCGAGTCCGGACAGCTCCTGGAGCAGACCGAGCCGCTCCGCCAACTCCCGCCGCGGCTCACCCTGCGCCGCACGCTCCGGCACGTCCACCACTGTCCCCCGCCCTTCCCCCGGCGTCGCGTCCCGCTCCGGGGGAAGTCTCGCGAGCCGGGTCGCCGCTGGTCAAGGCCGTGCCAGCTGTCCCACGGTGTCCCACGGCCCTGGCCGGTGCGGACCGGCACGGCTGTGATGGGGACATGCCCCGGCGGAACAGGGCACCGGCTCAGAAGAGGAGCAGCACCATGCAGTCCCGTATGCGGAACCCCGCCGTCGTCCTGTCCGACGCGATGCGGCCCATCCAGCAGGTCTTCCAGGCCGCCCACTCCGGTGGCGTCGACCCGCGGACGCTGGAGCTGGTGCACCTGAGGGTCAGCCAGATCAACGGCTGCGCCGCCTGCGTCGACGGCGGCGCCAGGACCGCCCGCGAGGCCGGGGTGAGCGACGAGCGGCTGGCCACGGTCGCCGCCTGGCGCGACGCCCCGTACTTCACGGACGCCGAACGCGCGGCCCTCGCGCTCGCCGAGGCCGCCACCCGGCTCGCCGACCGTCCCGACCCGGTGAGCGACGACGTCTGGGACGGCGCCGCCACCCACTACGACGAGACGCAGCTGGCCGCCATCGTCCTGATGGTCGGCGTCACCAACCTGTTCAACCGGCTCAACGCCACCACCCGGCAGACCGCCGGGTCCTGGGCCTGACCCGGCACCCCCGCACTCAACCGCAGACACTCCGCAGACCAGGAGGAACACCGTGAGGAACGCCGAGAAGTCCGCCACCGCCGGCTACGACGGCTTCACCGACGACGAGCGCGCCGCGATGAAGGAGCGCGCCCGGGAACTGAAGGCGTCGGCGCGCAGGACGTCCCGCGCCGACAAGGCGGCCCAGGACGAGGCCGCCGTACTCGCCAAGATCGCCGAGATGGAGGCGCCGGACCGGGCCATGGCCGAACGGGTGCACGCCGTCGTCACGGCGAGCGCGCCGGACCTCGCGCCCCGGCTCTGGTACGGGATGCCCGCGTACGCCAGGGACGGCAAGGTCGTCTGCTTCTTCCAGAGCGCGCAGAAGTTCAAGGCGCGCTACGCCACGCTCGGCTTCAGCGACCAGGCGCACCTGGACGACGGCACCATGTGGGCCACCTCCTACGCCCTGGCGGAACTGACCCCCGACGCCGAGGCGAGGATCGGCGCCCTGGTGCGGCAGGCGGCGGGCTGACCCCGCGCGCACCGGGGCGGGTCAGCCGGTGAGGGACTCCGGGCCGAAGCGGCCCCACGCGAGGACCCCGGCCAGCGAGAGACCGCGCCCGCCGTGACATCCCGGAGCGGGAGAGGGCACAGAGAAAGGCAAGGAGGTGAAGCCCTCTCCTCGCCACTCTCAACGTATAGCGCACGGGGGGCCTTGCGGCAAGACCCCGGTCCTGGCGGAGAATCGCCCGGCCAACGACTGGGGGTTCCATGATTGACGTGATCATCGCCGGTGGCGGACCGACCGGAACGATGCTCGCCGCCGAACTGCGACTGCACGGCGTGCGGGTGGTCGTACTGGAGAAGGACGCCGAGCCGGCGCCGTTCGTGCGCGGGCTCGGCCTGCACGTGCGCAGCATCGAGGTGATGGACCAGCGCGGCCTGCTGGACCGGTTCCTCGCCCACGGGCAGCGGCACCCGATCACCGCCGGCTTCTTCGCGGGTATCCGCACGTCGACGCCGCCGCGCCTGGACACCGCGCACGGGTACGTCCTCGGCATCCGGCAGACCGTCACCGACCGGCTGCTGGCCGAGCACGCCGTCGCCCTCGGCGCGCGGGTCAGGCGCGGTCAGGCGCTGGTCGGGCTGAGCCAGGACGGCCAGGGCGTCACCGCCGAACTCGCCGACGGCACCCGGCTGCGCTCGCGCTACCTGGTCGGCTGCGACGGCGGCCGGAGCACGGTGCGCGGGCTGCTCGGCGTCGGGTTCCCCGGCGAGCCGTCCCGCAACGACACCCTCATCGGCGAGATGGAGGTGTCCGTACCGCAGGAGACGCTGGACGCCGTCATGGCCGAGGTCCGCAGGACCCAGCTGCGGTTCGGCGCCATGCCGCTCGGCGACGGGACGCACCGGATCGTCGTCCCCTCGCCCGAGGTGGCCGAGGACCGGGCGACGGCGCCCACCCTGGAGGAGTTCCAGCGGGCCCTGCGGACGACCGCCGGGACCGACCTCGGGGTGCGCGCACCGCGCTGGCTCTCCCGCTTCGGCGACGCCACCCGGCAGGCCGAGCGCTACCGCGTCGACCGGGTGCTGCTCGCCGGTGACGCGGCGCACGTCCACCCGCCGACCGGCGGCCAGGGCCTCAACCTCGGTGTCCAGGACGCCTTCAACCTCGGCTGGAAGCTGGCCGCCGAGATCGACGGCTGGGCGCCGGACGGGCTCCTGGACACCTACCACACCGAACGGCACCCGGTCGCCGCCGCCGTCCTCGACAACACGCGCGCGCAGATGGAGCTGATGTCCACCGAGCCCGGGCCGCGGGCGGTGCGCCGACTGCTGGCGGAGCTGATGGAGCTGGAGGAGGTCAACCGCCGCCTCGTCGAGAAGATCACCGCCCTCGACGTCCGCTACGACTTCGGCGACGACCACGACCTGGTCGGCCGCCGGCTGCGGGACGTGGAGCTGAAGCGCGGGCGCCTCTACCCGCTGCTGCACCGGGGCCGCGGGCTGCTGCTCGACCAGACCGGCGCGCTCTCGGTGGCCGGGTGGGCGGACCGTGTCGACCATGTCGTGGACGTCAGCGAGGAGTTGACGGCGCCCGCGGTGCTGCTGCGGCCGGACGGCCATGTCGCCTGGGCCGGGGAGGACCAGCGGGAACTGCTCGACCGGCTGCCGCGGTGGTTCGGGGCCGCGGCAGCCGGTTGAGGGCGGGTCAGCGGCCGACGGCGCAGGCGTCGCCGTTCAGGGTGAACCGCGGCGGCGGTGACGCGTCGCCGGTGTGGCCGGCGACGTACCCGATGGTGAAGCTGGCGCCCGCGGCGACGGCGGCGTTGTAGGAGGCGTTCGTCGCGGTGACGGTGTTGCTGAGCTGGGTCAGGTCGGTGTTCCAGTCGGAGACCACGGTCTGGCCCAGGGCCAGCGGGAACTTCAGCGTCCAGCCGTTCAGCGCCGTGCCGCCGGTGTTGGTGACGGTGAGTTCGACCTTGGTGCCGGTGCCCCACGTCTCCACCGTGCGGTCCACCCGGCAGGTGGGGGCCTCCTGGGCGAACGACACCCGGTGCAGGCCGCCCGGCAGGTCGTTGACGACGTAGAACTCGCCGTCGGCGGTGGTGCCGATCGCCGTCACCTGGGTCGGCGTCTCACCGATCTCCGCCTGCTCGTAGCCGCCGTGGCCGTCGGGACGCAGCGCCCACACCGTGGAGGAGCAGTAGTCGGTGGCGATGTACGTGCCGCCGACCAGGTCGGCGTAGCGCTGGCCCCGGTAGACATGGCCGCCGATCACCGAGCAGCCGCCGGTGTAGGGGGAGTAGGTGAACACCGGCGGGGTGTAGGTCTCGCCCGCCTTGCAGTCGCCGCCGTCGAACTTCTCCAGACCCTCGTAGCAGGACCAGCCGAGGTTCAGGCCGCCCCGGCCGCGGGCGATGTGGTCGACCTCCTCCCACCGGCCCTGGCCGACGTCGCCGATCCACATCGAGCCGTCGACGCTGTCGAAGGAGAACCGCCACGGGTTGCGCAGCCCGTAGTGCCAGATCTCCGGGCGGGCGCCGGGGGTGTCCACGAACGGGTTGTCGGCGGGCACGCAGTAGGGGAGCGGGTCGCAGGCGCGGCTGACGTCGACGCGGAGGATCTTGCCGAGCAGGGTGTCCAGGCGCTGTGGGGCGCGCAGCGGGTCCGCGGCGCCGCCGCCGTCGCCGATGCTCCAGTACAGGTCGCCGTCGGGGCCGAACGCGAGCTGGCCGCCGTTGTGGTTGCTGAACTCGGCGTGCGGCTGGGAGAGCAGCGGTTCGAGACGGGACTCGTCGAGCCGGTAGCGGGCCAGCGTGACCGCGCCGTCGGGCAGTGCCGTGTACGCCAGGTACAGGTCCTGGCTGGTGGCGAAGTCGGCGGGGATGGCGAGCCCGAGCAGGCCGCGCTCGTTGCCCGACTCGTCCACGGCCGAGGTGATGTCGAGCAGCGGGGTCGCGGCGAGGCCGGTGTCCGGGTGGTAGACGCGGACCCGGCCGGGCTTCTCGGTGATGAACAGCCGGTCGGTGCCGTCGTCGGGGGCGACGACGGCGGTGGGCCGCCGCAGACCCGAGGCGACCTGGGTGGTGGTCGCGGACAGCGACGGCAGCGGCACGGCGGCGGCGGTCGGCGCGGGGGTCGCGGAGGGCGCCTCGGCGGGCTGGCGCGCGGCGGCGGGCAGGGGGGCGAGCACGGTGAGCAGGAGGGCCAGCAGGAGGGGCCCTGTCCATCGGCGTCGTGGCATAGCGGCTCCAGTTGGGGCGAGGCATATGGCATGAATATGACAATGAGGCATCCGGTATGGGAGCGCTCCCGCGCTCCAGGCTGCGCCTCACGCCTCACGGCGGCAACAGTTGAACGCGCCACTTCCGCTCCGGGGTGGCGCAAAAGCGGCGGTGCGTGGCCGGATCGATGAGGAGGGCCGGTGGTCGGCGGACCGGCGAAGCGGGTGTCATTCTTTTGCGGATTTTGCGCTAGCCTTGCGCGCATGACGCGACGACTTGCTCAGGTAGCCAGGAAGGTGGGCGTCAGCGAGGCGACGGTCAGCCGTGTCCTCAATGGCAAGCCGGGGGTCTCCGAGGCGACGCGCCAGTCCGTGCTCACGGCGCTGGACGTCCTGGGGTACGAGCGGCCCACGCAGCTGCGCGGTGAGCGCGCCCGGCTCGTCGGCCTGGTGCTGCCGGAGCTGCAGAACCCGATCTTCCCGGCGTTCGCCGAGGTCATCGGGGGCGCCCTCGCGCAGCAGGGGCTGACGCCGGTGCTGTGCACCCAGACCAAGGGCGGGGTCTCCGAGGCGGACTACGTGGAGCTGCTGCTCCAGCAGCAGGTCTCGGGCGTGGTCTTCGCCGGGGGCCTGTTCGCGCAGGCAGACGCCCCGCACGACCATTACCGGCAGCTCGCGGAGCGCGACATCCCGGTGGTCCTGATCAACGCCTCGATCGACGGCCTCGACTTCCCCTGCGTCGCCTGTGACGACGCGGTCGCCGTGGAGCAGGCCTGGCGCCACCTCACCTCGCTGGGGCACGAGCGGATCGGGCTGATCCTGGGCCCGAGCGACCACGTGCCCTCCAACCGCAAGCTGGAGGCCGCCCGCGTGGTGGCCGAGTCCGTGGGCACCCCGCTGCCCGACGAGTTCGTCGTACGGTCGATGTTCTCGCTGGAGGGTGGCCAGGCCACCGCCGCCCGGCTGCTCGACCGGGGTGTCACCGGCATCGTCTGCGCCAGCGACCCGCTCGCCCTCGGCGCCATCCGGGCGGCGCGCAGACGCGGGCTGTCCGTCCCGGCGGACGTGTCGGTGGTCGGGTACGACGACTCCGCGTTCATGAACTGCACCGAGCCGCCGCTGTCCACCGTCCGGCAGCCGATCGAGGCGATGGGCCGGGCGGCCGTCGAGCTGCTCTGCGCCCAGCTCCAGGGCACCCGGACACACGCCGGTGAGCTGCTCTTCGAGCCCGAACTCGTGCTGCGCGGCTCGACCACCCAGCCGCCCACCGCCTGACCCTTCCGGTCAGGCCCGTACGAAGGCCCCGCCCCCGAGGTCGCCGCGTCCGCGGCGCTCGGGGTCGGGGCCTTCGTCGTGTCGCGACTGTTGACAAAGTGATGACCCGGTAGAAATCTGTGCCCTCGGTTACGTAAAAGATCGATGAAATCACTCAATTACTCGGCGATCCGTCGATGATTCGTGGAGAGGGCTGTATGAGTGGGACACGCAAGCGACGAGGGTTCCTCGTCGCGCTCCTGATATCGGGCCTGATCGCCCTGGGCCTGCTGCCCGTGAGCGCCCAGGCCGCGGACGCCCGCGCGGACGCCGTCACCAACGTCGCGCTCGGCAGACCCGCCACAGCGGGCGGCGCCCTCGGCGGCTACCCGGCGGGCAACGTCAGCGACGGCAGCCAGCAGTCGTACTGGGAGGGCCCCACCGGCGCCTTCCCCCAGTGGGTGCAGATCGACCTCGGCGCCGAGACCGACGTCGACCGGGTGGTGCTCAAGCTCCCCGCCTCCTGGGAGGCGCGCACCCAGACCCTCGGCATCCTCGGCAGCGCCGACGGCAACGCCTTCGGCACCCTCGCCGCCGCCACGGCCCGCACGTTCACCCCCGCCCAGGCGAACACCGTGACCATCGCCCTCGACGGCGCCAGCGCCCGGTACGTGCGGGTGCAGATCACCACCAACACCGGCTGGAACGCCGCCCAGCTGGCGGAACTGGAGGTCTACGGCGAGAGCGGCACCTCCGAGCCGCCGGTGGAGGGCACCAACCTCGCCCGCAACAAGCCGATCGAGGCCACCTCGACCACCCAGAACTACGTCGCCGCCCACGCCAACGACGACACCACGGGCACGTACTGGGAGTCCTCCGGCCACCCCGCCAGCCTCACCGTGAAGCTCGGCGCCAACGCCGACGTCGCGGCCGTCGTCGTCAAGCTGAACCCGGACCCGGTCTGGGGCCCGCGCACCCAGTCCCTCCAGGTGCTCGGCCGTGAGCAGTCCGCGTCCGCCTTCACCTCCCTGAAGGCACGCGCCGACTACGCCTTCAGCCCGTCCGGCAACCAGAACACCGTCACCATCCCCGTCACCGGCCGCTACGCCGACCTGCGGCTCACCTTCTTCTCCAACACCGGCGCGCCCGGCGCCCAGGTCGCCGAGTTCCAGGTCGTCGGCACCGCGGCGCCCAACCCCGACCTCACGGTCACCGGCCTGACCTGGTCCCCGTCCCAGCCGTCCGAGACGGACGAGGTGACCGTCGAGGCCACGGTCCGCAACGCGGGCACCGCCGCCTCCCCGGCCACCACCGTCAACGTCAGCCTGGAGGGCGGCGACGCCGGGTCCGCCCCCGTCGGCGCGCTCCAGCCGGGTGACTCCGGCACCGTACGGGTGCCCGTCGGCAAGCGTCCGAAGGGCTCCTACACCGTGTCGGCGGTCGTCGACCCGACCGACACCGTCACCGAACAGGACGACACCAACAACAGCCGTACCGCCGCCACGAAACTGGTCGTGAGCCGGAGCCCAGGCCCCGACCTGCGCGTCACCGGCATCACCAGCGACCCGTCCGCCCCCGCGGTCGGCGCCGCCGTCTCCTTCACCGTCACCGTCCGCAACGACGGCACCACCGGCGTCCCGGCCGGCACCGTCACCCGGCTCACCGTCGGCACCACCACCCTCAACGGCACCACCGGCGCGGTCGCCGCCGGGGAGAGCGCCACCGTCGCGGTCTCCGGCACCTGGACGGCGACCAGCGGCGGCGCCACCCTCACCGCCACCGCGGACGCCACCGGCCAGGTCACCGAGACCAACGAGGACAACAACGTCTTCGCCCGCTCCCTCGTCGTGGGCCGCGGCGCGGCCGTGCCGTACACCGAGTACGAGGCGGAGGACGCCCGCTACGACGGCGCCCTGCTCACCGCCGACCCCAAGCGCACCTTCGGGCACACCAACTTCGCCACCGAGTCCTCCGGACGGCGGTCGGTGCGGCTCAACACCACCGGCCAGTACGTGGAGTTCACCTCCACCGGCGCCGCCAACTCCCTCGTCGTCCGCAACTCCGTCCCGGACTCCGCGAGCGGCGGCGGCGCCGAGGCCACCCTCAGCCTCTACGTCGACGGCACCTTCGAACGGAAGCTGACCCTGTCGTCCAAGCACAGCTGGCTGTACGGCGACACCGACAGCCCCGAGGGCCTGACCAACACACCGGGCGGCGACGCGCGGCGGCTCTTCGACGAGTCACACGCCCTGCTCGGGCAGAGCTACCCGCCGGGCACCAGGTTCCGGCTCCAGCGGGACGCCGACGACCGGGCCGCCTTCTACATCGTCGACCTGATCGACCTGGAGCAGGTCGCGCCCCCGGCCCCGAAACCGGCCGCCTGCACCTCCATCACCGCCTACGGCGCCGTCCCGGGCGACGGCCTCGACGACACCGACGCCATCCAGCGCGCGGTCACGGCCGACCAGAAGGGCGAGATCGACTGCGTGTGGATCCCGGCCGGACAGTGGCGGCAGGAGCAGAAGATCCTCACCGACGACCCGCAGAACCGGGGCGACTACAACCAGGTCGGCATCCGGGACGTCACCATCCGTGGCGCGGGCATGTGGCACTCCCAGCTCTACACGCTGACCCCGCCGCACGAGGCGGGCGGCATCAACCACCCGCACGAGGGCAACTTCGGCTTCGACATCGACGACAACACCCGGATCTCCGACCTCGCCATCTTCGGCTCCGGCACCATCCGCGGCGGCGACGGCAACCACGAGGGCGGCGTCGGCCTCAACGGCCGCTTCGGCAGGAACACCAAGATCAGCAACGTGTGGATCGAGCACGCCAACGTCGGCGTGTGGGTCGGCCGGGACTACTCCAACATCCCCGAACTGTGGGGCCCCGGCGACGGCCTGGAGTTCTCCGGCATGAGGATCCGCGACACCTACGCCGACGGCATCAACTTCGCCAACGGCACCCGCGACTCCACGGTCTACAACTCGTCCTTCCGCAACACCGGCGACGACGCCCTGGCCGTCTGGGCGAGCCGCTACGTCAAGGATCCTGCCGTCGACATCGGCCACGACAACCACTTCCGCAACAACACCGTCCAACTGCCCTGGCGGGCCAACGGGATCGCGGTGTACGGGGGCTACGGCAACACCATCGAGAACAACGTCGTCGCCGACACCATGAACTACCCCGGCATCATGCTGGCCACGGACCACGACCCGCTGCCCTTCTCGGGCCAGACACTGATCGCGGGCAACGCCCTGCACCGCACGGGCGGGGCGTTCTGGGGCGAGGCCCAGGAGTTCGGCGCCATCACCCTGTTCGCCGCCGCCCAGGACATCCCCGGCGTGACGATCCGGGACACCGAGATCCACGACTCCACCTACGACGGCATCCAGTTCAAGGGCGGCGGCGGCGCCGTGCCCGGCGCCCAGATCAGGGACGTACGCATCGAGAACTCGGTGAACGGCTCCGGGATCCTCGCCCAGGGCGGCGCGCGCGGCAGCGCCACGCTCACCGACGTGGCGATCTCCGGCTCCGCCGAGGGCGACGTCCTGGTCGAACCCGGCTCCCCGTTCGTGATCGACCGGGGCTGAGGCCCCGCTCCCCCCGCAGGAACGAGATCGGAGACCGATGAGAATCCGCACACGCCGACCACGCGTGCTCAGCGCCGTGGTCGTGACCAGCCTTCTCGCCCTGGGCGGCCCCGCGTTCACCGCCCAGGCCGCCGGAGGACCGAACATCGCCCTGGGGGACCGGGCGTCGGCGAGCAGCTCGCAGGCCGAGTACACCGCGCCGAACATCACCGACGGCGACCAGGGCACGTACTGGGAGAGCGCCGGAGGGGACGTCCCCCAGTGGGTGCAGACCGACCTCGGCACCACGGAGAACGTCGACGAGGTCGTCCTGAAGCTCCCGGCGGGCTGGGAGAGCCGCAGCCAGACCCTGTCCGTGCAGGGCAGCGCCGACGGCACCAGCTTCAGCACGCTCAAGAACAGCGCGCCGTACGCGTTCAGCCCGGGCTCCGGGAACACCGTGACCGTGGCGTTCCCGGCGACCCGGACCCGCTTCGTGCGCATCGCGGTCACCGAGAACACCGGCTGGCGGGCGGCGCAGCTGTCCGAGCTGGAAGTGCACGCGGCCGAGGGGTCGTCCGTCAACCTGGCCGCCGGACGCACCCTGACCGCCAGCAGCCACACCCAGGTGTACGCCGCCGCGAACGCGGGCGACGGCAACCGGGCCACGTACTGGGAGAGCGCGGGCGGCGCCTTCCCGCAGTGGCTCCGCGCCGACCTCGGTTCCTCCGTGCGGGTGGACCGGGTGGTGCTGCGGCTGCCGGGCACCTGGGAGGCGCGCAGCCAGACACTGAAGGTCCAGGGCAGTGCCAACGGCACGGACTTCACCGATCTGACGGCCTCCCGCGCCTACACCTTCGACGCCGCGAGCGACCACACGGCCACGGTCGCCTTCGACGCCACCACCACCCGCTACCTACGGGTGCTGGTCACGGCGAACTCCGTGCAGAACGCCGCCCAGATCTCCGAACTGGAGGTCTACGGCCCCGCGACCGGCGACACCCAGGCGCCCAGCGCCCCCGCCGGTCTGGCGCTCACCGAACCCGGCACCGGGCAGATCCGGCTGACCTGGAACGCGGCCACCGACAACGTCGGCGTGACCGGCTACGACATCTACGCGGGCGGGTCGCTGCTGACCAGCGTCGCCGGTGACGTCACGACCTTCACCGACACCCGGCCCGCCGACCAGACCGTCTCCTACTACGTGCGGGCCAGGGACGCCGCCGGGAACCAGTCCGCCAACAGCAACACCGTCACCCGCGCCGCCGACGACGGCGACACCCAGGCCCCGACCGCACCGGCGGACCTCGCCCTCACCGAACCCGGCGACGGCAGGATCAAGCTGACCTGGACCGCCGCCTCCGACAACCGGGGCGTCACCGCGTACGACGTCTACGCCAACAACACCCTGCGCGCCAGCGTCGGCGGCGACGCCACCACGTACACCGACACCCAGCCCGCGACGAGCACCGTCACCTACCAGGTGCGGGCGAAGGACGCGGCGGGCAACACCTCACCGCCCAGCAACAGCGTCACCCGCACCGGCAGCGGCGGCGGGGGCTCCGACCTGGCCGTCGGCAAGCCGATCGACGCCTCCTCCGTGGTGCACACCTACGTCGCGCGGAACGCCAACGACAACGACGTGTCGACGTACTGGGAGGGCGCGGGCGGCAGCTACCCGAACACCCTCACCGTCAGACTGGGCGCCGACGCCGACCTCGACCGGCTGGTGCTGAGGCTGAACCCGGACGCCGCCTGGTCGGCCCGGAACCAGACCGTCGAGGTCCTGGGCCGCGACCAGGACGCGCAGGACTTCACCTCGCTGGTCGCCGCGAAGAGCTACCGCTTCGACCCGGCCGACGGCAACACCGTCACCGTGCCGGTCTCCGGCCGGGCGGCCGACGTGCGGTTGAGGTTCACCGCCAACTCCGGCGCCCCGGCCGGGCAGCTCGCCGAGTTCCAGGTGGTCGGGGTCCCGGCGCCCAACCCGGACCTGGAGGTGACCGGCCTGACCGTGTCGCCCGCCGATCCGGTGGAGTCGGACGAGATCAGCGTCTCGGCCACCGTCCGCAACTCCGGCCCGGCCGCCGCCCCGGCGAGCCGCGTGGCCGTCCGCCTGGGCGGCACCGAGGTCGCCACCGCGGCGGTCGGCGCCCTCGCGGCCGGCGCGCAGACCACCGTCACCGCCTCCCTCGGGGCGCGCGCGGCGGGAACGTACCAGCTCAGCGCCGTCGCGGACGCCGCCGAGGAGGTCACCGAGCAGAACGAGACCAACAACACCCACACCCGTTCCACCTCGCTGGTCGTCAAGCCCGTCGACAGCTCCGACCTGGTCGCCACGGCGGTGACCACCACGCCGTCCAGCCCGACGGCCGGGGACGCCGTCACCTTCAAGGTGCGGCTGAAGAACGAGGGCACCAGGGCCAGCGCGGCGGGCGCCCACGGCGTCACCCTCACGCTGACCGACTCCAAGGGAGCCGTGGTCCGCACCCTGACCGGCGAGCACTCCGGCAGTCTCGCCGCGGGCGCCTCGGCCGAGGTGGGCCTCGGCCCGTGGACGGCGGCGAACGGCTCGTACACCGTCAAGGTCGTGGTGGCCCCCGACGCCAACGAGGTGCCGGTCAAGCGGGAGAACAACACCACCACCCAGCCGCTGTTCGTCGGCCGCGGCGCCAACATGCCGTACGACATGTACGAGGCCGAGGACGGCACCACCGGAGGCGGCGCCACCGTCGCCGGACCCAACCGCACCGTGGGCGACATCGCGGGCGAGGCGTCCGGCCGCAAGGCCGTCAGCCTGGACGCGACGGGGGAGTACGTCGAGTTCACCACCCGAGCCCCCACCAACACCCTGGTGACCCGCTTCTCCCTCCCCGACGCGCCCGGCGGCGGGGGCATCGACTCCACGATCAACGTCTACGTCGACGGCGTCTTCAGGAAGGCGCTGCCACTGACCTCGAAGTACGCCTGGCTGTACGGCGCCGAGGCGTCGCCCGGCAACTCCCCGGGCTCCGGCGCCCCGCGGCACATCTACGACGAGGCGCACCTGATGCTGGGCGAGACCGTCCCGGCGGGCAGCAGGATCCGGCTCCAGAAGGACGCCGCGAACACCTCCACGTACGCGATCGACTTCGTCAACCTGGAGCAGGTCGCGCCGGTCGCCAACCCCGACCCGGCGACGTACACCGTGCCGAACGGGTTCACGCACCAGGCCGTGCAGGACGCCCTGGACCGGGTGCGGATGGACACCACGGGCACGCTCGTCGGCGTCTACCTGCCGCCCGGCGACTACCAGACGTCGAGCAAGTTCCAGGTGTACGGCAAGGCCGTCAAGGTGGTCGGCGCCGGGCCCTGGTACACCCGGTTCCACGCGCCGTCGACGCAGGACAACACCGACGTCGGCTTCCGCGCGGACGGCACGGCCAAGGGGTCGCTGTTCAAGGGGTTCGCCTACTTCGGCAACTACACCTCGCGCATCGACGGCCCCGGCAAGGTGTTCGACTTCGCCAACGTGTCGGACATCGTCATCGACGACATCTGGAACGAGCACATGGTGTGCCTCTACTGGGGCGCCAACACCGACCGGATCACGATCAGGAACTCCCGGATCCGGAACATGTTCGCCGACGGCGTCAACATGACCAACGGCTCCACGGACAACCTCGTGACCAACAACGACGCGCGCGCCACCGGCGACGACAGCTTCGCGCTGTTCTCGGCGATCGACGCGGGCGGCGCCGACATGAAGGACAACGTCTACGAGAACCTGACCTCCACCCTGACCTGGCGGGCCGCGGGCGTGGCCGTGTACGGCGGCTACCGCAACACCTTCCGCAACATCCATATCGCGGACACGCTCGTCTACTCGGGGATCACCATCTCCTCCCTGGACTTCGGCTACCCGATGAACGGCTTCGGGACCGAGCCGACGACCATCGAGAACGTCTCCGTCGTCCGCGCGGGCGGCCACTTCTGGGGCGCGCAGACCTTCCCCGGCATCTGGCTGTTCTCCGCGTCCAAGGTGTTCCAGGGCATCAGGGTGAACCACGTGGACATCGTCGACCCCACCTACAGCGGGGTGATGTTCCAGACCAACTACGTGGGCGGCCAGCCCCAGTACCCGATCAGGGACACCGTCTTCACGGACGTCTCCGTCACGGGCGCCCGCAGGAGCGGGGACGCCTACGACGCCAGGTCAGGCTTCGGTCTGTGGGCCAACGAGATGCCCGAGGCGGGGCAGGGGCCCGCGGTCGGTGAGGTGACCTTCAACGGGCTGGAGCTGAGCGGCAACGCCGTGGACGTGCGCAACACCACGTCCACTTTCAAGATCAACATCAACCCGTAGGCCGAAGAGTCCCGGGCGGGCCGGTGCAAGCCGTGTATGCGGCTCGCACCGGCCTTTTCTCTTCCCCTTGTCAATCAATTACAGAGTCTGCGCGATATCTTGCGCCCGCTTGTCGGTGGTGGTTGAGTGTGCGACGCCCCACAACGCATCGGCGGTGGGGCGACCTCCACGTTCATGCCCGAAGGGGTCCAGCCATGAGAACTGCCCGGTTCCGCCGTTCCCGCCGCGCCAGCGCGGTCGCCCTCCTCTCCGCGCTCACGCTGACCGCTCTCGCCGCCTGCGGCACGAGCAGCAGCGACGACGGCGCCGGTGGTTCGGAAGGGGGCGGCGACTCGAATCCGGCCGCGCCGCTGGACCCGAAGACCAAGGTCACGATCACCATCGACTGTATGCCGCCCAAGGCGAAGGCGGCCGAGCTGAAGGAGTGGCAGGAGGACGTCGCCGAGTTCAACAAGACGTACCCGAACGTCACCATCGAGGGCCGCTCCACCCCGGGCCAGTGCCTGGAGCCGCCGCGCTTCACCGCGATGCTCAAGGCCAGGTCCCAGCCCGACGTGTTCTACACGTACTTCACCGACCTGCCGCAGGTCCTCTCCGAGGACGGCGCGGAGGACATCACGGCCTACGTCAACGACAAGACGGTCCCCGCGCTGAAGGACATCGACCCGGGCGTCCTCGGCTCGCTCAAGCAGGACGGCAAGCTGTACGGCCTGCCCACCAGCAACTACACGATGGGCCTGCTCATCAACCGCAAGCTGTTCCAGCAGGCCGGACTCGACCCCGACGCCCCGCCGCGCACCTGGGAGGAGGTGCGCGCCGCCGCCAGGAAGATCGCCGGTCTCGGTGACGGCGTCGCGGGCTTCGGCGAGTACAGCGCCGCGAACACCGGCGGCTGGCACTTCACCGCCCACATGTACAGCCTGGGCGGCGACGTCGTCGACACCAGCGGCACCAGGGCGGCGTTCAACAACGAGACCGGCCGCCAGGTCGTCGAGAACCTCCACGCCATGCGCTGGGAGGACGACAGCATGGGCAAGACCCAGCTGCTGAAGTGGGGCGACCTCCAGAAGCAGATCGCCACCGACAAGCTCGGCATGTTCCTCGCCGCCCCCGACGACATCGCGTACATGGTCCAGCAACTCGGCGCCGAGTACCAGAACTTCGGCATGGGGCCGATACCCGGCGAGCGGAACACCCTGGCCGGCGGCAACAACTACATGATCAAGAAGGGCATCTCGTCCGACAAGATCAAGGCCGCGATCGCCTGGCTGAACTTCAAGAACCTCACCGTCGGCAAGGGCCAGTTCGACTGGGCCCGCACCAAGGCCGACAAGCTCCCGGTCGGCATCCCGCAGCCCAACTTCTGGCTCGGCGAGTCCAAGGAGAAGGACGACGCCGCCCGCGTCACCCACGCCACCATGCCGGTCGCCAACTTCAAGACGTTCATGGACAACCCGGTCCCGGGCAAGGCCGAGCCGCCGAAGGCCCAGGAGGTCTACAAGGTCCTCGACAACGTGATGTCCGGGGTGCTCACCAACGAGGACACCGACATCGACAAGCTCCTCGACACGGCCGAGGCACAGGTCAACCAGGTCCTCGCGAACCAGTGACCTCCTCCCGGCGCGGGCGGGCGCACCGGCCCGCCCACGCCGGGGAGCGCCGTCCGGCACACCATCCGGCAGACCAGTACCGAGGAGCGACGATGTCGGCCCCCAGCCTCACCCCGACAACGGCGGACCCAGCCCGCCGCCCGCCACTGCACAAGACACCCGTACCGCCACCGGGGGGCCGGTTCGGCACCGGGCTGCGGCGCAACCTCACCGCCCACGGCTTCCTCATCGGCGCGGTCGTCTGCTTCGCGCTGTTCTCCTGGTACCCGATGGTCAGGGAGTTCCTCCTCGCCTTCCAGAAGACCGAGGGCGGCGAGACCACCTGGGTCGGCCTGGACAACCTCACCACCGTCTACAACGACCCCGCCTTCTGGCAGGCGTGGCGCAACACGCTCCTCTACACCGTCCTCGCGCTGCTCCTCGGCTTCGTCGTCCCGTTCGTCGTCGCGATCGTCATCAACGAGTTCCAGCACGGCCAGGGCTACCTGCGCCTGCTGGTCTACCTGCCGGTGATGCTGCCGCCGGTCGCCTCCGTGCTGCTCTTCAAGTACCTCTACGACCCCGGCTACGGCCTCCTCAACGAACTCCTGACCTCGCTGCACCTGCCCGAACAGCAGTGGCTCCAGGACCCCGACCTGTCGATGCTCTCCGTCGTCATCGCCTCGACCTGGATGAACATGGGCGGCGCCGCCCTCATCTACCTCGCCGCGCTCCAGGGCATCCCCGGCGAGCTGTACGAGGCCGCCGAACTCGACGGCGCCGGACTCCTCCGCAAGATCTGGCACGTCACCATCCCGCAGACCCGCCTGATCCTCTCCCTGATGCTGCTGATGCAGGTCATCGCGACCATGCAGGTCTTCGTCGAACCGTTCCTGCTCACCGGCGGCGCCGGTCCCGAGGGCTCGACCACCACCGTCGTCTACCTGATCTACCAGTACGCCTTCAACTTCAACAACTACGGTGCCGCGGCGGCGCTCGGCCTGCTGCTCCTCGTCCTGCTCGCCGGTTTCTCGGCGGCGTACGTGAAGCTCAGCCGCGCCGAGGACGCCTGACGCGAGGGAGACCGGCATGTCCACACGCACACTCGTCTCACCGGCCCGACTCGCCCGCCCGCGCGGCAAGCTCCTCTACTGGACCGTCTTCACCGTCGTCGTCGGCCTGTTCACCCTGGCCTTCCTCGGCCCCCTGTACTGGATGGTCTCCAGCGGCTTCAAGGACACCCAGGAGGTCATCCAGACCCCGCCGACGCTGGTACCGGGCTCCTTCACCCCGGAGAACTACAGCCGCGCCTGGGACGTCATGGACCTGGCCAGCCTGCTGTTCAACACCCTGTACTACGCCCTCGGCGCGCTCGCCTTCCAACTCGTCCTGGACGTCGCCGCCGCGTACTCCCTCTCCCGGCTCCGGCCCGTCCTCGGCAAGGCCATCCTCGGCATGATGCTCGCCACGCTGATGATCCCGGCGACCGTGCTCGTCGTACCGCAGTACCTGACCGTCCTCGACGTGCCGATCGTGGAGCGGAACCTGCTGAACACGCCGTGGGCGATCTGGCTGCCCTCGGTCACCAACGCCTTCAACATCTTCCTGCTGAAGCGGTTCTTCGACTCCATCCCGAAGGAACTCCTCGACGCCGCCGCCATGGACGGCGCCTCCCCGACGCGCGTCCTGTGGTCGATCGTGCTGCCGATCTCCCGGCCGATCCTCGGCGTGGTGTCGATCTTCGCGGTCGTCGGGGTCTGGAAGGACTTCCTCTGGCCGATGCTCACCCTGCCCGACCCGGCGAAGCAGACCCTCAACGTGGGCATCTACTCGCTCTCCAACGGCGTCCCCGTCAACGTCCTGATCGCCGCCCTGACGATCGCCTCCCTGCCGACGCTGCTGATCTTCCTGGTCTTCCAGCGGAACATCATGAGCGGCCTCACGGCGGGCGGCCTCAAGGGCTGACGCGGCACCCCCTCCTCGCAGTCCATCCGACGACCCACCCTGCCCGAAAGGACCCACACGTGGCAGCCCCTCACTCGCCCCGCACCGACGACTGGTGGCGCGACGCCGTCATCTACCAGGTGTACCCCCGCAGCTTCGCCGACGGCGACGGCGACGGCACCGGGGACCTCGCGGGGGTCCGGGCGAGACTGCCCTACCTCGCGGAACTCGGCGTCGACGCCGTCTGGTTCACCCCCTGGTACGCCTCGCCCCTGGTCGACGGCGGCTACGACGTCGCCGACTACCGCGTGATCGACCCCGCCTTCGGCACCCTCGCCGAGGCCGAGAAGCTCATCGCCGAGGCCGCCGGACTCGGCATCCGCGTCATCGTCGACATCGTCCCCAACCACGTCTCCGACCAGCACCGCTGGTTCCGCGCCGCCCTGGAGGCGGGCCCCGGCAGCCCCGAAAGAGAGCTGTTCCACTTCCGGCCCGGCCGCGGCGCGCAGGGCGAACTCCCGCCCAACGACTGGCCGTCGCAGTTCTCCGGCCGCACCTGGACCCGCGTTCCCGACGGCGAGTGGTACCTCCACCTGTTCACCCCCGAGCAGCCCGACCTCAACTGGGCGCACCCGGCGGTCCGCCAGGAACACGAGGACGTCCTGCGCTTCTGGTTCGAGCGCGGCGTCGCGGGCGTCCGCGTCGACTCCGCCGCCCTGCTCGTCAAGGACCCCGCGCTCGCCGACTTCCAGGAGGGGGTGGACCCCCACCCCTACATCGACCAGGACGGACTCCACGACATCTACCGCGCCTGGCGGTCCATCGCCGACGCGTACGGCGCCATGTTCGTCGGCGAGGTCTGGCTCCCCGACGCCGAACGCTTCGCCCGCTACCTACGCCCCGACGAACTCCACACCGCCTTCAACTTCACCTTCCTCACCTGCCCCTGGGAGGCCGGGAGACTGCGCGGCGCCATCGACGCCACCCTCGCCGAACACGCCCCCGTGGGCGCCCCCGCCACCTGGGTGCTGTGCAACCACGACGTCACCCGCACGGTCACCCGCTACGGCCGTACCGACACCGCCTTCGACTTCGCCACGAAGGCCTTCGGCACCCCCACCGACCTGGCGCTCGGCACCCGCCGCGCCCGCGCCGCCGCCCTGCTCACCCTCGCCCTGCCCGGCTCGGTGTACCTGTACCAGGGCGAGGAACTGGGCCTGCCCGAGGTGGAGATACCGCTGGACCGCATCGAGGACCCCATGCACTTCCGCTCCGGGGGCACCGACCCCGGCCGGGACGGCTGCCGGGTGCCGTTGCCCTGGACGGCGGAGGCGCCGTCGTACGGCTTCTCCCCGGCGGCGCAGACCTGGCTGCCGCAACCCGCCGACTGGGCCGCGTACGCCGTGGACCGGCAGTGCGCCGACCCGGGCTCCATGCTGGCGCTCTACCGGGAGGCGCTGACGCTGCGCCGCTCCGGCCGGGGCTTCGGTGACGGCCCGCTGACCTGGCTGCCGTCCGACGACGGCGTCCTGGCCTTCGCCCGCGGCGACGGCCTGGTCTGCGTCGTCAACCTCGCGGACCGCCCGACGGCCCTCCCCGCCCACCAGCGCGTGCTGCTGACCAGCGGTCCGCTCGGTCCGGACGGGCTGCTGCCGCGGGACACGGCGGTCTGGCTGCGCGTCTGACCGGACCCGCCCGCCGGTCCGGGCACCGCCCGCCGCCGCCCGGACCGACGCCTCAGACCACCGGCGGGCTGAGCCGGGCGAAGCCCTCCTGGCGCTGGTAGGGGAAGTGCGGGTACGGCGCGGGCCTGGCGCTCGCCGCGTCGAGCCGCGCCACCTGCTCCGGCGTCAGCGCCCAGCCCACGGCGCCGAGGTTCTGCCGGAGCTGCTCCTCGTTGCGGGCGCCGATGATGACGGAGGAGACGGTCGGCCGCCGGAGCAGCCAGTTCAGGGCGATCTGCGGGACGGCCCGGCCGGTCTCCCCGGCGATCTCGTCGAGGGCGTCGACCACCCGGTACAGGTGCGCGTCCTCGACCGGCGGGCCGTAGTCGGCGGTGGCGTGCAGTCGGCTGCCGACCGGCAGCGGCCGGCCCCGGCGCACCTTGCCGGTGAGCCGGCCCCAGCCCAGCGGGCTCCACACGACCGCGCCGAGGCCCTGGTCGAGCCCGAGGGGCATCAGCTCCCACTCGTAGTCCCGGCCGACCAGGGAGTAGTAGACCTGGTGGGCGACGTAGCGCGGACGCCCGTACCGCTCCGCGACCGCCAGGGACTTCATCGTCTGCCAGCCGGAGAAGTTGGAGACGCCGAGGTAGCGGACCTTCCCCGCGCGCACCAGGTCGTCCAGCGTGGCCAGCACCTCCTCGACCGGTGTCCCGGCGTCGAAGGCGTGCAGCTGGAACAGGTCGATGTGGTCGGTGCCGAGCCTGCGCAGCGCGTCCTCGCAGGCGCGGATCAGCCGGGACCGCGAGGAGCCCGCGTCGTTCGGCCCGTCGCCCGTGGGCAGGCTGGTCTTGGTGGAGACGAGCACCTGGTCCCGGCGCCCCTTGAGCGCGGCGCCCAGCACCTCCTCGGAGGCACCCCCGGAGTAGACGTCCGCGGTGTCGAACATGGTGATCCCGGCGTCCAGGCAGATGTCGACGAGCCGCCGCGCCTCGCGCACGTCGGTGGTGCCCCAGGCGCCGAACAGCGGTCCCCGGCCGCCGAAGGTCCCGGCGCCGAAGCTCAGCGCGGGCACCTTGAGCCCGGACGTGCCCAGCCGTCTGTATTCCATGACCACTCCTCGGTCTGCTCATTGACAGGGGGTACTAACGGACCTGTGGTTCCGTTAAGGTGTTCCCTGGGAAACTTAGCAGGAGTTGACCGTAAACGAAACTGGGGTCCCGTTACGGACCCGGGAGTGAGGGGCAGTGGGAGATACGGAACCGGGGACCGTCCGGCCCGGCGGGCGCACGGCGCGGGTGCGCGCCGCGGTGCTCCAGGCGGCCGGTGACACCCTGGCCGAGGGCGGCTTCGCCCGGCTGGACCTCGCCGACATCGCGCGCCGCGCCGACGTCGGCAAGACGACCGTCTACCGGCGCTGGGGCACGGTCACCGGCCTCGTCGCCGACCTGCTGACCGACATGGCCGAACAGTCGCTGCCCCGCACCGAGACCGGCTCCCTGCTCGGCGACCTCAGGGCCAACGCCCGACTCGTACGGCGCACCCTGGCCGACCCCCGGCAGGGCGCCCTGTTCAAGGCCGTCATCGCCGCCGCCACCTGCGAGGCCAGGACCGCCGAGGCCCTGCACCGCTTCTACGAGATCCGGGTCGCGGAGTGGGCGCCCTGCGTCCAGCAGGCCGTCGTCCGCGGCGAGGCCCCCGAGGGCACCGACGCCCGCGAGGTGATCCGCGCCGTCTCCGCACCCCTGTACTACCGGCTCCTCACCACCGGCGCCCCCCTGGACGAGGCCACCGCCGACCGCGCCGCCGAGGCCGCCGCGGCGGCGGCCAGGGCCGGGGTGTACGTACGCCGCCCGCACCGGACGGACACCGCATGAGCACGCCCGCGCCGGTCCGCGTCGGCGCCCTCGCCCCACTCACCCGCCCCGGCTGGACCGAGGCGGGCCACCACCTGCTCGCCGGACTCGAACGGGCCGTCCACGACGTCAACGCGGCGGACGGGATCGCCGGACGGCCCCTCGAACTGCTGGTGCGGGACACCGCGGCCGACCCGGGACGGGCCGTGGCGGCCGTCGACGAGCTGGCCGCCCTGGGCGTGACCGCGCTGGCGGGGGAGTACCACAGCGTCGTCGCCCGCTCCGCCGCCACCAGGGCCGACGCCCTCGGGCTGCCCTACCTCTGCTCCTCCGCGGTGCTCGACACGCTCACCGAGCGGCCGACGCGGTGGGTCGCGCGCCTCTGCCCGCCGCAGTCCCGCGGCTGGCGGACCTACGCCGACTTCCTGCTCACCGCGGGCCACCGCCGGATCGCCGTGGCCACCCAGCCGAGCGTCTACTGGGAGTCCGGCACCCGCCTCCTGCGGGAGCACCTGACCCGGCACGGCGGCACCGTCACCGCACTCGACACGACCGCGCTCACCCCCGCCGCCGTCCGCGACGCGCTCCTCGCCCACCGCGCGACCGCCCTGCTCCTCCTGGTCGGCCACCCGGAGCCCGCGGTGCCGCTCGTGCGGGCCGTACGGCGGGACCCGCGCCTCGCCGAGGTCCTGGTCGGCGCTCCGGCCGGGCAGCCGGAGTTCGCGGCCTGGGCGACGGAACTGGGCGCGGACGGCGCCGGGATCCCGTTCCTGCGCTACCTGCCCGACCACCTCACCCCGCTCGGCGCCCGCGTCGCGACGGACCTGCGGGAACGGCTCGGCGCGGCCCCCTCGTTCGTCGCCTTCGAGGGGTACGACACGATCGCCGTACTCGCCGAGGTGCTGCGCTCCCACGGCACGGAACGGACGCGGGTCGCGGAAGCCTGGCCGTCGGTCGCCGTGGACGGCACCCGCGGGCGGATCGCGTTCTCGCGCCCACCGGGCAGCGGCGTCTGGCAGTGGGCCGGGACGCCCGTCCAGGTCGTGGACCGGGACCCGGCGGCGCCCGACCGCTACCGCGTCCTGCACGTCGGCTGAAAGGGGCGCGACTCACCCGTCCGGAGGTGCTCGACGGGGCGCGGGGCGGGCGCGGCCCGCAGGGTGGGGGTGCTGTCCCCACACGCGAGGGAGCGAGTCATGGCCGAGACCGAGCCCGACGGGGCCGCCGGGACCGTCACCGACGCCGGGAGCGGTCGGCCCGCGCCGCGCCGCGACCCCGAGTCCGGCGCGGCCGACCTGCGGCGGGTCGGCCTGGACCCGGACCACTGGTACCCCCTCGCCCGGTCGCGGAGCGTGCGCCACGGACGGGTACGGGCGGCCGTGTTCGCCGGGGAGCGCATCGCCCTGTTCCGCACGGAGAGCGGCGTCGTCCACGCGCTGGAGGACCGGTGCGCCCACCGGCAGGTGCCGCTGAGCATGGGCGTCGTGGAGGGCGAGACCCTCCGCTGCTGCTACCACGCCTGGGCGTACCGCGGCGACGGCCGGATCTCGCAGATCCCCTACCTGGCCAAGGGCGACGCCCGGCCGCCGCGCGGGGTGCGCGGCTACCCCGTCCGCGAGGCGTACGGCCTGGTGTTCGTCTTCCCCGGCGACCCGGCGAAGGCGGAGGCCACCGAGCCGCCCTGGTTGCCCGCCTTCCACTCGCCGGCGCACCGGACCATGACGTTCTCCCGGACGGTCCGCTGCCACTACTCCTTCCTGCACGAGAACCTGCTCGACATGAACCACCAGTTCCTGCACCGCGGCGTGGTCGGCAGGATCCACCCCGAGCTGCTGGGCTACCGGACCGGCGCGACGTCGGTCGAGGCCCGCTACCTCTTCACCCACACCGGGGGCCGGACCGACCGCGGCGCCAGCCTGCTCGCCGCCGGGGGCGTCCGCGGCAGCGACTCCGGCGACGTCCTGACCATCCGCACCGAGTACCCGTACCAGACCCTCGACCTGGTGCCCGAGGGCGCCGAGCGCCCCGCCTTCCGGCTCTGGACCGCGTACGTCCCCGAGGACGCCGAACAGCGCCGCTCCCGGGCCTACGGACTGCTGATGATCGCCAGACCCCGGGTGCCCGGCGCCCTCGCCCTGGCGTGGCCGCTCATCCGCCGCTTCACCGAGCGGGTGTTCGCCGAGGACCGGATGGCCGTCGAGGCGGAGCAGCGGGCGTGGGACGAGCAGGGCGGGGACCACAACCACGAGGTGTTTCCGCTGATCCTGGACCTCCGCGGCGTGCTGCGCGCCAACGGCGTCCCGCTGGACGCCCGGCCCGGCGCGTGCGGCACCGGTCCGGGCGGCTGCGGTCAGACCCCCTGACGGGTCAGCGGGCGCGGGTCACAGCCCCGTGCCGAGGGACTCCGTCGTGTAGGCGCACTCCGTGTAGACGTACCCCGACTCCAGCTTCGCGGTGTCCGAGGCGGGCGACGAGAGGCTGTCGCCGAGCGGCTTGTGCACGAAGTACGTGGTGCCGACCGGCAGGCTGATCGTCTTCTGCGGGTAGTTCCTGCCGCTGTCGCTGCACGGCTTGAAGACGCCGCCGATGGTGCTGGCCAGCGGGTACGCGTCACAGCCGCCGCACGCCTTGAGGGTGAAGCTGCCGGTGACGGGGCCCGTGTAGAGGACGCGGATCTCGTCGGGGCTGTCGTTCTTGACGGTGACCGAGATGCTGCCGCCGGACGCGGTCGTCGGCAGCCGCTTCCCGGCGGCCGGAACCGTCTGGGCGACCTCCGCCGCGATGGCGACCTTCCGCGCCCGGTCGCGGTTCTTGTCGTTCTTGTTGTCGGCCACGAACTGTTCCATCGTGGCCTGCGCGTCCTCGAAGTCACCGTCCCGGTACTGGTCGATGCCGCACGCGTAGGCGCCCGAGTCGGCCCGCCCGTCGGCCCGGTCGGCCTCCTCGCTGAGCGCCTGCTCCGTGGTGCTCGCGTTGTCCGACAGCTCGGAGATACGGGAACTCAGGGACCGCAGGTCCTCCATGGCGGCGCAGGGCTCGTCGCCGCGCAGGCCCTTCGCGGCGCCGTCGACCGCGGACTTCACGGCGGGCGCCACCTTCCCGGCCTGCTCCGACTCCGGGAACGTGCTCAGCAGCTGGCCGAACGACGTCGTCCAGTCGGACTGCCCGCCCGTCAGCCTGCCCGCGCCGCACTCGTACAGCGAGGTGGCCAGCCGGTCGTCGGGCCAGGTCACCAGCGGACCGAGGTCGTCGTCGGGCATCCGGTCCGGCACGTCGCGCAAGTACTTCAGGGGTTCGACGGCGCGACAGTAGTCCTCGTCCTCGTACGCCGCGCCGACCGTCGAGTAGTACGTCCGCATCCGGTCCGGGACCTGCCGGGCCGCGCGGGAGCCGCCGTGCTCGGTGCTGAGGTCGCGGTAGGCGGCCAGCGCCTCGCGGTAGTCGGGCTCGGCGCTGCTCCAGGACTGCTTCCCGGCCGCCGCCACCAACCGGTCCGCCTCCGCCAGCCGCTCCAGCAGCATCCGCTCGACGGCCTCGTCGCGCGCGTCGTCGTACAGCACGGCGCCACCGGCCGGCACGGCGAGCAGGGCCACGCCGAGCACCAGCGCGACGGGTCGGTTCCCCGGCCACACCAGCGGCCTGCGCAGACCGGTCACCGCCCCGTGGACGGCCGCCAGCACCAGGAACGCGAGGTAGCAGCCGAGCGCGAGGGACGGGACGCCGTCCGCGTCGGCGGGGAGCGCCACGAACAGCAGGACGGCGGTGGCCGCCCAGCACACGGCGGTCGCGAGCCAGCGGCGCGCCAGCGCGTAGCCGAGACCGAGGCCGCTGAGGTTCAGCAGGGCGACGGCCAGGGCGCGCAGCCCGTCCGGCGGCGCGGGCGGCGGGCCCGGCGGCATCGGCGGTATCGGCGGTATCGGCGGCACGACGTATCCACTGCCCCCGTCGTACGGGTTCCCTGACATGGTGGCTCCCCCCGGTCAACTGCTGTCATACGCGCCCACGCCCCCGTGGATGGGCAGTGTACGGCCAGGCCAACCCGGCTGACAGCGCGAGGTCCACCCCCGTGCCGAGCCGCCTCCGGGCCGCCGCCCACCGGTGACCCGTGCGACGCACCCGTGGCATTCGTGACGGGAGCCTGACAGTCCTCAGGACACCGTGCCGGGCTCCTCGCCGCCCTGGTCGAGGCGGAAGGGCGGGTAGACGTCGGTGAGGAGGGCGGCGTAGGCGGCCACCCGCAGCACCCAGCGGTCCAACCCGAGCACCAGGTCGAACAGGCTGCGCGGATAGCGTCCGGTGACGGCCAGGGCGACGCCCGCGAAGAGGACGAGCAGCCCGATCAGGCCGCAGGACAGCCAGACCTCGCCGGCACCGCCGACCAGGAAGCCCAGGACCACGTAGTGCGGGATCGCCAGCAGCCACCACTTCACCAGCACGAGCCCCCGCGACAGCGTCCCCGGGTACTCCAGGTCCCAGTGGGCCGGGTAGTCGGGGACGTCGGCGAGGGTGAACGGCGGGTAGCGGTCGGTGCCCAGGGCGCCGTACGCGTAGTAGGCGACGCGCCAGCTCCACCGCAGCACGCCGGTGTTGAAGTCGAACAGCGGCCGGGGGTAGCGGCCGGTGAAGAGGATCGCGAAGAAGGCCACCACACTCGTCGCCACGAACGCCACCCACAGGAACAGCAGGATGACGTAGTGCGGGACGACGAGCAGCCACTTCACCAGCCACAGCCAGCGGTTCAGCGGTTCGTCGAGCGCCGCGGTCAGCCGGGCCGGGTGGACGCGCGGTGCCGCCGGGGGCACGGTCTTGGTGTTCACGGGACCCCTCCCTTCGGGCGTGGGGCTGTCCCTCCTTCCAGCATTCGCCGGTCGCCCCACCGCCGCCAGGGGCTGTCCGGGCACCGGGAAGGGGGCCGGACAGCCCTCCCTCTCTTCCTCCCGGCCGGGACCCGGACGCGCCTTCGTCCACGCCAGCCGGGTCGGCGCCGCCCGGGACGACGTGCCCCGTCTGCCGCGGAGGCGTAGCGTCGCCCTATGGGAGAGGCCGGGTAGGCGCGGAGCGCGTGCGCGGCCGTCCGGGCCCCCGCCCGCGACCCTGGAGGTGCCGGGTGACCAGCACGGGCGACGCGACACCCGCGCGGGACGCGCTGGACGCCGCGTTCGCGGAGACGGTCCGCCGCACCGGCGCGTCCATCGGCGTCCTGTACCTCCTCGACGCCGACCAGCAGCTCCTGCGCCTCGAAGTCCTCAGCGGGGCCTCGGTCGAGCTGGCCGCGCCCTGGGCGCGGGTGTCGCTGACCGCCCCGGCACCGGTGGCCGACGCCGTCCGCGAGAACCGGCTGATCTGGCTGGGCGGCCAGGAGGAGATCGCCCACCGCTACCCGCGCACCGCGATGGCGCTGCCCTACCCGCTGACGATGGCCGCCGCACCGGTCTCCGGCATCCGGCGCTGGGGCGCGCTCCTCCTGCTCTGGCCCGCCGCCCGGCCGCCGTACATGACCGGCAGGGAACGCGGTCACATCATGTCCCGCTGCCGCCGCCTCGCCCGGCTGCTGGAGGAGGCCCCCGAGCCGGGCCCGCCCCGGTGGTCCGCCACCGGTCCACGCGTCGTCGCCCCGGCCACCGCCCACCCGGCCGTCAGCCCGGCGCTGGCCGCGGCCGACTTCGTGGAGCGCCTGCCGGGCGGCAGCTGCGCGCTGGACCTGGAGGGACACTTCACCTACGTCAGCTCAGGCGCCTGCGAACTGCTCGGCCGCGAGGCCGGTGAGCTGCTGGGCACCCTGCCGTGGCAGTCCGTGCGCTGGCTCGACGACCCCCTCTACGAGGACCGCTACCGGGCTGCCGTCATCAGCCGCGAACCCGTGTCGTTCACCGCCTGCCGGCCCCCCGACCAGTGGCTGGAGTTCCACCTCTTCCCCGACTCCAGCGGCATCAGCGTACGGATGGCACCCATCGGCGTCCTGCCGCGACTGCTGACGGCGCCGCGCGAGGCGGGGGAGGCCGCGCGAGGGGTGGTCGGGGCGCGGGGCACGGACGCCGCCGTCCCGGCCCGTGCGGGGCAGCTCTACCAGCTCGTGCACCTGGCCTCCGCGCTGACCGAGGTCGTCGGCGTGCAGGACGTCATCGAACTGATCGCCGACCAGATCATGCCCGCCTTCGGCGCGCAGGGCCTGGTCCTCTCCATCGCCGACGCGGGTCGCCTGTGGATCACCGGCCACCGCGGCTACACGCCCGAGGCCGTCGAACACCTCGACGGACTCCCCGTCGACACCGACCTCACCCCGGCCGGACGCACCCTCGCCAGCGGCATCCCCGCGTTCTTCGCCAGCACGGCGGAGCTGAGCCGCCTCTACCCGCAGGCCCCGGGAGCCAGCGGCGACAAACAGGCCTGGGCCTTCCTGCCGCTGATCATTTCCGGCGAGCCCATCGGCTGCTGCGTCCTGTCCTACGACCACCCCCGGGAGTTCCCCGCCGAGGAACGCGCCGTCCTGACCTCGCTCGCCGGGCTCATCGCCCAGGCGCTCGACCGGGCCCGCCTCTACGACACCAAGCACGCCCTCGCCCACGGGTTGCAACAGGCGCTGCTGCCGCACGTACTGCCGGAGGTGACCGGCCTGAAGGTCGCCGCCCGCTATCTGCCCGCCACCCGCGGCATGGACATCGGCGGCGACTTCTACGACGTCATCCGGCTCGGCGACACCGCCGCCGCGGTCGTCATCGGGGACGTCCAGGGCCACAACGTGGCCGCCGCCGCCCTCATGGGGCAGGTGCGCACCGCCGTCCACGCCCACGCCGCCCTCGGCACCTCGCCCGCGCGGGTCCTCGCCGCGGCCAACCGGCTGCTGACCGACCTCGGCGTGGACCTCTTCACCAGCTGCCTCTACGCCCACCTCGACTTCGCGCGCGGACGCGTGACGCTGGCCAGCGCCGGTCACCCGCCCCCGCTGCTACGGCTGCCCGACGGCGACACCCGGCCCCTCGTCATGCCGCCGGGACCGCTCCTCGGTGTCGACCCCGACGCCGACTTCCCGCTGACGGAGGTCCCACTGGCCCCGGGGACGCTGCTCGCCCTCTACACGGACGGACTCGTGGAGACCCCCGGCGTCGACCTCGACGACTCCATCGCCGCGCTCGCCGACCACCTCGCCCACACCGACCACACGGACCTGGACCAGCTGATCGACGGCCTGCTGGAGAAGGCCAGCGCCACCCGGCAGCGCACGGACGACGTCGCCCTGCTCGTCCTGCAGCGCGTGCCCTAGGCGTTCTGTCCACGGAGGTTGGTGACAGCGGTCACCGGCGTGTGATCTTGAAATGGGTGAGGGCCTTCTGGCCCGGTGTGGACTGGGCGATGCGCCTGGCCAGGCACGGCGCCTCAGACGTGGGTGAGCAGCCGTTCCAGCGGCAGGGGGACGTGCCCCAGGTCCAACCGGCTGACCAGGGCCCGCGCGTAGAGCGCCTTGCGGCCGCTGTGCGTGCCCAGGAAGCGCCGCAGCTGGTGCTCCACGGGCCGTTGCCGCTGGGCGGGCTGGTTCTGGAAGGTGTGGAAGGGCCGCGTCTCGCCCTGCGCCTCGATGACGTCCTGGACGCCCTCGGCGCCGACGGCGCGGATCAGCTCGTCCTCCAGGTCGGCGACGCACACATGGAACCCGAGCCCCTCCAACTGGGCCTGCGTGAGCCCGGAACCGAGCCCGACCCGCTCCAGGTGGCGCCGGAAGTGCCGCTCCTCGCCGATGTCGTAGAGCCCGGCCAGCGGAAGCCCGAGGCCCGCGGGACCGCACACGTCCAGGAAGCGCCCGATGTTCGTCGCGCCGCCGAGCGGCACCACCACGACGCCCTCCGCGGCGAGGTCCCGGCCGTGGCGCGCGGCCAGCGCCTCCAGCGCGGCCTGGTCGCTGCCGCCTTCGACGAGGACGACCGTGCGCACCCCGCGACCGGCCAGCTCCCGCGCCCGCGCGGCGGCGGCGCCCGCTCCGGTCCCACCGGCCGCCCAGGCGACCAGCGCCTGACGGAACCGCCCCAACTCGTCCACGCAGACCTCGCTTTCCCCGTCATCCTGGCACGGCCGGGACGCCGACCGCACCCGGGTTTCCGGGGCCCCGGGCCCGTGGGGGGTCACCGCGGCGGGGCCGCGCCCTCGCCCCGCACCGGGTGCTTGCTCATGACGGAGACCCGGTTGAAGGCGTTCATGGTGATCGCCACCCAGATGACCGCGGAGATCTCGTCGTCGGTCAGCGCGGCACGGGCGTCGGCGTAGGCGGCGGTCTGCGCGGCGGCGTCGGCGGGATGGGTGGTGGCCTCGGCGAGCGCGAGGGCCGCGCGTTCCCGGGGGCTGAACAGTTCCGTGTCGCGCCAGGCGGCCAGCACGGCCAGCCGCCGGGTGGACTCGCCCGCCCGCAGCGCCGCCCGGGTGTGCAGGTCCAGGCAGAACGCGCAGGCGTTGAGCTGGGAGACACGGAGGTTGACCAGTTCGACGAGGATCCGGTCGAGCCCGGCGTCCGCCGCCTCCCGTCGTACCGCCTCCGACGTGGCGGTCAGCGCGCGGTACGCCCCGGGGCTCTGCTTGTCGACGTAGACCCGCTCGTGCGGTCGCGTCGGCGCCGTCTCTGTCACATGATCTCCTTCGACCCGGTCTCCTTCGACGAGTGATCACCCGCCCACCGACATATCATCACCTCGACCCCATAAAATGTTGAATATCGAACAGCCAGCTGCTGGGAGGACACCCCGTGAGCAACACCGAGACCCACCCCGCCGAGCTGAAGTGCGGCGAAGCGTCCGGCGCCGGGCAGCCGTCCACCGTCCAGGTCCTCACGGCCCGGCAGGTCCCCCTCGGCGGCCCCCGCGCGATGCCGGTACGGCGCACCCTCCCGCAGCGCGCCCGCTCGCTGATCGGCGCCTGGTGCTTCGCCGACCACTACGGCCCCGACGACGTCGGCAGCACCGGTGGGATGGACGTCGCCCCGCACCCGCACACCGGGCTGCAGACCGTGAGCTGGCTGTTCAGCGGTGAGATCGAACACCGCGACAGCCTCGGCAGCCACGTCCTGGTCCGCCCCGGCGAACTCAACCTCATGACGGGCGGCCACGGCATCGCCCACTCCGAGGTGTCCACCCCCGACACCACCGTCCTGCACGGCGTGCAGCTGTGGGTCGCGCTGCCCGACGAACACCGCGGCACCGCACGGGACTTCCAGCACCACGTGCCGTCCCCGGTGCGGTTGGACGGTGGTGAGGCCCGGGTCTTCCTCGGCACCCTCGCCGGGGACACGTCCCCGGTCCGCACCTTCACGCCGCTCCTCGGCGCCGAGGTGTCGGTCGCCCCGGGCGCGACGCTGACCCTCGACGTCGACCCGGACTTCGAGCACGGCCTCCTCGTCGACACCGGCGACGTCCGCCTCAACGGCACCACCGTCGAACCGGCCGCCCTGGGCTACACCGCCCCGGGACACCGGGCGCTCACGATCGTGAACGACGGTCCGGGGACCGCCCGGCTGGTCCTCCTGGGCGGACCGCCCTTCGGCGAGGAGATCATCATGTGGTGGAACTTCATCGGACGGTCGCATGCCGAGATCGTGCAGGCTCGCGAGGACTGGATGAAGGGCGACCGCTTCGGCGAGGTGCACGGATACGACGGCGCTCCACTGCCCGCGCCGGAACTGCCGAACGTCCCCTTGAGGCCGCGCGGAAGGGCACGCTGACCCGCGAACACGGCGCGCCGTACGTCGACAAGACAAGATCGCTGCTGCGCCTGTCCGGGAACGCGCGAATCCCGGCGGGCCCGCGTCGGCTCCAACTGCATACGTGCCTCCGAAGCTGCCTGCGATTTTCATTGTTTGGGCGACTGCGAGCGGCTCTAGCCGAGCACACGCTGAAGATCACACGTCAGTGAGCGCTGTCACCAACCTCCGTGGACAGAACACCTAGGGCAGACCTAAGGCCGGAGGGCTTGTAGCAGTGTGGTGAGCGAGGCCCGGAACTCGCGCGACCAGTAGGCCGGATCGTGGGTTCCCGCGTGGAACCGTGTCGTCACCAGGGCCCCGGCAGCACGGAGCACGGGTGCCAGGGCCTCGTTCTCCTCACGCATCACCGCTTCGGTTGGTGAGAGGACGTCGTCGGGGAACGGCGCGTCCGGGTCTTCGAGGCCGGGGATGTGCTCGTCGGGAGGGGTGTCCGGCGGGTCCAGTGGGCCAAGCCGCCCGTCGCCGCAGGACAGCCAGACGGGGATCCTGGTGAGCCGGTGGGCAAGGTACGCGGGGTCGTGAGCCTGCCAGATCGCGCGCTGCCGGACCGGATCGCCCCACAGCGCGGTCCACTCCAGGCCCAGGTAGTCCATCGCCGCCCGTACCGCGCGAGGGTGCTGGAGCGGGTGCACGAAGCCGCTGTAGCTCGCCGCCGCCCGGAACATCCCCCGATGGCGCGCGGTGTACGACACAGCGCCGAACCCGCCCTGGGACTGACCGGCGACCACCCGCCTCGTCCCGGCTCCGTAGAAGCGCTCCACGAGCGGGAGGACCTCGCGCAGGTGGAACGTCTCCACAGCTGGAGGGCCGCCGTCGCCGTGGTTCCACCAATCCGTGCAGAATCCGAACAGCGGCATCTCAGGCATCACCACGAGTGTGTGCCGCAACGCGGGAAGGTCCTGGATCCCGTAGTCCCGGGTCCACGCGAGATGATCGCCGTCCCCGCCGGGCAGCAAGAGCAGCACCGGCCAGCGCTGCACGGGACGCCGGGCATGCCAGTTCTCGGGAGTGAGGAGCCGCACCCCGGCCGGACGCGCGAGCGCGACCGAACGCACCACGAGATCGACGGTCCGCCGTCCGGAGAACGTCTCCTCGACCACCTCCGCATCGCCGCCCGAGACGGCCTGGGGCAGGGCGACGGACTGCCCGGCCCCACCGGCGCCGATGGCGAGAAGCAGAGAACCTCGCAACAGCAGACGCCGCCCCGGACCCGACGAAAAGGCACTCATAGGCCACCTCATTCCGACGCCCGGAGCCCCGAGCACCATCAGTTTGCCTTCCGAGTCTCGTACTGCGCCAAGCGCAGGGGCATCCGCCACACCCCTGACCCGTCCCGGAGTTCACCCCCCAGGGTCTTCGAGAAGAGGCACCTGGGGTGCCGCGCGTCGTCCTGGCCGTGTTCGACACGGAGGGACTCGGACTGATCGGGTCCGGCAGGCAGCCCGCGAACCGCCTCCTGGCCACGGTCGGCCCTGTCCTGGTTCACCCAGTTCCGCAGGCCCTGCGGGCTCACCCCGTTCTGCCGGGCGACCTCGGTCACCGTCTTCCCCGACGAGTGGACCAGCGCGACCGCGTCCCGCTTGAGCTCGCCCGTGTACCGCTTGCTCGTGTGGGCCGGGAAGCTCTACGACCGCGAGCCCACCCGGTGGGTCGGGAACACTTGTACGAGAGGCGAGCACGTGTTCGCACGCAAAGGACTGCGAACGGGGCGTAGGGCCGTTTTCGGTTGCCGTCCACTCGTGCCGTGATGTGTGTCACATCAACGCTGACGGATCGTCAGTCACCATATCCGTCCTCGCGCAGGTGGGGCCCGGCGGGTGTGGCGGGGTGGCGAGCGCGAGGGGATGGCGCGGGATCGGGCGCGGCGCCCGGGCGTAATCGAACGGTTTCAGCCGGTGAGAATCGCGGTCCGGCGGGGTGCACGATGGCGGACTCCGGCGCGCCATCAGAGGCGGAGGGCGCAGACCGTGCCCTTCCGGGCCCGAGGGGGCCCGGGTGCTTGTCGGAAGGCGAAGCCGGTGCGTTTCCCGTTAGTTGACGAGGTGATCCTCTTGCTGCTCGCCGTGCGGGTGTTGGGCCGTGACGTGGTGGCGATACTGCGGCGTGCCGCGGCGGCCGGGGTGCGGCTGGGAATCAGCGAACTGCGCCGTGGCGAGCAGAGGGACGGGCGGGCGTGAGGCGGGGCACCCCGGAAACGCCGACCGGCGTCCCGCCGATGACCGACCTGCCGCTGGACTTCGAAGCGTTCCACCGGATGCACCGCCCGGCGTACGTCGCCTGGGCGAAGACGTACCTGAAGCACAAGGCGGACGCCGAGGAGGCCGTCGACTGGGCCTTCGAGCAACTGCTCACGACCTGGCCGGAGGTGTTGGCCAAGGAGAACCCGGCGGCCTACGCCTGGCAGGTGATGAAGCACCGCACCATCGACGTGGCCCGCGCCCGCGGCCGACGCGAGTCGCTGGTCGAGACCGCCGTCTTCGAGACGGCCGCGCTGCGCAAGGCGGTCGACCCCATAGGCCAGCTGGAGGAGAGCCTGAACGTCGTGCGGGCGATCGAGGACCTTCCCGAGCGGCAGCGGGACGTCGTCGTGCTGCTCTATCTGCACGGGCAGTCCGCCCGCGAGGCCGCCGACCACCTCGGTATCAGCCCCGCGGCGGTCCGCTCCACCGCCCGCTACGCGCGCTGTCGCCTCCGCGAGACCCTGGGGCTGGACAAGGAAGGACGAGCCGATGACGTCGCCCGTTGACCAGTTGCTGGACCGGTCCCGGCTGGTCAACGAGCCCTACACCCTGGCGGAGGTCAACGCCGCGGCCCTCCGCGTCGCCGCGCGGGCGGCCGCCCGGCGCGCGGAGTCCACGCGGGACGACCCGGAGCCCGAGATAGCGCCGGTCCCGGAACAGGACGCCGCGGCGCAGGACCTGAGCGCCCTGTGTGAGACGGCCGTCATGGGCGACGGGGCCCTGACCTGCCTGCGCCGTTTCGTGGCCCGCTCGCTGCCCGAGCCGTCCGGGGCGCGTGTGCTGGGGTGCGTCCTCCAGCTCACCGAGCGGGAGGACTCCGCACGGCTCTGGTGGCAGTACGCCGCCGGTGCCGGTGACAGCGCCGCGACCTACTGCCTGTACCTGCACCACCTGGCCCACGGCGAGCGGCCGGAAGCGGAGTGGTGGTGGCGCCAGGCCGCGGCCGTCACCGTGGGCCGCCGTGAACCGGACGGCGGGGTGCCGGAGTCCACCACCGCCCTGCGGGCTCCGCGGTGGGCACAGCCGCCCGACCTGGCCGCCCGCACGGCACAGGTCAACGCGGCCCTCGACTACGTACCCGCGGCCGTGGCCTACGTCGACGACGACCTGGACCTGCCCCTGCCCGACCCCGACTTCACCGACCGCATCACCGCGCTGACCGAACGCCGTCCCCACGAGCCGCAGCTGTGCCCCGTGGCGGAGACGTCGGCCCCGGGCTGGGCCTGGCACGACAGCGGGAGCGCGTTCGGCCACCGGCACCGCGTCGGGAGCGTCGCCGCCGAGTTCCGCCGTCGGCGGACGCTGCGCGCGTTCTGGCGGCACTGCGAGAAGTGCGCCGACTGCGACCCCTCGGGCATCCCCTGCCGCACCCACGAGGTGGTGTGGTGAGACGGGCCGTACGGGCGGGTTGTCAGAGGGGGAGGCCCAGCGCCTCCAACTGCTCCTGGAGCGGACCCAGGCCGACGTCCCGGCGGCGCTCGTCGACGTCCCGCGGCTGGCGGATGGGGTACGGGCGCAGGCTCTTCGGGTCGATCCTGGTGCCGTAGAGCTGGGGATGGCCCTGGGCGACGGCGCAGTGGTCGGTGATGTACGCGACGTGGATGGCGGGGCAGTGCCCGGCCGCCGCGGCCTGCGCGATGAGGTCCCGGCAACCGAGCCGGAAGCCGAGGTCGGGGGCGTGCAGCAGGATCATCAGTGCCGCGGTCGAGGCGGGCGCGCCGACCAGCGCGGCGGTGGGCCAGCCATGGCGGTCGACGATCGTCGCGAGGGCCTCGGCGTTGTCCTGATGGCACCGGGTGATGCGGTGCCGGTGCGCCGGTAGCGGGACCGTTTCCGCCTGACGCATCAGTTCACGGTCTTCGTCGGCTCTGCGGAGCAGTTCGGCGGCGAGCGCCGAGGCGAGGCCGGGGGGCATGGGCGGCGCCGTGCCGCCGTCCCCCGTCATAAGAACGCTCCCGGCCGCTCCAGGGCGAACCACACCTTCTTGCCGGGGGTGCCGGGGTCGGGCGGTGCCACCCCCCAGTCGTCGGCCAGCGCGCTCACGATGGCCAGTCCGCGGCCGGACTCGGCCGTCTCGCTCGCCGAACGCGACCGCGGTGGCACGGGAGAGCCGTCGGCCACGGACACCCGCAGGGTGTGCTCGGTGGCGTCGATGCTGATGGTGACCGTGTCGTCGGGGCCGTGCCCCGCGTGCCGGACGGCGTTGGCGAACAGTTCGTCGGCCATCAGGACAGCGTTGTCGAGCAGTTCGGGGTGCAGCCGCAGGTCCGCGAGGTGTTCGCTGACGGTTCGCCGCACGGCGGTCGCCCAGGAGGGCCGGGCCGGGACGGTCGAGTGCAGATGGACCTCCTCACCTGCGGCGGCGGGCTCGGCGGCCGGGGTCCGCTGGGCCGACGCCCCGGTGGCCGTCCCGTCCTCGACGCCGGCCGGTGCGGGCGACGGCCCGTGGCGCCGCGTGGTGAATGCCGTCATCGGTTCTCCTCGTGAGAGCACGCGGTCGGGCGGCACTGCCGCGGCCGCCGGTCGTACCGCTTCTTCGTCAGGGGACACAGGGGGCCGGCCGACTGTGCCGGGGCGGGCGCACCGGCTGTCCCGGTACCCGGGAACCAGGCGCTGGCGGCGTCGCTGTCAGAGCGTCAATTGCCTTGCGCGCGGGCACGGTTGCGCCCGCGAGCGTCCAAACCGTGGGCCACGTCACGTCAAGCACTATGGCCGTCGAGAGGATCGGTCCGCAAGCGACGTTCTGATAATTTCAGAACTATCGCTAACGCCCTGTCTGTGTCGCCGACGGCGTGGCACACTGCAAGAGGCGACGGCCGTTCCCGGGGGTGAAGGTGAGCGAGAACCGTTCTGGTGGCAGTGCCCCCACCGTCCTGCGGATCGTGCTCGGCAAGCGTCTGCGGCAGTTGCGCCAGCAGGCGGGAATGACGTTCGATGAAGCGGCACAGGCGATCGACGTGACCGCCCTGACGGTGCGCCGGATCGAGAAGGCCGAGGTAGGGCTGCGCATCCCGTACGTGAGGGAACTGCTCCGTACCTACGGGGTCCCCGCGGCGGAGATCGAGGACTTCCTGGCCATGGCCAGGGAGGCCAACCAGCCCGGCTGGTGGTACAACTACCGCGACGTGCTGCCCGACTGGTTCCGGGCGTACGTCAGCCTGGAGAGCGAAGCCACTCTCATCCGCCTCTACGAACCCCACTACATACCCGGCCTGTTGCAGACACGCGACTACGCCACCGCACTGTTCCGGGTCGGGTTCCCCACCGAGTCGAAGGAGGAGATCGCCCGCCGAGTGGACCTGCGTCTCAGACGCCAGGACCTGCTCACCAAACCCGACGCCCCCACCATCTGGGCCATCCTCGACGAGACGGTGCTGCGCCGACCCGTCGGCGGGGTCGAGGTGATGCGTGCCCAGATCGACCGGGTCGCGGAGATCCTGGAGACGACCAGGGTCCGGATCCAGATCATGCCCCTCTCCGTGGGCACCCACCCCGGGGCCTTCGGCCCCTTCCACCAGTTCCGCTTCGGGTTCTCCGAACTGCCCGACGTGATCTACACGGAGAGCCTCACAGGCGCCACCTACATCGAGCGGCCGGAGGACGTAGTCACCTACCTCGAAGTAATGGACCGGATGTCCGTGCAGGCGGAGCCGGTCGGGAAGACCAGGAAGATCCTGGACGAACTGCGTAAGGAGTTGTGACCATGGGAACCAACGAGCCCGTCTACAACGGCATGTCCGCCTCCGACCTGGGAACCGAGGGCTGGCACAAGCCCTGGAGCGGCACCAACGGCGGCAGTTGCGTCGAGGCCAAGCGCCTCCCGGACGGCAGCGTCGCCTTCCGCCAGTCGAAGGACCCCGAGGGCCCCGCGCTGATCTACACCCGCGACGAGATGGTCTCGTTCCTGGAAGGCGCCAAGTCGGGCCAGGCGGACTTCCTGATCGCCTGACACACACCACCGAGGGGGGAGGTTCCACCGCCGTGACGGGAGGGGGACACACACACGACGACGAGCCTTCCGGGGGCTTAGTCCCCCGCGGGACCGACCCGGTCGGTCCCGCGGCCTCCTGGCCGCCGCCCCGCGACAGCCGGCCACGGACGCCAGCACGCCGCGCGCTGCCCCGCCCCGGACCGGAGTCCGGCCGCCCCATCCGCGCCGGACCTCCCGGCGCCGTCGACTCCAGGCACAGCGGCAGACAGTGACGTCCAGGCAGTGACAGAACGCGTACCACGGCAGGAGACCTCCCATGGCAGACGGCCAGCCCACCCCGGACCAGGAAGCCTGGTCCAAGATCGACACCACCGTGCCGCACTCGGCCCGGATCTGGAACTACTGGATGGGAGGGAAGGACAACTACGAGGTCGACCGCGTCGCGGGTGACGCCTACCGCGAGGTCGCCCCCACCATCGAGACCATGGCCCGCGCCTCCCGCCAGTACCTGATCCGCGCCGTCACCTTCGTGACGGGCGAACTCGGCATCCGGCAGTTCCTCGACATCGGCACCGGCCTGCCGACCTACGACAACACCCACCAGGTCGCCCAGCGCATCGCCCCCGAGTCGCACATCGTCTACGTCGACAACGACCCGCTGGTGCTCCGGCACGCCGAGGCGGTGCTCACCAGCTCCCCCGAGGGCGTCACGGAGTACATCGACGCCGACCTGCACCAGCCCGAGGAGATCATCGAGCGGGCGAAGCGGTTCCTGGACTTCGACAAGCCGGTCGCCCTGATGCTCATGGGCATCCTCGGCCACATCCAGGACTACGAGGAGGCCAAGTCCATCGTCCGCCGCCTCCAGGCCGCCCTGCCGTCCGGCAGCTACTTCGTCCACTACGACAGCACCGACACCGACGAGTCCCTCAAGTCCGCCCAGCAGGGCTACGACGACACCGGCGCGATCCCGTACGTGCTGCGCAGCCCCGAGCAGCTCGCCGCCTACTACGAGGGACTCGAACTGCTGGAGCCGGGCATCGTCTCCTGCCCCCTGTGGCGGCCCGAACCGAACACCACCCCCGAACCGACCGACATCTACGGCGGTGTGGCCCGCAAGCCCTGACCCCTTCCTCCGAGCCCCGGGTCTCCCGCCCCCGCACCGGAACGGGAGACCCACGGGCGGCGGCGCGCTGACGGACCGGCGCAGGTGAGGCCGCCCGGCGTGGTCGTCGCGCTGGGCACCGCCGCCCGCCCCACGGCGCCCCCTCCGGCACCCGCGTCGACGTCCCCCCGGACCACGCCCCCGCGGTCGTCGAGCCACGCCGCCCCGGATCCCGCACAGCCGCTTGTCGTGCGCCCATCAGGCAGATGACAATGCCGCGCATGACCGCTGCCGCCGCCGTCCCCCGCCCGCCCGCGCGCCACCAGAGCGGAGCGGGGACGCCGTCCGGCCGGTGCCGCGCCGACCGCGGCTGACGCCGGATGCCAGCGCAGCCCGCCCGCACCCCCTCCGGCACCGCGCTGTCCCGCACGGTCCGCGTCGGCTACGGCCTGGGATCGCTGGGCACCGGGGCCTTCGGCACCGTCCCCGGGCTCGTCCTGCTGTACTACCTGACCGACGTGCTCGCCGTGCCCGCCGCGCTGGCCGGTGCCGCGGTCGCCCTGCCCAAGGCGTGGGACGTGGTGGTCAACCCCCTGATCGGGGCCGCCTCCGACCGCAGCCGCGCGCGGGGCGGCTCCCGGCGCCCCTTCCTGCTCGCCGGGGCGCTGACCCTGCCGCCACTGTTCGCCCTCGTCTTCGCCGCGCCCCCGCTGCGCGGCACCGGCGCCGCCGCCTACGTGGCCGTGCTCTTCGTCCTCGCCGCCACCGCGTACGCCGTCTTCCAGGTGCCGTACGTGACGATGCCCGCCGAGATGACGGAGGACGCCACCGAACAGTCACGGGTGCTGGCCTGGCGCGTCGCCTTCCTCGGCGTGTCGATCCTGCTGTCCGGGGCGCTGGCCCCCGCCGTCGCACGGACCGACGAGGAGGACCCCGCCGGGTACCGCACCATGGGCGTGGTCGTCGCCGCCCTGCTGGCCGTGGGAATGCTGGGCGCCTGGGCGGCCACCCGCCGCGCCCCCGTCCTCGCGCACAGCGCGGCGGAACCCTCCCTGCGCGCCCAGTTCGCGGCGGCCCGCGACCACCGCGCCTTCGCCCCGCTGGCGGGCATGTGGACCGTACAGGCCCTCGCGGTGGGCGTGATGCTCGCCGGAACCCAGTACTTCGCCACCTACGTCCTCGGCTCGGCGGCCTCCGTCACCTGGCTGTTCCTCTGCATGATCGGCCCGCTCGTCCCGGCCACCCCGCTGTGGAACCGCCTCGCCCGCGCCCGCTCCACCAGCACCGCGCAGTGGTACGCCTCCCTGCTGTTCACCGCCTCCTGCGCCCTGCTCCTGCTCACCCCGCACACCCACCCCGCCGTCGCCTACGCGGCCGTCGCCGGGGCGGGCGTGGCCTACGCCGGTCTCCAACTGCTGCCGCTCACCCTGCTGGCCCACACGCTCACCGCGGACGCCGCCCGCACCGGACGGCGCCGCGCCGCCACCTTCACCGGCCTGTGGACGGCGGCCGAGACGCTCGCCCTGGCCACGGGCCCGGCGCTGTTCGCCCTCGTCCTCACGGTCACCGGGTTCCGCTCCTCCGACGCCGACGAACGGGTCAGCCAGCCGGACTCGGCCCTCACCGGCATCAACACCGCGATGAGCCTGCTCCCCGCCCTCCTCGCCCTGGCCTCGCTCCCGCTGCTGCGCCGCTACCAGCGCGAGTCCGCCCGGCTCGACACCCCGACCACGCCCCCCACCCAGGAGGACGAGACCCGACGTGCCCACTGACCCCCGCACCGACCGCGCCCTGCCCAAGGGCCGCCCCGCCGCCGAACTCCTCGCCGAACTGCGCGCGTCGCGCGCCGCGGACGCCCCCACCCGCGGCGGCCGGACCTTCGCCTACGTGTACGACGCGGGCGTGCCCGGACTCGACGACCTGGCCGCCGACGCGTACCGCGTCCACGCCACCGTCAACGGCCTCGACCCCACCGTCTTCCCCAGCGTCCTGCGGCTGGAGAACGACCTCGTGGGCGCCGTCAACACGGTCCTCGGGAAACCGGGCGCGCAGGGCACCCTCACCAGCGGCGGCACCGAGTCGATCCTGCTGGCGGTGAAGACCGCCCGCGACCACGCCCGCGCCGAACGCGGTGTGACCCAGCCGCAGCTGGTCCTGCCCGCGACGGCCCACCCCGCCTTCCACAAGGCCGCTCACTACCTGGGCGTGGAGCCGGTCACCGTCCCGGTCGACCCGCTGACGTTCCGGCCGGACGCCGGGGACGTCGCCGCCGCGCTGACCGACCGCACCGTCCTGGTGGTCGCCTCGGCACCCTCGTACGCCCACGGCGTCCTCGACCCGGTGGCCGACATCGCGGCAGCCGCCGCGTCCCGGGGCGTGCTGTGCCACGTGGACGCCTGCATCGGCGGCTGGTTCCTGCCGTTCCTGCGCCGTACCGGCCGCGCGGTCGAGCCGTTCGACCTGACGGTGCCCGGGGTGACGTCCCTCTCGGTGGACCTGCACAAGTACGGCTACGCCGACAAGGGCGCCTCCGTCGTGCTGTACCGGGACGCGGAACTCCGCCGCCACCAGTACTTCGCGTACGCCCGGTGGCCGGGGTACCCGGTGGTCAACCCCACCGCGCAGGGCACCCGGCCCGCCGGGCTCGCCGCCCAGGCCTGGGCGGTGCTACGGCACCTCGGCGAGGACGGCTACACCGAACTGGCCCGCCGGGTGGCCGAAGCCGCCGACCACCTGCTGCCCGCGCTGCGCGCGCTGCCCGACGTCCGCGTCCTCGGCGAACCCACGGGCAGCCTCGTCGCGTTCACCGTGACCGGCCCGGACGGCGCCCCCGACCTCGCCAGGGTGCTGCACGTCGCGGACGAGACGCGGGAACGCGGCTGGTACCTCCAGCCCCAGCTCTCCTACGGCCCGCTGCCCGCCAACCTCCACCTGACCCTGACCCCGGCCACCGCCGACCGCGTCCCGCAACTCCTGGCCGACCTCACCGAGGCGCTCACGTCGGCCCGCACGGCCCCGCCGCCCACCACCGACCCCCAGCTCCTGGCGCTGGCCGCCACCCTGGACCCGGACGCCCTCACCCCGGAGGACGTCACCGCGGTCCTGGCCTTCGCGGGCCTCGACGGCGAGCGGCCCCCGCCCACCCGGATGGCCCCGGTACTCACCCTCCTCGACGCCCTGCCCGTACGGCTGAAGGAGCGGCTGATGACGGAGTACGTCTCGGCACTGTTCCGCGTCTGAGGACCGCGGAGCAGCCGCCCCCTCACCCGCCGTAACGCGCCCGCAGCCGGCCCGCAGCCTCCGGCCCGCCCGCCCCCGCCGCGTCCAGGGCGAGCAGCCCCGCCCCCAGCACCGGCGGCGCGGTCACGAAGCGGACGACCGCCTTCGGGGCGCGCTCGGCCAGGAGGTCCACGATCCGTGCCTCCAGCCGCGGATGCCGGGCCGCGAGGACGCCGCCGCCGAGGACCACCGGCGTCTCCTCGGCCAGCAGGCCGAGCCGCCCGAGGGCCACCGCCGAGAGCGCGACGATCTCCTCGGCCTGCCGGTGCACCAGCGACAGCGCCACCGGATCGCCCCCGGCCGCCACCCGGAACAACACCGGCGTCAGCTCGTGGCGCCGCGTCTGCGGGATCCGGCCCAGGTGCAGCGCCTCGATCAGCGCGTACATCGTGTCCAGGCCGAAGTGGGCGGGCAGCGCCCGCGCCAGCTCCGTCGGCCCGCCGCGGCCGTCCTCGGCGCGGGCCGCCCACCACAGCGCCTCCTCGGCGAGCGCGCCGCCCCCGCCCCAGTCGCCGGAGATCCGGCCGACCGCGGGGAAGCGCGCGGTCCGCCCGTCCGGGGTCATCCCGACGCAGTTGATGCCCGCCCCGCAGACCACGGCCACGCCCCGCGGCTCGTCGACGGCGGCCCGCAGGACCGCGAAGGTGTCGTTGTGCACCCGCACCGAGCGGCTCCAGCCCCGTGCCCGCAGGGCCTCCTCCAACGCGGCCTCCTCCACGGGCAGGTCGGCGTTGGCGAGGCAGGCCGCGACGTGGTCGAAGGAGGCGGCGGCCGGGACACCGGCGTCCGCGACCGCCCGGCCCACCGTCGCCGCGAGCCCGTCGACCGCTGCCGCCACCCCGACCACCGGGGGCTGGAAGCCACCGCCGCGTGCCGCGCCGAGCACGGCGCCGCCCCGGTCGAGCACCGCCACGTCGGTCTTGCTGTTCCCGGCGTCGATCGCCAGGAGCAACCCGTTCACGCCCACGCGAGGTGCTCCCGGTTGTGCGCGACCAGCAGGTCGGTGAGCTTCTCGGCGTACTCGTACTGCCCGACCAGCGGATGCGCCAGCAGCGCCTTGGACACCCGTTCCCGGCCGCCGCGCAGCGCCGCGTCCAGCGCCAGGTCCTCGTACGCGGTCACGTGGGCGACCAGACCGGCGTACAGCGGGTCGAGCGGCGCCACCGGCAGCGGGACCGCGCCCTCCGGGCCCACCGCCGCCTGGGTCTCGACGACGGCGTCGTCCGGCAGGAACGGCAGCGTGCCGTTGTTGAGCGTGTTCACCACCTGGTACGGCGACCCGCCCCCGCCGAGCAGGGCGGCGGCCAGGTCCACGGCCGCCTCCGAGTAGTAGGCGCCGCCCCGCTTGGCGAGCAGCGCGGGCTTCTCGTCGAGCGCGGGATCGCCGTACATCGCCAGGAGCTCCTTCTCCATCGCGGCGACCTCCGCGGCCCGCGACGGCTTGGTGCCCAGTTCGCGGACCACCTCGTCGTGCGCGTAGAAGTAGCGCAGGTAGTACGACGGGACGACGCCGAGCCGGTCCAGGAGCGGGCGCGGCAGCCGCAGGTCGGCGGCGATGGTGTCGCCGTACTCGACCAGCAGCCGGGGGAGTACGTCCTCCCCGTCGGGACCGCCGAGCCGTACCGCCCGTTCCCAGGTCAGGTGGTTGAGCCCGACGTGGTCGAGGTGGACGTCGGCCGGGGCCACGCCCAGCCGGTCGGCGAACCGGCGCTGGAAGCCGATGGCCACGTTGCACAGGCCCACGGCCCGGTGCCCCGCGAGCAGCAGGGCGCGGGTGACGACGCCGACGGGGTTGGTGAAGTCGATGATCCAGGCGTCCGGGTTGGCGCGCCGGACCCGTTCGGCGATGTCCAGCACGACCGGCACCGTCCGCAGCGCCTTGGCGAGGCCCCCGGCGCCGGTGGTCTCCTGGCCGACGCAGCCGCACTCCAGCGGCCAGGTCTCGTCCTGGTTCCGGGCGGCCTGCCCGCCGACCCGCAGCTGGAGCAGCACGGCGTCGGCGTCCGCGACGGCGGCGTCCAGGTCGGCGGTGGCGGTGATCCGCCCCGGGTGGCCCTGCCGGGCGAAGATCCGGCGGGCGAGTCCGGCGACGAGGACCAGCCGTGCGGTGTCCGGGTCGACGAGGGCGAGTTCGGAGACGGGCAGGGTGTCGCGCAACCGCGCGAAACCGTCGATCAGTTCGGGGGTGTAGGTGGATCCGCCCCCCACGACAGCGAGCTTCATGGTGTGTGTCTCAGCCCTTCACTCCGGTCAGTGTGACTCCCGCGACGAACGCCTTCTGCGCGAAGGAGAACACGAGGATCACGGGTGCCATGACCAGCACGGTCGCGGCCATGGTCAGGTTCCAGTCGGTGTGGTGCGCGCCCTTGAAGGATCCCAGGCCGTGGCTCAGGGGCCAGGCGCCCGGGTTCTCGGAGGCGTGGATCTGCGGCCCGAACGCGGTGGTTCTGCGCGGGCGAGGGGGCATGGCGGCTGTCTCCCTGGGACGGAGCGAGGGTGCGCTGGTCGGACCCCGGGGCGCGGGCGGCGCCGGGGCTGGTGGGTGGTGCGGTCAGCGCGAGGTGTCGAAGACCTCGTCGCGGGTGGTGGCGAGGGCGCTCTCCAGCGCCCCGCGCAGCACGGGGGACTCGGGTACGGCGGTCAGGACGAGCCGCGGCCGGGAGGCGGCGAGGTCGGCCAGCTCGGACTGGACGCGTGCCCGCAGGGGTTCGCCCCCGGCGACGAGCACGCCCCCGGAGAGCACGATCAGTTCGGGGTCGAGGACGGCGACGAGTGAGGCGAGTCCGGTGGCGAGCCGCTCCGCGTACCGGTCGAGCAGCTCGGCGTACCGGCCGTCGTCCCCCTGGACCTCGGCGGCCCTGGCGAGCAGGTCGCCGGCGACCTCCACGGAGGGTTGCTCGGGGGTGCCGATGCCGACCTCCCGGGCGAGCCGGGGAACGGCCCGGACGCCCGCGAGTTCCTGGAAGCCACCGGAGTTGGCCTTGGTGACCTGCCGGACCAGCGGTGTGCCCGGCACCGGCAGGAAGCCGACCTCGCCGGCACCGCCGGTGAAGCCGCGGTGCAGCCGACCGCCGAGGACGAGGGCGGCGCCGATGCCCTCCTCGTTCCACAGCAGGGCGAAGTCGGCGTGGCCGCGGGCGGCACCGAGCCGCTGCTCGGCGACGGCCGCGAGGTTGACGTCGTTCTCGTACTCGAACGGCATCGGCAGGGCGGCGGCCAGTTCCGCCAGCAGGGTGGGGGAGTGCCAGCCGGGCAGGTGGGAGGCGTACCGCAGCCGTCCGGTGGCCGGGTCGAAGGCGCCGGGGGTGCCGATGACCAGACGCCGGACGTCGGCGCGGGTGAGCCCGGCGGCCTTGACGGCGCCGTCCAGCGCGTCGCCGACCTGCCGGACCACGCCGGGGCCGCCCCGGCCCCCGGTGCGCAGCTCGAACTCCCCGACGACGGCGCCGGTGATGTCGGCGACGGCGGCGCGGACGCGGTGCTGGTTGACGTCGAGCGCGGCGGCGTGGGCGGCCCGGGCGTTGAGGGAGTACAGCTGGGCACCGGGGCCGGGGCGGCCCGCGCTGGTGCCGGTGACGACGACCAGCCCGGCGGCCTCCAGACGCGCGAGGAGCTGCGAGGCGGTCGGCTTGGACAGGCCGGTGAGCTCGCCGATCCGGGTCCGCGAGAGGGTGCCGTGTTCGAGCAGCAGGTCGAGGGCGGCGCGGTCGTTCATCGCCCGCAGCACCCGCGGGGTGCCCGGGACGCCCGGCGAGCCCTGATTCGTCCCTGCCATGGGAGCGCACCTGCCCTTCGACGCGACGGTCAACCGAGTGCGGGAACTGTTAGTAAAGTTCCCTACCGATTGGTTGGAGGGACCGTAGGACGCCCGTCACGTCACGGTCAATACCTGTGGGGCCGCCGACCGATGAGTTTCCCGGCGCGCCCCGGTCAGAGATCATGTGGGAGCGGCGCGCTGGGAGCCCAGCGCCCGAGAGACCGAGGAACCGAGGACCGAAGATGCGTACGTTGATCAGCACGGCCTTCATCTCGCTCGACGGCGTGGTGGAGGCGCCGGGCGGCGAACCGGGCTACCGGAACTCCGGGTGGACCTTCAAGGACATCGAGTTCCTCCCCGAGGCCTACGAGATCAAGGGCCGCGAGCAGCAGGAGGCCACCGCGATGCTGCTGGGCCGCGTCAGCTACGAGGCGTTCAGCCCGGTGTGGCCGGACATGGCGGACTTCGCCGACTACAAGGTGATGCCGAAGTACGTCGTCTCCACCACCCTCACCGAGGACGACCTGGTGACCGACTGGGGCGAGACGACGATCCTGCGCTCACTCGACGACGTGGCCGCGCTGAAGGAGACGGAGGGCGGGCCGATCATCATCCACGGCAGCGCGTCCCTGAACCAGGCGCTCTCCGACGCCGGTCTCATCGACCGCTACCACCTGCTCGTCTTCCCGGTACTGCTCGGCGCGGGCAAGCGGCTGTTCAGCGCCACGGACAAGGACAAACAGCAGTTGAAGCTCGTCGAGCACGAGACCTACGCCAACGGCCTGCAGAAGAACGTCTTCGACGTCGTCCGCTGACCGGCGGCCCTACAGGGCACGGCGGTAGCGGACCTCGGACACGGACGCACCGTCGTAGTCATCGGCCTGGACGGCACCGTCGACGACGCGGCGGGCCAGGCGCAGGCGTCCGGTCTCGGTCAGGGGTGCATTACGGTGGACCGCGAGGCCCTTCCTGGTTGGTGTAGACGTCGCCATCCACACCGAACCGGAAGGCCCTGACCCGTTCGAGATTCCTCAGCCGAGATCTGCCTCACCGTCAACAACCTCCCGGGACAGAACACCTAGTAGGGCTTGGTCAGGTTCGTATCAGTGTGGGTATGTCGCGGTGGCAGGTGGGGCAGGCGCCGGTCCAGGTGGCCAGGAGTGTCTGCAGTT
>NZ_JBEYHH010000014.1:0-200746 GCF_040635175.1 Streptomyces sp. NPDC006997
AGGATCCCGTTGACGCCCTCGACGTGTTCCGGGCCTACGCGGACGGCGGTGAGCGCATCGACGTCGCTCGCGACGGTGGTGACATCACCCTGCGCGTCGAGGTCTCGTCCGGGAAGCTCTCCGACGACCGGCCCGCGCTCGCCCAAGCCGTACGTGAAGCGCGGCCGACCGTCGAGCAGTTGCGCGAGGGCGGAGTCACCGCGGCCGACAGCGAGATCACGCTGACCCGCCTCGCCGATGTGCTCGTGCTGGACGGGGACTCCTACCGGATCAAGTCCCACCGGCTCTCCTTCGGCTTCGCCATCCCCTACCAGGGGCAGCAGATCACCTACCGGCAAGACGTCCGGGAAGACAACCGCGGCGTCTTCAGCGGCGACATCACCCTTCCTGACAGCCTCGCTTGAGGACCCGGAGCCATGAGCTTCCGCCGCACCTTCCGGGCCGTCGCGGAATTCGAAATCCGGGACGAACCTCGACCGTGCTGGCAGATGGCGTGCCGACCCACGAGGTCTCCCACTGGCTCAGACGCAAGTCGATCAAGACCACCGTGGACATCTACGGCCACCTGGTCCCCGAGGCGTGGGGCCGTTGCCGAGACATCATGCAGAACGCTATGGGGACCAGTTGGGGACCACACGGTGTCCGCCCACCTGAACGGCACGCACGTCGCCGCGCGCCATGCTCCCTGATTTCTAGCTGTATGTGTGGACAAAAGGGATGACCTCTACTCCTGGAGGTCAAGGGGTCGCAGGTTCAAATCCTGTCGTCCCGACTGGAGACAGTCGCAGGTCAGGGCCGGGATCGGAGCCATCCGAACCCGGCCCTTGATCATTCTTGCGGGCCAGTTGGGGACCGGCGTCCTTGACCGGGTCCAGCCGGTCACGACGATCGGGCTCGGCAGTGGGCGTGGGTGCGCGGAGAGTGCCGCTCCGGCGGCCGTGATCTGTTGACTGCTCCTCGCTCCCCGGCCGGAGCATGACCACCCTGCCTCTCCCCTCCCTCGTACCAGCCGGGACGGGCGCCACCCCCGGTGAGTACCAGTTCTGCTTGTGGCGGCCCGGCCGCGCGGCTCGCTGCGCCCTCCGCGCGGGCAGCCACGATCGGGGCGCGCTCCGCCACACGAGCTGGGACGTGCCACACGAGGCCGCCGTACCGCATATGTGATGAACTGTGGCCCGGTTTCGAGACGTTGGTCTCGTCTCGGACAAGGGAGTGGGAGAAACCGTGGACCTGGGTGGGGGGACGTGGCAGCGACTGACCGCCGTGGCGCTCATCATGGCGGTGGCGGCCGGGTGCACAGGGCGGGGCGAAGGCGCGGGCGGCGGAAACGACGAAGACCTGCTGCGCAACCACGACTGGACGCAGATGCCGGGCACCACCGGGCGGAGCGACGTCCTGCGGGTCAGCGCACTGGATCGGCACATCGTGGAGCAGGACTCCTCCGGCGGCCAGCCCAACCCCCCGCTGAACCTGGCCGGCCCGCATCTCAGGTCCGAGGGCGACTTCACCGTCACCGCGCGCATGTCCGGTGTGGGTGACGGCGACGGCGACTCATGGCTGCGGCTGTACGGACGGGTACCGGTCATCTACGACGAGTGGCGGCAGGAGGGGCCTTCACTCCGCGTCGGCGTGACCGCCGACGGACGAGTGAAGGTACAGATATGGGACGGCGAGGGCGACGACCCAGCCACCTCCGAGGCATTCGACTGCGGCTGCTCCGGGACGGTGACGCTCGCCGTGTCGAGCATCGGTGACACCTTCCGCGTGAAGGCCGACGGGCGGCGGCTGGGAACCGTGCGGGACCCGGGGGTGTTCGCCGAGGGCACTGTCTGGTTCGGTCTGGAGGCGGAGGCGGAGGCGGAGGCGGAGGCGGAGGCGGACGCGGGCGAGGACGAGCGCCGCGAGGGATGGCGTCTGACGCAGCTGGTCGCGCGGGCGGAGAGCGGTGACTCGCTCCGCGTGATCAAGGCGCCGCGGCTACACCAGGAGCAGTCCGAGGACTCGCTGCGTGCGCGGGCCGCAGACGTGGGGCGGCCGTTCGACATCGGCGCCGCCCTGGCCGAGAACCCGCTGCTCACCGACTCACGCTACCGGGCGCTCGCGGGGAGCCAGTTCTCCATGCTCACTCCGGAGAACGCGTTCAAGCCACAGTTCCTCCACCCACGCCGGGGCGTCTACGACTTCGGCGACGCGGACCTCCTCGTACGCTTCGCCCGCGCGAACGACATGAAGGTGCACGCGCACACCCTCGTCTGGCACGAGGCCCTGCCCCACTGGATGCGGGAGAACGACGACCCCGAGGAGGTGCGCCGGACCATGCTCCGGCACATCGCCGTGGTCGCCGGGCACTTCAGGGGACAGGTCGCGGAATGGGACGTGGTCAACGAGCCCATGTCCGACGACGAGAAGAGCTACACCAACGGGGATCTCGGTCTGCGCTCCGAGCAGAGCCCGTGGTTCGGGGCCATGGGGGAGGAGTACATCGACGAGGCGTTCAGGGCCGCCCACCGGGCTGATCCGAAGGCACGGCTGTTCCTCAACGAGTACGGCATCGAGGAGGAAGGCGAGCGGTGGGACGCCCTTTACGACCTGGTCAAGCGGCTCAAGGAGCGGGGCGTACCGATCGACGGCGTGGGTTTCCAGAACCATGAGTACGCGCCCGGCGACCGCACCGACCCGGAGACCTTCCGCGGCCATGTGCGGGATCTGGCGGAGCTCGGGGTCCAGGCGCGGGTGTCGGAGATGGACGTCCTCATAGGTGAGGACGAGGAGGACGGGCGACAGACGCAGGCTGATGAGATGGCGGGCAAGCTGCGGGTCTGCCTGGAGGAGCCGAACTGCACATCGTTCTCCACCTGGGGACTCACCGACCGGTACGGTTCCACCGCCGACACCCAGATCTATCCTCCGCGCACGGCCGACTCCCTGCCGTGGGACGCGGCCCTGCGGCCGAAGCTGGCGTACGAGCGCCTGCTCGAAGCCTTTGACGAGGCGTGAGGAACCAAGGTGCGATCTCTCGGGGGTGGGCCGGTCGTCATCCAGTGCTGGGGACACGTAGTCGCGGGTTATCCGCTGGAGACCATGCAGTCGAAGCTAGGCCCGGGGCTGACCGTCCACGTTGTCCTCGTACAGCTCCCGGGTACGGCGCAGCAGCGCTGCCCGTACGTCGTCCGGTGCCAGGACGCGCAAGGGTGTCGCCAGACTGAGGAGGTACCTGGCGAGTCCGTCCGCGTCGGGGCCGCCGATGACGACGATCGTGGCGTCGCCGCCCTCGGAGCGGTGGGTGCCGACGGTCGCCGGGATCAGCCGACGCGCCTGCCGCATGGGCAGGGGGAGGCGGATGGTGACGTAGAGCGGGTAGGCACCGGTGGCGATGGAGCGGGAGACGAGCAGCGCCGGGTCGGGTGGGTCGACGATGTCCACCGGGCGCCCGGTCGGCTGCAACCGCCCGACCCTGTCGGCCCGGAACGTCCGCCACTCGCCCTTCGCCACGTCCCGGGCGACGAAGTACCAGCGGCGTCCGGTGTGGACCAGGCGGTAGGGATCGACGTCCCGGACCGTGGCTCTCCCTTCTCGATCGCGGTACGACAGACGGCTGCGCTCGCCCCTGCGGCACGCACCGGCCAGTTCCAGCAGCACGCCGGACGCGATCTGCGGCTCGTCCGGCCTGGGGGTGTGCACCAGGGCGGCGTCCATCCCGCTGAGCCGGTCCGCGATCTGGCGTGGCAGCACCTGACGCAGTTTCAGCAGGGCGGACAGCGCGGCTTGGTCGCCGCCGAGGACACCGCTGAGCGCGGCCTCGCGCAGCCCGACCGCCACGGCGAGTGCCTCTTCGTCGTCGAGGACCAGGGGCGGCACCCGGGCTCCGGGGCGGAGGCGGTATCCGCCCCACGGCCCCGGGTCGGACTCGACCCCGTAGCCGAGTTCCCGGAGCTTGGCGATGTCCCGCCGCACCGTGCGCTCGGTGACCTCCATCTGGTCGGCCAGTTCGCCGCAGGTCCACGACGGCCGTGCGGACAGCAGGGATATCAGTCGTAGCAGACGGGCGGAGGCGCTGATCACGTCTCGAAGTGTCCCGCACGACCAGGACCGAATCTGTCCTGGTCCCGTCATAACCTCCTCTCCATGAGCACTGGAACCCCCTCCACGCCCGCGTTCCGCTACGCGGCCGTCACGTTCGACTGCCCGGACCCCGCCGAGCTGGCCCGCTTCTACGGCGATGTCCTCGGCCTGCCCGTGGCCTACTCCAGCGACGACTTCGTCCTGCTCGGCCGGGAGGGATCGGCCGGCCTGGGGTTCAACCGGCTCGCCGACTACCGGCGTCCCACCTGGCCGGACCCCTCCCAGGAGAAGCAGGCCCACATCGAACTGGGCGTCGACGACCTCGAGTCAGCGCAGGCCCACCTCCTGTCCCTGGGAGCTGTCGAGCCGTCGGCCCAGCCCCAACCCGACCGGTGGCGGGTCCTGTTGGACCCCGCGGGCCACCCGTTCTGCATCACCACTCTGGTCTGACCGTGATCGGCAGACTGATGACCCTGACCGCGCATCCGGGCAGAGGCGGCGAACTCGCCGCCGTCCTGCTGGGGGTGGCCGACGGCCTGCGGGGCTTCCCCGGCTGCGGGATCTACCTGATCAGCCAGGACGCGGCCGATCCGGACACGGTGCATGTCACCGAGGTCTGGCGGGACGAGGCCAGTGCGCGGGCAGCCCTCGACGCTCCGTCGCGCGCCGGCGGTCCCGACCCGGCTGACGTTCTCGCGCTGTTGTCGTCTCCACCACAGCGCACGGACCTGGCCGTCCTGGGCGGAGTGGGCCTCCCCACCATCGGCGGCCAGCCCTGACGGACGCCCCTGGCCGCAGAAGTGGCCTGCTCGTAGGTCAGTCCCGCGGTCGGGGCGCGTATGACCGCTGCGCGGGTGGACCTGGGTCCGCACGACCCGAGTCGACGTCAGCCGGAGGCCAGGGGTGACGTCCGGCGAGGCCGCGAGCCCGAGCGGCTGCGTGCCGAGGCGCCGCGCCGAGCCGACGAGAGCTGTCGCCGTTCTTGTCGTGTGTCAGGTGCCGGTGCTGACGACATCCATTCAGCCAGTCCCTCACAATCCGGCTACGGCGCTGAGCGGCACCGGATCCCGTGATCCTGCCTTGATCCACGTGCGGAGGCCCCCGTACGACCAGTACGAGGGCTTCCGGCCGGCACCACGAGAGCACGCACCGGACGCCGCGCCCTGACGGGCAAGCGCTGCCTGCCGCGGCACTGGTACCGCGAATCAGCGATCACCGACACCGAGGGATGAGCCGCCACAGCCCCTCAGGGCGTGGTGTGGGCGCGGAAGGTGCTGGGGCTCATGCCCCGGTGGCGTTTGAAGGCGGCGCTGAAGCCGAAGGCGTCGGCGTAGCCGACGGACTTGGCGACCTGGGCGAGGGAGGAGTCGGTGTCGGACAGGAGCGCCTCGGCCTCGTCCATGCGGCATTCGGTGAGGTAGGCCAGTGGTGGGTGACCCATCACCTTGGTGAAGTGTCTGGCGAACAGCGCTCGGGAGACACCGGACTCGGCGGCCAGCGCCTCCACCGTCCATCTCCTGGAGGGCTGGGTGTGGAACGCTTCGAGGGCGGGGGCGAGGATCCTGTCGGTCATGCCGCGATACCAGTCGGGGGCTTCCGGGCCTGCCTGGTCGAACCAGGAACGCAGCGTGCACACCAAGGCCCAGTCCAGCAGCCGGTCCATCAGGGCCTGGGAACCGGGAGAGCGCAGGGCGGCGTCGGCGGCGGCCGCCTCCAGCCAGGCGCAGACCTCAGTGTCCTCGTTGATCACGAGTACGGGTGGCAACGCGCGGAGCAGCCGTTCGTGGCGGTGGCCCGCGGCGCGGTACGCGCCCACGATCAGTGCGGTTGTTCCGTCCGGTTTGCTGCCCCAGCGGATGCCGCCGAGGTCTTGGGCCGTGCATTCGGCGTCCCCTGTGAAGCACGCGATCTCGTACTCGCTGTGGGGGCGGTCGAGGGTGGCCGCCTGGTCCGCGAGGTGGAACGTGTCGGGGCCGCGCACGAGAGCCGTGTCGCCGACGCCGACCGCTTGTTCCGAGCCGTCGGACAGCAGCAGCGTGCCACCGCCCCGCAGCACGCTGACCATCGTGAGCGGGGCGTCGTCGACGAAGCGGATGCTCCAGGGCGCTTCCAGCACGGCGTGGCTGACGACCGAGCCCTCGGCCCGGATGCCACTGAGCAGGGCACTCAAAGGATCCACGGGCGCCATCGTAGACGCATTCCTATGCGATGGAGCGCTTCCCCTATGGATCGTCTAACGGATCACGGCTGTACTGGGCTGGTCGGACTGACCCACACCTGCCAGGAGAAGTCGTGCCACACCCCAGCAGCGCCGCCAGGACCGCCCTCGTGGTCATCGCGCACCACCGCCCCGACTCCCTCACCGCTCACACCGCCCGCCGTACCGTCGCGCGACTCGAGACCGCGGGGTACCGCGTCGACCTGCTCGACCTGCACGCCGAGGGGTTCGACCCGCGGATGAACGTGGCGGACCAGCCGGACTGGGGCGACCGCGAGAAGCCGTACTCGGACGAAGTCCAGGCCCATATGCGGCGCGTTCTCGACGCCGACGTCGTCGTCGCCGTGTTCCCAGTGTACTGGCAGAGCGTCCCCGCCCTCCTCAAGGGCTGGATCGATCGCGTATGGAACTACGGGTTCGCGTACGGCCGCAGCGAGCCCCGCCTCGCGGGCAAGCGCATGTTGTGGCTCGGTCTGGCCGGTGCCACGTCCGACGACCCCGTCACCGAGGGGATGCGGGCGGTGCTGGAGACCAACCTGAGCGAGGGCATCGCCTACTACTGCGGGTTCTCCTCCTCCTCCGTCGCCCTGCTCCCCGACGCCGAGGAGCGCCCGCAGCGCATCGACGCCGAGGGCAACCTGCTGGTCGGCGACGCGGTGGCGGGAGCGGAGCGCGAGGCGCGGTACGCCGAGTTCGACCGCCGCGCGCGGGAGGCCGTGGAGGAGTTCCTCGCCGCGGAACTGGCGGCGGTCTGAGGGCGGGCACAGGCTCCGGCTGGAGGCAGTCGCAGGTCAGGGCCGGGTTCGGAGTAATCCGATCCCGGCCCCTGGACATCCCTGCGGGCTCGCGCTTACGCGCGGGTCCACTTCTGGTTGGTCTGGCCGTTGCAGGTCCACAGCACCAGCCGCGTGCCGTTGGCGGTGCTGGCGCCGCTGGCGTCGAGGCACAGGCCGGAGTGGACGCTGCGGATCGAGCCGTCGGAGCCGAGGGTCCACTTCTGGTTGTCCTGGCCGTTGCAGGGCCAGGTGATGACCCGGGTGCCGTTGGCGGTGCCCTGGTCGTAGGCGTCGAGGCACTTGTCGCCGTAGACGCGGATCTCGCCGTTCGCCCAGGTGGTCCAGAGCTGGTTGGCGGCCGTGTGGCAGTCCCACAGCAGGGTCGCGGCACCGGCGGCGGTGGAGGCGTTGTCCACGTCGACGCAGCGGCCGGAGGCGGTGCCCCGCAGGCGTGAGGTGGTGGCGGCCAGCGGACTGCCGCCGCTCACCCGGTACGCGGCGACACCGTGCGCGGGGACGCTCGCCGAGATCTGCCCGGACGTGCTCGACGTGCCGCCGGTCCACAGGTCGGTGAGGGTGAACGGCCCGCCGCCCAGGCCGATCTGGGCGGCGGTCGTGGTGACCGTCGCCGCGCTCCCGCCCCGGTTGAGCAGCCCCACCGCGACCGACCCGTCGGCCAGGGGCTTGGCGAACACCTCGGTGTTGCCGTCGTCGCGCACCCGGCGTCCGCCCGCGCCCAGGGAGTCCTGGTTGACCGCCAGCAGGCGCGGGTTGCGCAGGATCGCGCTGACGTCGGCGGACATCGTGCGGATGTCGTTGCCAGCCATCAGCGGGGCACTCATCAGCGCCCACAGGGTGAAGTGGGTGCGGGACTCGGTCAGCGACAGGCCGGGGCGGCCGACGACCAGCATGTCGGGGTCGTTCCAGTGCCCCGGCCCGGACTGCGCGGCCAGCGGCGCGTTGACGTCCAGGACGTTGCCGACGCCCATCGGATAGCTGTTGGTGTTGCCGTTCTGCCAGATGTCGAGCAGGTCCTCGGTGGTCCGCCACAGGTCGGCGACCTCGCCCCAGTCGTACGTGGATCCCGTGATGGCGTGGAAGCTGTTGGGGTTGATGCTGTAGACGATCGGCCGACCGGTGGCGCGCAGGGCGTCGCGCATCAGCGTGAACCGCGCGACCTGCTCGTCACGCGTGCCGCTTGAGGAACACCAGTCGTACTTGAGGTAGTCGACCCCCCACGAGGCGAACGTGGCGGCGTCCTGGGCCTCGTGGCCCCTGCTGCCCGTGGCGCCCGGGTAGGTTCCCACGGTCTGCGCGCAGGTGCGTTCGCCCGGCACCTGGTAGATGCCGAACTTCAGGCCCTTGCCGTGGATGTAGTCCCCGAGGGCCTTCATCCCGCTCGGGAACTTCGTCGGGTTGGCCCGCAGGTTGCCCTGCGCGTCACGCTGCGGGTCGAACCAGCAGTCGTCGACCACCACGTACCGGTAGCCGGCGTCCCGCATACCCGAGGACACCATCGCGTCGGCGGCCTGGCGGACCTGGGCCTCGGTGATCCCGCACCCGAAGCTGTTCCAGCTGTTCCACCCCAGCGGTGGGGTGAGCGCCGGACTGCCCGGCGCGGCCGTGGCGGTGGACTGCGCTGATGCCGTCACGGACGCGGCCACCGCCAGCACGGCGGCCGTGAGGAGGCGGAACAGTCGTCCGCCTGAACGTCGGGGCACCGGGACTCCTTTGGCAGGGAAGAGAGGGGGGTGGAGAGGAGCAGGGGGGAGTTCGAAATTTCGGTCGACGTTCGGAAAGTGCGGTGCACCACGGATACTAGAGAGGCGACCGTTCGTGTCAACACCCCCGGTCGCACGGGTCCGCGCCGCGGCGATCGGGTCGCTCGTCGCCGCCCGGCCGACCGGACGGCTCAGGTGCGGGGGAGTACGCCCAGGAGCGTCGAGGTGAAGGAGATCCGCAGGGCCTCGCGCAGCTCCAGGTTGTACACGCCGAGCGCGGGCTCGTCCGCGTAGGCGGCGAGGAGGCTGGGCGGGGGTGGGACGTACGTCGAGAGGGCGCCCGCCGAGACCAGGCTGATCAGGGAGAACAGCTGTGCCTGGGAGCCGAGTTCGGGGACGTGCCGGAGCAGCAGCTCGGACATGGCCGCGAGCTGGGTGAGGGAGGCCCGCTTGTGCCGCTTGACCACTTCGACCGAGACGTTGTGTTCCAGGACGCCGCCCTGCGCGCCGAAGAGGTCGCAGAGCACCACCCGCTCCGCCAGTGACCGGCTGAGCACCTCGGCCAGCTGGTCCGCCCGCACCTCCGGCGTCGCCTGCGCCTCGATGCCCGCGGCCAGCTCGTCGGCCAGTTCGGTGAGCCAGCGTTCCAGGAAGACGTCCAGCAGTTCGAGCAGGACCGCCTCGCGCGACTCGAAGTACCGCAGGACGTTCGACTTGGCCAGGCCCACCCGTCGGCTGAGTTCGTTGAGGCTCACCTCGGCCACCGGCATCTCGTCGAGCATCGCCGCCGCCGTGTCCAGGATCGCCCGTCGGCGGATCTCCCGCTGCTCCTCACTGCGCGCCCGCTGGAATGTCACGCTCCCAGCCTACCTTAAAGACCGCCGGTCCCTTGACAGCGGACCACCGGTCTCTTATGTTGGCACATGTAACAGACCGATGGTTCTTTAGGAGGGTGTCATGGCGGGGAACTGGACCGAACAGCACATTCCCGACCAGCGCGGCCGGGTGGCGGTCGTGACCGGCGCCAACACCGGGCTCGGCTTCGAGACCGCGCGGATGCTCGCCGCGCGCGGGGCGTCGGTGGTCCTGGCCGTCCGTGACGTCGAGAAGGGCAAGCGGGCGGCTGCCCGCCTCGCCGGCGACGTCACCGTCCAGGCCCTCGACCTGGCCTCGCTGGCCTCGGTCCGGTCCGCGGCGGCCGACCTGCGCGCGGCCCATCCGCGCATCGACCTGCTGGTCAACAACGCGGGCGTGATGTACACCCCGCGACAGGTCACCGCCGATGGCTTCGAACTCCAGTTCGGCACCAATCACCTCGGTCACTTCGCCCTCACCGGCCTGCTGCTGGACCGGCTCCTGCCCGTCCCCGGTTCCCGCGTCGTCACGGTCAGCAGCGTCGGCCACCGCATCCGGGCCGCCATCCACTTCGACGACCTGCACGGGGAGCGCTCGTACAGCCGCGTCGCCGCCTACGGCCAGGCCAAGCTCGCCAACCTGATGTTCACGTACGAACTCCAGCGGCGGCTGGCACCGCACGGCACCACCGTCGCGGTGGCCGCCCACCCCGGTGTGTCCAACACCGAACTCATCCGCAACTCGCCCGCCGCGCTCCGTGTGCCCGTCACCCGGCTCGCGCCGCTGCTCACCCAGAAGGCCGAGAAGGGTGCCCTGCCCACCCTGCGCGCCGCCACCGACCCGGCCGTCACCGGCGGCCAGTACTACGGCCCCGGCGGCCTGGGTGAGGTACGGGGTTACCCGAAACTGGTCACTTCCAGCGCCGCCTCCCACGACCAGGACGTCCAGCGGCGCCTGTGGACCGTCTCCGAGGAACTCACCGGGGTGACGTTCCCCGTGGGGTGAGCCTGCGCCTTCACCAGGAGGGGTCTCGGCCCCGGGGCACGTGGCGAAAGTCCCGCCTGGCACCCGGCGTCTGTCTGACGCGTCCCTGACGAACCCCAGACTTGGACTCAATCCTTTTCTTGAATCATTCATGTTTGAGGCGGTAGGTTCTGTGGCATGACCGCACCTCGGACTCCGAGCGCCCCGCGCACCCCGAGCCCCGCCGACGCCCTGCGCGGCGCCGGGCTGCGGGTGACGTCCGCGCGCGTCGCCCTCCTGGAGACCGTCCGCGCCGGAGACCACCTCGGCGTGGACGCCATAGCCGCCGGTGTGCGCGAGCGGGTCGGCCAGGTCTCCGTCCAGGCGGTGTACGAGGCGCTGCACGCGCTCGCCGCGGCCGGTCTGGTGCGCCGTATCGAGCCGCCCGGCAGTCCGGCGCGCTACGAGGGACGGGTCGGGGACAACCACCACCACCTGGTGTGCCGGTCCTGCGGCACCGTCGTCGACGTCGACTGCGCGGTCGGCGAGGCGCCCTGTCTCACCGCCGCCGACGACCACGGCTTCACGGTCGACGAGGCCGAGGTCATCTACTGGGGCCTGTGCCCCGACTGTTCCACCACCCGCAGTGCCTGAGCATGTCGTTCAGTCCAAGTTCCGGAAGGATTCACCCCATGGCCGAGAACCCTGATGCCATCGTCACCGACCCCAAGGCGGAGGGCGCAGGCGGCTGCCCGGTCGCGCACGGACGCGCCGCGCACCCGACTCAGGGCGGCGGAAACCGCCAGTGGTGGCCGGAGCGGCTCAACCTGAAGATCCTCGCCAAGAACCCGGCCGTGGCCAACCCGCTCGGTGAGAAGTTCGACTACGCGGCGGCCTTCCAGTCCCTCGACCTGGCCGCCGTCAAGCAGGACATCGCCGAGGTGCTCACCACCTCCCAGGACTGGTGGCCCGCCGACTTCGGCCACTACGGCCCCCTCATCATCCGGATGGCCTGGCACAGCGCGGGCACCTACCGCATCAGCGACGGCCGCGGCGGCGCCGGTGCCGGTCAGCAGCGGTTCGCCCCGCTCAACAGCTGGCCGGACAACGCCAACCTCGACAAGGCCCGCCGCCTGCTGTGGCCGGTGAAGAAGAAGTACGGCCAGAACATCTCCTGGGCCGACCTGATGATCCTCGCGGGCAACGTCGCCCTGGAGAACATGGGCTTCGAGACCTTCGGCTTCGCCGGTGGCCGCGAGGACGTCTGGGAGCCGGAGGAGGACGTCTACTGGGGTCCCGAGACCACCTGGCTCGACGACCAGCGCTACTCCGGCGACCGCGAGCTGGAGAACCCGCTCGGCGCCGTCCAGATGGGCCTGATCTACGTCAACCCGGAGGGCCCCAACGGCAACCCGGACCCGCTGGCCGCCGCCCGCGACATCCGTGAGACGTTCCGCCGCATGGCGATGAACGACGAGGAGACCGTCGCCCTCATCGCCGGTGGCCACACCTTCGGCAAGACCCACGGCGCGGGCCCCGCCGACCACGTCGGCGACGACCCCGAGGCCGCCTCCATGGAGGAGCAGGGCCTGGGCTGGAAGAACACCTTCGGCACCGGCAAGGGCGGCGACACCATCACCTCCGGCCTGGAGGTCACCTGGACCAACACGCCCACCCAGTGGAGCAACGGGTTCTTCAAGAACCTCTTCGAGTACGAGTACGAGCTGACCGAGTCCCCGGCGGGCGCGAAGCAGTGGATCGCCAAGGACGCCCCGGAGACCGTCCCCGACGCCCACGACCCGTCGAAGAAGCACCGCCCGACGATGCTCACCACCGACCTGTCGCTGCGCTTCGACCCGGTCTACGAGCCCATCTCGCGCCGCTTCTACGAGAACCCCGACCAGTTCGCGGACGCCTTCGCCCGCGCCTGGTTCAAGCTGACCCACCGCGACATGGGCCCGAAGTCGCAGTACCTCGGCCCGGAGGTGCCCGCCGAGACCCTGCTGTGGCAGGACCCGCTGCCCGAGGCCGAGGGCGAGGTCATCGGCGCCGCCGACGTCGCCGCCCTCAAGGCGAAGCTCCTCGACTCCGGCCTGACCGTCGCCCAGCTCGTCACCACCGCCTGGGCGTCCGCGTCCACCTTCCGCGGCAGCGACAAGCGCGGCGGCGCCAACGGCGCCCGGGTCCGCCTGGAGCCGCAGCGCGGCTGGGAGGTCAACAACCCCGACGAGCTGGCCTCCGTGCTGCGCGTCCTGGAGGGCGTCCAGCGGGAGTTCAACTCCGGCGCCAAGAAGGTCTCCCTCGCCGACCTGATCGTCCTCGGCGGCTGCGCCGGTGTCGAGAAGGCCGCCAAGGACGCCGGGTACGACATCGAGGTGCCGTTCACCCCGGGCCGGGTCGACGCGACGGACGAGCACACCGACGCCGAGTCCTTCGCCGCCCTGGAGCCCGCCGCCGACGGCTTCCGTAACTACTACGGCAAGGGCAACCGCCTCCCGGCCGAGTACCTGCTGCTCGACCGCGCCAACCTGCTCACCCTGAGCGCCCCCGAGCTGACCGTCCTGGTCGGTGGCCTGCGCGTGCTGGGCGCCACCTACGACGGCTCCAAGCTCGGCGTCCTCACCGAGAACCCGGGCAAGCTGACGAACGACTTCTTCGTCAACCTGCTCGACCTGGGCGTCCAGTGGAAGGGCACCTCCGCGGACCAGACCACCTTCGAGGGCCGGGACGCGGCCACCGGAGAGGTCAAGTGGACCGGCACCCGCGCCGACCTGGTCTTCGGCTCCAACTCCGAGCTGCGCGCGCTCGCCGAGGTCTACGCGAGCGACGACGCCGGGGAGAAGTTCGTGACCGACTTCGTCGCCGCCTGGGACAAGGTCATGAACCTGGACCGGTTCGACCTGGTCTGACCGTCCCCCAGTGGCGTGGCCGAGACTCGCCTCCCTCCCCCGAAGGAGACGAGTCTCGGCCGCTCCCCCGGTGCCGGACTATGGTCCAGGCGCCCGTGCGGCGCGGCCGTCGTGCGCTGTCACCAGCACATGACGGCCGTCTCCCCCGAACCCCAGCCGGAGTACGGGCGCACACGGACGAAGTAGCGGCGGCCCTTGACGAGCCGGGCCCTGACGGTGGCGTTGCGGTCGGTGCCGCCGTCGTCCTGACCGGCGAGGTAGCGGGGCTCGCCGTCCCGCTCCTCGAAGAGCACCACGACGGTGTCGGCGTCGCCGAAGACCCCCACCGCGTACTCACGCGTCTCCGGCGGTTCGAGGAGGAAGTCCGCCTGCTCCCCGGAGGCCAGCCGCAGCGGCGCCGAACGGAACGGCACCAGCGCGGTCGGCTGCGACGGGGCGAGCGGCGGGTACCAGCGGAGCACGAACTCCTTGTCCAGCGGCGAGAGCGTGCCCGGCGGGTGCAGACCCGCGCGGAACTGCTCCGGCTCCAGGACCAGCCCCGGCGAGAACGGGAACTCCATGATCGACAGCGGGTCCCAGGCGGAGCCGTTGGCCTCGTCCGCGTCCAGCTTGCGCAGCACGTTGACGAGCGTCCGCTCCCGGCTGAAGAAGTTCGGTGGACCCGCCAGCTCCGCGTAGACCGCCTCGTCGTCCCAGTGGATCCCCGCGAACGGGCTCTGGTGCTCGTGCACCATGCCCAACGCGTGCCCGATCTCGTGCAGCGCCGTGGCACGCGCCCCGGGGGCCGTCAGGTCCCACCCGAAGTTCATGGTGCGCTCACCGGCGCCCCACCGCAGGGCGTCCTTGCCGACGGCCGACCAGGACCCGCCGCCGCACTGGAACCCGATCCGCAGTTCCGCCTCCGACCGGTCGGCCACCTCCGTGAACGACAGGCCGATCCCCAGGCCCCGCCACTCCGCGAAGCACTCCCGCACCACGTCCCGCTGCTCCTTGGCGCCCGCCCACGACACCCTCCGGGTCTCCCCGGAACCCGGCACCGTGATCACCGAGGCGTCGGTGTCCCGGTCGAGGAAGCAGTAGTGCAGGACCGTCCCGTTGACCCACATCCGGTGCCCGCGCAGCAGCGCACCGCGCCGCTCGGCGGTCAGCCCCGGGGCGAACACGGGAGCCGACGCCTGCGCGAGGGAGCAGTAGCGTCCGGACATGCGCCAAGACTGGCGGGGCGGTCACCCCGTACGCCTGAGTCGAAGGCTACTCAAGTCGCCCTGTATCAGAACTGAGTAACCCGGCTCCTGCTGTCGTGATGACTTTCGCACGGGACATGACGTCCGCACGGGACACGGCCTCCGACGGCGGCGCGACCACCCTGGAACTGCCCTGGCCGTTCACCGGCCGCGAGGAGGAACTCGACGCCGTACGCCGCTCCCTGGCCGCCGGACGCCCCGGCACCGTGATCACCGGACCCGCGGGCTGCGGCAAGACGAGGCTGGTCGCCGAAGCCGTCCGCGGCACCGACTGGGCGCGGGCCGCCGGGACCCCCGCGACCCGCGAGGTGCCCTACGCCGCGTTCGCGCACCTGCTGCCGGAGCGGGCCACCCTGCACCGCGCGGTGCACCTGCTCTCCGGGCGCAGGCTGCTCGTCGTCGACGACGCCCACCTCCTCGACGACGCCTCCGCCGCCCTCGTCCACCAGCTCGCCGTCCAGGCCCGCACCCGGCTGCTCGTCATCGCCACGGACGGCGCCCCGGTGCCCAGCGCCGTGTCCCGGCTGTGGACCGGCGAGCTGCTGCCCCGCCTCACCCTGGAGCCGCTGCCCCGCGAGGACACCGTGCACCTCGCCGCCGCGGGCGCGGACGGCCCCCTGGAGCCGCTCACCGCCAACCGGCTGCACCGCCTCGCCCAGGGCGACCTGCGCCTGCTGCGCGACCTGGTGGGCGCGCTGCGTGAACGCGGCCTGTTCACCCCGCACCCCGACACCGGCGAGCGGACCTGGCGCGGCCCCGTCCCGGTCACCGCCGCCCTGCGCGAGCGCACCGCCGAGGTCCTGGAGCGCACCGACGCCCACGAGCGCGAGGTCCTCGACCGCCTCGCCTTCGCCGAACCCCTGCCGGTCGACCTCGACAGCCTCGACCTGCGCGTCCTCGAACGCCTTGAGGCCGGGGGGCTGATCCGGGTCGACGACCTCCCCGACGGCGTGCCCGACTCCGCCGTACGCCTCGCCCACCCCCTGCACGGCCCCGTCCTGCGTGCCTGTGCGGGCACCCTGCGCGCCCGCCGCCTCACCGGCGCCCCCGGCCGCTGTGGGCCCGCCCTCGCCGCCGAGGCGGCCACCCTGCTCCGGCACGTCGAACTCGCCGACGTACGGCCGCTGGCCACCCCGGTGGGGGAGTGGCTCGCGGCCGAGGGCATCGCGATACCGGCCGGGTACGCCGCCGTGCGCGCCCGGTTCGCGCGGCTGCGCGGCGAGCTGCGGGAGGCCGCCGCGTGGGCGCGCCAGGGGCTGCGGTACGCACCCGACGACCGCGACTGCCGCGGCGAGCTCGCGCTGGCCGCCGCGCAGAGCGGCGACCTCGGGACCGCCGAGCGCATGATCGCCAATCGGCGGGCCGCGGCCTGGGCCGCCGCCGCGCGGGGGGACGTCCAGGGCGCGGTGGCAGCCCTGGAGGACGAGGCCGCCTACGACCGGTACGACGCCGTACGCCTCGGCGCGCCCGAGCGGGCCGGGGAGCTGCCCGTCGGCGTCCTCGCCGACCACGCCTACGCGCTCGCCCGGCGGGACGGGGCCGCGCTGGACCGGGCGGCGCGGGCGCTGGAGGAGCGGGGCTTCCTGCTGTTCGCGGCGGAGGCGTACGCGCAGGCGGCGGGCGTGCACGGGGAGCCGCGGGCGGCTCGCACCTCACGGACGCGGGCGGTCTCGCTGGCGCGGCGGTGCCAGGGGGCGCGGACGCCCGCGCTGGCGGGGCTGGTGCTGGGGGAGTTGACGGCGCGTCAGCGGCAGATCGTGACGCTGGCCGCGGCGGGGCTCAGCAACCGGCAGATCGCTGAGCGGCTGACCCTGTCCGTGCGGACGGTGGGGAACCATCTGTACAGCGCGTACGCGCGGTTGGGGGCGAGTGACCGGGGGGAGTTGAGTGGGGCGGTGGGGTTGAGCGCGTGAGCGTCTGCCGGGTTCGGCGCGCTTGCGGGTGCGGGTTGTGGAGGGCTTGTCGCGCAGTTCCCCGCGCCCCTGAAGGCGTCGTCCTCATCGGTGATGTCACGCCGCGCCGAATGCCGTGAACGCCCAGCCCGTCGCCTGGTGGGTGGCGTCGTTCGGGAGGGCTCTGCGGGCGTCCCTCAGGGCCTCGGCCAGGGAGAGGCCCGCGCTGAGGCCCTTGTGGAGGGCGAGCATCAGGGGGACCACCGCCGCGTCGTTCACCGGGGCGCTGCTCGCCACCACGCCCGCGGTGCCCAGCGGCAGCAGGGCGGTGACCAGGCCGAGGAGTTCGTCGGCGCCGACCGAGGCGAGGCGGGCGGTGTCGCAGCTGGAGAGGATGATGCGGTACGGGCTGCGGTCGAGCCGCTCGAAGTCGTGCACGATCAGCGGGCCGTCCGCCATCCGCAGGGAGGAGAACAGCGGGGCGTCCGCGCGGAAGGTGCCGTGCGCGGCGATGTGCGCGAGCGCCGCGCCGTCGAGTTCCTCCAGGACTCGCGGCACACGCGCCTCGTGGTGCTCCAGGACCCGCGGCACGGGCGCCTCGTCGTGCTCCGGCACCCACGGCCCCCGCACCTCGTCGTGTCCCCGTACCGGCGTCGGCCTGCCGTAGCGGTCGGCCAGGTCCGGGACCTCCGCGCCGCCCGAGGCCAGGCCGGGGCCGCGTACCAGGACGTGACGGCCGTCCGGCGGCGGCTCGGTCTCCCGGGCGCGCAGCCAGCTGCTCGCCGACGGCGACACGCTCAGCACCCGCTCCCGCAGTGACGGCAGCAGCGCCCACGGCACCCGGTGCAGCCGCGCGGGCGGCACCACGACGACGGGTCCGCCGCCCAGCCGCTCCGCGGCCCGGCCGAGCAGCAGCTCCTCCAGACGGCGCCCCATCTCCTCCACCACCGGCAGCCGGTGCTCCGCCCCGGGGTGGGCCAGCCGCCGCAGCGCCGCCTGGACGTGCTCGGCCTCCGACTCCGCCGCGGCGAGGCGGCCCGCCTCGAACCGCCGCACCCGCCCCTGCCCGCACAGCAGCACGTGCACCTGGCCGTCCAGCACGGCCAGCTCCACCAGCTGGGTGTCGCCGAGCCGGGCCAGCAGCCGGTCCACGTCGAACCGGTCCCCGCCGCCGGGCGCGTCACCGCGTATGTGCAGGGTGCGGGAGCGGATCTCCCGTTCCAGCCGCCGCTGTTCGCGCTCCAGGGCCGGAACGGGCCGCGCCTCCATGCGGGCCTCCTCCGCCCGGGCCGCGATGGTCCGGAACGCGGTCAGCGAGGTGAGCAGCGCCGGGTCGGCCGGGGGCCGGGTCGGCGGCGCGGAGAGCACGGTCGCCCGCCACCGCTCGCTCCACACCAGCAGCCGTCGCGGCCCGCCCCGCGCCCGGCTCGCCTCCTGCGCCAGCGCCGCCAGCTCCGCGCCCTGCTCGGTGGCGCGGGCCCGCAGCTCCGAGGCGCCCAGCGTCATCCGGTGGTCGTCCAGCACGTCCAGACCGCGGCGGCACGCCTCCAGGACCCCGCGCCGCGAACCCGCCGCCCGTGCCCGCAGCGCCTGCGCCGCCCAGCCCGTCAGCCGCGCCAGCGGCGGCCCGCTGTGCCTGCTGCGGGCGGCCACCCCCAGATGCCGCTCGGCGTCCGCCGTCCAGCCCAGGCCCAGCGCGATCCGGCCCGCGAGCAGCGACGCCTCCGGCGCGGCCGGGGCGCCGAACGCGGCGAGTTCCTCGGCGACCTGCGCCGCGTCCGCGACCAGCCGCCCCGAGCTGCGCCCGGCGGCCACCCGCGCCTCGATCAGCACCAGCCGGGCGTGCGTCCCCCACCAGGTCCGCCGCTGCGCCGCGAACAGCCGCACGGCGAGCGCGGCGCGCGCTATCGCGGTGTGCGGGTCGCCCGCGAGCCGGGCCGCGCGGGCGGCGGCGAGCAGCAGCTCCGCCTTGCGGGTGGACTGCCCGCCGATCCCGTCCAGGACCGCGATCGCCGCGTCCGCCTCCGCCAGCGCCTCCGGCGCCAGATTGGCCGCCATCAGCACCTCGCAGCGCCGGATGTTCAGCATGAACGTCGGCGTGCCCAGCTTGGCGTACCGCTTCTCCGCCTCGTCGAGCAGCCGCAGCGCCGCCGGGATGTCACCGGAGCGGAACGCGGCGAGGCCCCGGCTCTCCACCGCGTCGGCCTTGTCGTGCTCCTGCCCGGTGGTGTCCCACAGCGCCTCCGCGGCGGTGAAGTCGGCGTCGGCCCGGTCCACCGCGCCCAGCGCCAGGTGCACGGTCGCCCGCAGTGTCAGCGCCCGCGCCACCCAGATGACGTCGTCCTCCTGACGCAGGACGGGAATCGCCCGCCGGACGTCCTCCAGTGCCTGCGGATGCTGGCCGAGCACCCACCAGGCGTACGCCCGGCGGTACAGCACGCGCGCGCGGGTGTGCCCGCTGCCGCGCCGCACGCCCCGCTCGAACGCGGCCAGGCCCTGCCGGGTGCGGCCCGCGTGGACGAGGGCCACCCCGAGGGTGGCGAGGACGTCCGCCTCCCGTTCGGCGAGGTCCGCGCGGGCGGCCAGGTCGCGGGCCCGGCGCAGATGGCTCAGGGCGAGCCTGAGGTCCCCGAAGTCCCGCTGCCAGATGCCGATCACCTGGTGGGCGACGGAGGCGTGCAGGGGCGGCGGATCGGCGCCGAGCAGGCGTTCCGCCTCCGCCAGAGCGGCGTTCGGGGCGGCGAACACCCTCGGCAGCAGTCCGAGTACCGAGTCGCTTCCCGCTGTCACCCTCCGGATGGTAGTGGCCGCGGAACCGAGCCACACCGGTTCGGGTCTGTATCAAGCAGCCCGCACCGGGCTCTGTCTGAAGACCGCCACCTCAGTGGGAGGACACCCATGGCACCACAGCGATTCCGCGAGCAGTTCGGCCACATCCAGCGCTCGATGCCCGACGTCCCCCTGGCGATGGGACCCGACGACTCCGCGGAGTTCCTCTACGAGAAGGGTGTCGTCCTCGTCCGCGACGGCGAGGACGCGGCGCTGGTCGAGGACGCGGTCCGCACGTACTTCACCGACACCCCCGACCTCGACCCGGAGCCCGTGCGCCGGGTCAGCCCGCGCGCCGACCGCACCGGCGTCACCCGCATCCGGGTCGGCGACCCGGGCCGGAGCGGCGCCCAGGACGACCCGGCGGTGGCCCACGCGCTGCGCGCGGTACGGGAGCGGGCGGGCCGGGCCCGGCGCCGACTGGTCAGCCGGAACCACGTCATCCACATCGCGCCGGTCAACGCCTGCCCCGGCGACGAGCCGGTGCCCGCGCCGCGCGCGGACGGCACCAACCCCGCGCCCGCGCCGGGCGTGGCGCACGATCCGGCCACCGCGGTCGGCGTCCTGGTCATCGACACGGGCCTGCTGCACGACTACCAGTCCTGGCCCCAGCTCGCCCACGTCGACGGGGACATGGCGGTCCAGGAGACCGACGCGGACGGGATGCTGAAGCAGTACGTCGGCCACGGCACCTTCATCGCCGGGGTCGTCTCCGCCGTCGCCCCCAACACGAACGTCACCGTCCTCGGCACCCTGAGCGACGTCGGCGCCATGCTGGAGTCCGACTTCGGCGCCGCGCTCTTCGAGAGCGTCGACCGGCACGGCTGGCCCGACCTCATCAGCCTCTCCGCGGGCACCACCAACGGCGGCCTCGACGGGCTCCTCGGCATGGACGCCTTCATGGCCGAACTGCGCGAGCAGCGCACCCTGCTGGTCGCCGCGGCCGGGAACAACGGCAGCTCCACGCCGTTCTGGCCGGCCGCCTACGCCAGCCAGCCCGACCACGCCGACAGCGTGCTCTCGGTCGGCGCGCTGCGCGGCGACGGCGAGTACGGCGCCTGCTTCACCAACCACGGCTCCTGGGTACGGGTCTACGCCCCCGGCGAGCGCCTCACCAGCTCCCTCACCGGCTTCGACACCCCGGCCCCGTACGTCTACCAGCACTCCACCTACGACGCCTGCCGCTACGGCTTCGGGTACGCCTGCACCTGCCAGGAACCCAGCCACAGCGGGGTGCTGAGCGACGACGGCGCGACGGCCAAGCCGGACCAGGTGATGTTCGAGGGCCTCGCCCACTGGAGCGGCACGTCCTTCGCGACGCCGGTGGTGGCCGGTCTGGTCGCCGACCTGATGGTCAGCGCCGGACAGCGCGACCCGCGCGCCGCCGCCCGGCAACTGCTGGCGCAGGCCGCCGAGTTCGCGGAGGTGCGGGGGGCGCACGTACCGGCGCTCAGACCGCCCACCTGGAGCCCGGTGCCCGTGCGGTCCTCCACGGCGTCCGTATGAGGCCGAGATGAGGTCGGAGACATGCCCCGCCACGGCGTACGATGACTTGCCGTACTCAAGGGGTGGGGCCGTGGACCGTGCAGATGTCGGCGCGCTCGTCCAGTCCGCCGTCGACGGAGACGCGGCGGCCTGGAAAGCGCTGGTGGAAGGGTTGAGCCCGCTGGTGTGGTCGGTGGTGCGCGCACACCGGCTCTCGGACGCCGACGCGCACGAGGTGTACCAGACCGTGTGGTTCCGCTTCGCCCAGCACCTCGGGCGGATCCGGGAACCCGACAAGACCGGCTCCTGGCTGGCGAGCACCGCGCGCCACGAGAGCCTGAAGGTGATCCGGAGTTCGCGGCGGCTGACGCCCACGGACGATCCGCAGCTGCTCGACCGGGTCAGCGAGGACCGTACGCCGGAGCAGTCGCTGCTCGACTCCGAGGAGGCCGCCGCCCAGTCCGAGCGGATCCGGCGGATGTGGCAGGAGTTCGAGGAACTCGGGGAGCGCTGCCGCCAGTTGCTGCGGGTGCTGATGTCCTCACCGCCGCCCAGCTACCAGGAGGTGTCCAGCGCGCTGGGCATCGCCGTAGGGAGCATCGGCCCGCTGCGGCAGCGCTGTCTGCGACGGCTGCGGGCCCGACTCGACGCACGGGGAGTGCTGTGAACCGCGACGACGACCACGGATACGACGACGAGGAGTTCGGCGCCGGTCTGCTGGAGGAGGAGCTGCGCCGTGCCGCCGCCATCTTCGACCCGGTACCGCCCGAGCTGCGGCGCACCGCCGTCGAGGCGTTCACCCTGCACGACCTCGACGCCCGGCTCGCCGAGCTGACCTTCGACTCGCTGATCGACGCCATCCCGGTGCGCGGGGTGGCCGACCCGCCGCGGATGCTGACCTTCCGCACGGGAGAGCTGACCGTGGACGTGGAGGTGACGGCCGAGGGCCTGATGGGTCAGGTGCTGCCGCCGCAGCCCGTCCGGATCGAGGTGCTCGGCGGGGCCCGGGTGGCGGTGCCGCCCGCGCTCACCGCCGACGACATGGGCCGCTTCACCAGTGACACCCCGCCCGCCGGTCCGTTCGCGCTGCGGCTGCGCACCGGTGGGGACGTGGTCGTCACGGAGTGGCTGCGGGCCTGATCACCAGGCGCAGGGCAGGGTCCGCGGCCCGCGGATCATCGTCCGGCGCCGCCAGTCGACCTCCTCGGCGGGGACCGCGAGCCGCAGTCCGGGCATCCGGTCGAGCAGGGTGTCGAGGAGGAGTTCGGTCAGCGTGCGGGCCAGGACGGCGCCGGTGCAGTAGTGCGGGCCGTTGCCGAACGCCAGGTGCGGGTTCGGGCTGCGGTCGGGGTCGATCCGGTCGGGGTCCGGGAACACGTCCGGGTCCCGGTTGGCGGCTAGGTAGGAGACGTACACCGGGTCACCCGCGCGGATGAGCGTCCCGTGCAGTTCGACGTCCTCCAGGGCGATCCGGGCCAGCCCCACCGAGCTGCGGTGCGGGATGTGGCGCAGCAGTTCGTCGAGGACGGGGCCGCGGTCGTCGGGCCGCTCCCGCATCCGGGACATCAGCTCCGGGCGGGTCAGCAGCAGGTACAGCATCTGGCCGCAGTTGTGGGTGACGGCCTCGCCGCCGATCTGGAGCGGACCGGCGAGGCCGACCGCCTCCTCCTCGCTCATCTCACCGCGCCCGACCGCGGCGCCGAGCAGCGCGTACACGTCGTCGCCGGTGCTGGCGCGGCGGGCCCGGACGGTCTCGGTGATCCAGGCGTACAGGCCGTCCTTGGCGCGTCCGGCGGCCTCGGCGCCGCCGGAGGTGGAGATGATCGTCCGGGTCCAGGCGTGCACCCGCTCCCGCTCCTCCTCGGGCACCCCCATCACCTCGCTGACGACGGCGATCGGGAACGGTTCGAGGACCCGCTCCACCAGGTCGGCGGGCGGCCCGTCGCGCAGCACCCCGGCCACCAGCCCGTCCAGCACCGTCTGCGCCCGGGGCCGCAGCCGTTTCACGGCGCCCACCGTGAAGGCGCCCGCGACGGGCCTGCGGAGCCGGTTGTGGTCGGGCTGGTCGGCGAAGGCGAGCGATCCCGGCCGGGGCTTGAAGTGCGGCGCCATCCGGGTGACCTGCCGCCGCGGCACCTCGGCCCGGCCGAACCGCGGATCGTTGGTGATCAGCCGGACGTCGTCGTAGCGGGTGGCCAGCCAGGCCCAGCCCTCGCCGTGCGGCAGCCGGATCCGGGTCAGCGGGCCCTCGCGCATCAGCTCGGCGAGGACCGGGTCGAACCGGGTCCCCTCCAGGTCCAGCGCGGGCCAGTCCCGCACCGGGGGCGGGGCCTGGCCGGTCAGTGTGGTGCTCTCCTCGGTCATTCCCCCACCCTCACCGCCCGCCGCCCGCCTGTCGCGCGGGAGTGCTCCGGCCGGGCCCCCGGGGCCCTAGCCGACCGCCCCCACGGCGTCCACGAGCCGCGCCAGTGCCGTCGCGAGCCCGGTGAGCCCGTCCCCGGCCGGGCCGCCGGGCTCGGTCATGTAGACGTCCCGGCGGATCTCCACCATCAGCGCGGACACGCGCGGGTCGGTCCCGTGGAACTCCAGCGGCACGTACGTCCCGGCGAACGGGCTGTCGAGCCCGGTCTCCCCGCACGCCGCGAACGCCTCCCGGGCCGCGTCGAGCAGCTCGGGCGGCGTGTGGAAGGCGTCCGTGCCGAGGCAGACCGGCGGGCGCGGGCCGGTGCCGTGCAGCTCGTAGGGGAGCGGGTCGGTGGGGTAGGAGTGCACGTCGACGACCACGGCCCGCCCGGTCGCCGCGAGCCGGTCCGCGACGGCGTCTGACATGGCGCGGGCGTACGGGTGGAAGTACCGCTCGACCAGCGGCGCCGGGTCGAAACCGGCCGGTCGCAGCACGTCCTCGTGGGTGGTGCGCGTGTAGACGGCGCCCATGCCCACGGCGAGCATCTCCTCCCGCTCGTCCGGGAACCGCTCCGGGTCGACGACCAGCCGCGACAGCCGGTTCACGAACCGCCACGGCGCCACCCGCGCCGTCTCGGCCGCCCCCGCCGCGAGCTCGGCGGTGTGCGCGTCGGTGATGTGGTCCAGCTCCCGCGCCAGCTCCGCGTCACCGAGCACGATGTCCGCGCGCACGGCGGGCGGTATCTCCCGCGCGGAGTGCGGCACGTGCAGGATCAGCGGCGAGTCGGCGGCGCCGGGCAGCAGCTCGAAGGACGGGGCGGACAGGGGCACGGGGCGGCTCCGGGGGGCGTTGTCAGTGGCGTGCGGCAGGCCGTACGACGACGGGCCGCCCGGCGTGGGAACGGGCTCCGCCCCGCCCGGAGGGGTACGCCGGACGGGGCGGAGGGCCGGTGGGGGACCGGCGCGTCAGCTCAGGGACGCGAGGATCCCGTTCCAGGTGGCCGACGGGCGCATCACCGCGGCGGCCCTGGCCGGGTCGGGCTGGTAGTAGCCGCCGATGTCGGCGGGCTTGCCCTGGACGGCGAGCAGCTCCTCGACGATCTTCTGCTCGTTGGCGGTGAGCGTCTCGGCGAGCGGCGCGAACGCCTTCGCCAGGTCGGCGTCGTCGGTCTGCGCGGCCAGCTCCTGCGCCCAGTACAGGGACAGGTAGAAGTGGCTGCCGCGGTTGTCGATGCCGCCGACGCGCCGGGTCGGGGACTTGTCCTCGTTGAGGAAGGTCGCCGTGGCGCGGTCCAGGGCGGCGGCGAGGACCTTGGCCTTGGCGTTGCCGGTGGTCTCGGCGTACTGCTCCAGGGACGGCACCAGGGCGAAGAACTCACCGAGGGAGTCCCAGCGCAGGTAGTCCTCCTTCACCAGCTGCTGGACGTGCTTGGGGGCGGAGCCGCCCGCGCCCGTCTCGAACAGGCCGCCGCCCGCCATCAGCGGGACGACCGACAGCATCTTGGCGCTGGTGCCCAGCTCCAGGATGGGGAAGAGGTCGGTCAGGTAGTCGCGGAGCACGTTGCCGGTGACGGAGATGGTGTTCTCACCGCGGCGGATGCGCTCCACGGACAGCTTGGTCGCCTCCACCGGGTTGAGGATCCGGATGTCCAGGCCCTCGGTGTCGTGCTCCGGCAGGTACTGCTCGACCTTGGCGATCAGGTTGGCGTCGTGGGCGCGGGTGGCGTCCAGCCAGAACACGGCCGGGTCGCCGGTGGCGCGGGCGCGGGTCACGGCGAGCTTGACCCAGTCCCGGATCGGGGCGTCCTTGGTCTGGCAGGCACGGAAGATGTCACCGGCCTCCACGGGCTGCTCGATCAGGACGGCGCCGGAGGCGTCGACCAGGCGGACGGTGCCCGCGGCCGGGATCTCGAAGGTCTTGTCGTGGGAGCCGTACTCCTCGGCCTTCTGCGCCATCAGGCCGACGTTCGGCACGGAGCCCATGGTCGACGGGTCGAAGGCGCCGTTCGCGCGGCAGTCCTCGATGACGGCCTGGTAGACACCGGCGTAGCTGGAGTCCGGGATGACCGCGAGGGTGTCGTGCTCCTGGCCGTCCGGGCCCCACATGTGGCCGGAGGTGCGGATCATGGCGGGCATCGAGGCGTCCACGATGACGTCCGAGGGCACGTGCAGGTTGGTGATGCCCTTGTCGGAGTCGACCATCGCCAGCGCCGGGCCCTCGGCGATCTCGGCCTCGAAGGACGCCTTGATCTCGGCGCCCTCCGGCAGCCCCTCCAGGCCCTTGAGGATGCCGCCCAGACCGTCGTTCGGGCTGAGTCCGGCGGCGGCGAGGACGGCGCCGTGGCGGGCGAAGGTCTTGGGGAAGAAGGCGCGCACCACGTGGCCGAAGATGATCGGGTCGGAGACCTTCATCATCGTGGCCTTCAGGTGCACGGAGAACAGCACGTCCTCGGCCTTGGCCTGCGCGACCTGCGTGGTGAGGAACTCGCGCAGCTTCGCGGCCCGCAGCACGGCGGCGTCGACGACCTCGCCGGCGAGCACCGGCACGGACTCGCGCAGGACGGTCGTGTTGCCGTCGGCGCCGACCAGCTCGATGCGGAGCGTGCCGTCCGCCTCGATGACGACGGACTTCTCGGTGGAGCGGAAGTCGTTCTCCCCCATGGTCACCACGTTGGTCCTGGACTCGGGGGTCCAGGCGCCCATGCGGTGCGGGTGGGTCCTGGCGTAGTTCTTCACCGAGGCGGGGGCGCGGCGGTCGGAGTTGCCCTCGCGCAGCACCGGGTTGACCGCGGAGCCCTTGACCTTGTCGTAGCGGGCGCGGATGTCGCGCTCCTCGTCGGTCTTCGGCTCGTCGGGGTAGTCCGGCAGCGCGTAGCCCTGCGCCTGAAGCTCGGCGACGGCGGCCTTGAGCTGCGGGATGGACGCCGAGATGTTCGGCAGCTTGATGATGTTGGCGGCGGGCGTCTTGGCCAGCTCGCCCAGCTCGGTGAGGGCGTCCGGGACGCGCTGGTCCTCGGTGAGGTACTCCGGGAACACCGCGATGATGCGCCCCGCCAGCGAGATGTCCCGGGTCGTCACGGCGACACCCGCCTGCGAGGCGTACGCCTGGACCACCGGCAGGAGGGAATACGTCGCCAGGGCCGGGGCCTCGTCAGTGTGTGTGTAGATGATGGTCGAGTCAGTCACCGGGTGCTCCGCTCCACGTCTGCAACATTGCTCGACATCAAGATATCTCGTGCCGGGGGATCCCGGGGCACGGGGCTGGCACGCGGTGCCGTGATCTTCGCGAGCGCGCCCCGGGAACCCCTCGGCGGTCGGCCGCCGCGCCGCGCTACTGCCGGGGCGCCCGGCTCTCCCGCTGGTGCGGGATGAGGGTCTCCTGCGCCTGGAGGACCTGGGGCAGGCCCGCGCCGTCCTGGTGCAGGGCGACCGTGCGGGTCGGGGCGGGGATGCGGATGCCCTCCTCACGGAAGCGCTTGTGCAGCCGCTTGATGAACTCGTGCTTGATCCGGTACTGGTCGCTGAACTCGCCGACGCCCAGGATCACCGTGAAGCCGATGCGGGAGTCCCCGAAGGTGTGGAAGCGGACGGCGGGCTCGTGGTCCGGGACGGCGCCGGTGATCTCGGTCATGACCTCCGTGACCACCTCGGCGGTCACCTGCTCCACCTGCTCCAGGTCGCTGTCGTAGCCGACGCCGACCTGCACCAGGATGGTGAGCTGCCGCTCGGGGCGCATGTAGTTGGTCATGTTGGTCTTCGCGAGCTGGCCGTTGGGGATCACGACCAGGTTGTTGGAGAGCGCCCGCACGGTCGTCTGCCGCCAGTTGATGTCCTCGACGTAGCCCTCCTCACCGCTGCTCAGCCGGATGTAGTCACCGGGCTGGACGGTCTTGGAGGCCAGGATGTGGACGCCCGCGAACAGGTTGGCCAGCGTGTCCTGGAGGGCCAGCGCCACCGCCAGACCGCCGACGCCGAGGGCGGTCAGCAGCGGCGCTATGGAGATCCCCAGGGTCTGCAGGACCACCAGGAAGCCGATGGCCAGGACCAGGATGCGGGTGATGTTGACGAAGATCGTCGCCGACCCGGCCACCCCGGACCTGGACTGCGTCACCGTCTGCACCAGACCGGCGACGATCCGCGCCGCCGTCACCGTCGCCACGAAGATCAGCAGCACGGTCAGCACCTGGTTGGTGTGGTGCTGGACCGTCCTGGTCAGCGGCAGCACCGCCGCCGCGGACGCCGCGCCGCCCGCGATCGCCGCCCACGGCAGGAGGGTGCGCAGGGCGCCCACGAGGACGTCGTCGCCCTCCCAGCGGGTGCGCTTGGCGTGCTTGGCCAGCCAGCGCGTCAGCACCCGCAGCAGGAACGCCGTCAGCAGTCCCGCCGCCAGGGCGATCCCGGCGACGACCAGGTCGTGCATGGTGACCGCTCGGTTCACCGGGTACCTCCGGGCGTACAGCGTGCGGCGAAGTCGTTCGCCGACGGCCGGATGTGAGATCTCGTCACGTCGTCACCTGCTCGATACTGCGGGATTGCGGGGGTGTGCGCCATAGGGCGGTCCGATACCGCGGCGCGACCGCTCATCCTGCCGCATCCCGCGGGGGTGTTCGCACCAGGCCGGGGCCCCGGTCGCGCGCGGACTTCCCACAGGACGACCGCTCCTGGCCCGCCGCCCGGCCCGCGGCGCCGGGGCGTGCGACCCTGGCCGCGGAGGGTGAACGATCACGTCCCGAGCCCAAGGAGCCCGACATGGCCAAGCAACCCGACGACGGCGCGGGGGAGTCGCCCGTCGCGGTGGTGACCGGCGCCAACCGCGGCATCGGCTACGAGGTCGTACGGCAGCTCGCCCAGCGCGGCCACCGCGTCGTCCTCGGCTCCCGAGACCTGGCCAGGGGCGAGGCCGCCGCCGCCCGCCTCGACCCGGGCGGCACCCGCGTCACCGCCGTCCAGCTCGACGTCGCCGACGACGCGAGCGTGGCCGCCATGGCCGACCGGGTCACCCGCGAGCTGGGCCGCGCCGACGTGCTGGTGAACAACGCCGCGATCCTGTACGACACCTGGGCGCGGGCCGGGACCGCCGACCTGGACGAGGTGAAGCGGGCCCTGGAGACCAACCTGTTCGGCGCCTGGCGGACCACCCAGGCCCTGCTGCCGCTGCTGCGCCGCAGTCCGCACCCGCGCGTGGTCAACGTCAGCAGCGAGGCCGGAGCCCTCCACTGGATGAGCGGCGGCACCCCCGCCTACAGCGTCTCCAAGGCCGCCCTGAACGCGCTCACCCGGCTGCTCTCCGGGGAACTCGGCGGTCGCCACCGCGTCCTGGTCAACGCGGTCTGCCCCGGCTGGACGGCCACCGACATGGGCGGCGGCGGACGCCCGGTGCCCGAGGGCGCGGCGGGAGTGGTCTGGGCGGCCACCCTGCCCGACGACGGCCCGACGGGCGGCTTCTTCCGGGACGGCAAGCCGGTGGCCTGGTGAGCGACGCGGAGCCTCGGGGCGTGCGCTCACCAGCCGGGAGCGATACGGCCTTGACCCCAACCTCGGTCGAGGTCCTACGTTGCCCGGTATGAGTATGGAGACCACGGCCTGGACCCAGCTGCACAGCGTGATGAACGCCGAGCGGGAACGCCGCCCCCTCGCCCGCGCCACCCTGCGCCGCGTCGCCGGGTTCGCCCGGCCGCACCGCCGCCGCATCACCGCGTTCGTGCTGCTCGGAGTCGCGACCGCGCTGCTCGCCGTCGCCACGCCGCTGCTCGCCGGGCGGGTCGTCAACGTGATCGTGTCGGACGGCGACACCGCCACCGTCGTACGGCTGGCGCTGCTGATCGCGGCCATCGCCGTGGCCGAGGCGGCGCTCGGCATCCTCGGGCGGCGGCTGTCGGCGCGGCTCGGCGAGGGGCTCATCCTCGACCTGCGGACGGCCGTCTTCGACCACGTACAGCGGATGCCGGTGGCGTTCTTCACCCGCACCCGCACGGGGGCGCTGGTCAGCCGCCTCAACAACGACGTGATCGGCGCCCAGCGGGCGTTCAGCAACACCCTGTCCGGCGTGGTCAGCAACATCGTCACGCTGCTGCTCACCCTCGCCGTGATGCTCACCCTGTCCTGGCAGATCACGCTGCTGGCGCTGGTGCTGCTGCCGGTGTTCGTGGTCCCGGCGCGCTGGATGGGCCGCCGGATGGCGCGGATGCAGCGCGAGGCGGCCACGCTCAACGCCGCGATGGGCACCCGGATGACCGAGCGGTTCTCCGCCCCCGGCGCCACCCTCGTCAAGCTGTTCGGCCGACCCGAGGAGGAGTCCGAGGAGTTCGCCGCCCGCGCCCGCCGGGTCGCCGAGATCGGGGTGCGCACGGCGACCGCGCAGTCCGCGTTCATCACCGCCCTCACCCTGGTCTCCGCCCTCGCGCTCGCCCTCGTCTACGGCCTCGGCGGCTTCTTCGCGCTGCGCGGCACCCTGGAGGCGGGCGCCGTGGTCTCCCTCGCGCTGCTGCTGACCCGGCTGTACGCGCCGCTGACGGCGCTCGCCGGGGCGCGCGTCGAGGTGATGAGCGCCCTCGTCAGCTTCGAGCGCGTCTTCGAGGTGCTCGACCTCGAACCGCTCATCAAGGACCGCCCGGACGCCCGCCAGCTCCCCGAGGGACCCGTCGCGGTCGAGTTCGACGACGTCCGCTTCGGCTACCCGGCCGCCGACAGGGTCTCCCTCGCCTCCCTCGAAGAGGTCGCCGCCCTCGACACCCGGGGCGGCACCGAGGTCCTGCACGGCGTCTCCTTCCGCGCCGAGCCCGGCCGCACCGTCGCCCTCGTCGGCTCCTCCGGCGCGGGCAAGTCGACCATCGCGCAGCTGCTGCCGCGGCTGTACGACGTGGACGCGGGCGCCGTGCGCGTCGGCGGCGTCGACGTCCGCGAGCTGACCGCGGAGTCGCTGCGCGGCGCCGTCGGCATGGTCACCCAGGACGGCCACCTCTTCCACGACACCGTCCGCGCCAACCTGCTGCTCGCCCGGCCCGAGGCCACCGAGGACGAGGTGTGGGACGCGCTGCGCCGGGCCCGCCTCGACGACCTCGTCCGCGACCTGCCGGACGGCCTGGACACGGTGGTCGGCGAACGCGGCTACCGCTTCTCCGGCGGCGAGCGCCAGCGCCTGACCATCGCCCGGCTGCTGCTCGCCCGGCAGCGCGTCGTCATCCTCGACGAGGCCACCGCGCACCTCGACAACACCTCGGAGGCGGCCGTCCAGGAAGCGCTTGCCGAGGCGTTGCGGGACCGCACCGCGCTGGTCATCGCGCACCGGCTGTCCACCGTCCGCGCCGCCGACCTCATCCTCGTCCTGGAATCCGGCCACATCGTCGAACGCGGCACCCATGACGAGCTGCTGGCCGACGACGGCCGGTACGCCGAGCTGTACCGCACCCAGTTCGCCCAGCGCACCGACGAACCGGCGCCCGCCGAGGTGGCGTAGCGGGGGCGAGCGGCGGGCGTCGGATGGCTGAAATCAGTCGGTCCGGTTACCGCTTCGCCGGTAACCGGGCTATGCCCCCGGCAACTTGGCTTAGGTTGGGCCCTGATCACTGACGCTTTGCCGTGGGAGGCGCTTGCCGTGTCGGACTCCAATTCCCAGCTGGTCGATGCCGCGGACATACGTGCCCGCATCGACACCTCCAAGCCGCACTCGGCCCGGTTCTGGAACTACTTCGTCGGCGGCAAGGACAACTACGAGGTAGACCGCGAGATCGGCGACCAGATCAAGGAGATCTTCCCCGGTCTGGTGGACGTGGCGGTCGCCAGCCGGGCCTTCCTCGGCCGCGCCGTCACCTACCTCGCGGGCGAGGTCGGCATCCGGCAGTTCCTGGACATCGGCACCGGCCTGCCCACCGCCGACAACACCCACCAGGTCGCCCAGCGCGTCGCCCCCGACTCCCGGATCGTCTACGTCGACAACGACCCGATCGTGCTGGCCCACGCCAACGCCCTGCTGACCAGCACCCCCGAGGGCAGGACCGCCTATCTGGACGCCGACCTCTACGACCCGGACTCCGTCCTGGAGGCCGCCGCGGGCACGCTGGACCTGTCCCAGCCGGTCGGTCTGATGATCCTCAACACCCTCGGCCACGTCGCCGACTACGACCAGGCCCGCGGCCTGGTGGACCGGCTCATGGCGGGCCTGCCGTCCGGCAGCCACCTGGTGATCAGCGACAGCACCGCCACCAGCGAGGGCATGATCGCCGCGTCCAACGCGTACAACTCCAGCGGCGCGGTCCCGTACTACGTCCGGTCCGTCGAGGAGATCGCCGGGTTCTTCGAGGGCCTCGACCTCGTGGAACCCGGCGTCGTCCAGGTCACCGCCTGGCGCGCCGAGGAGGGCGATCCCGCCAACCCGACGAACCCGGTGGACGCCTACTGCGGAGTGGGCCGCAAGCCGTAGGTCCCGCGCGCGTACGGATGCGGCACCGTGGACGCCCGGTCCCCGGTGCCGCTCCGCGTTACCGGACGCCCCGTCTCCGGTGCCGCTCCGCGTTACCGGAGGGCCACCGCCGTCGACGCCACCGCACCACCGGCCGTCAGACAGCCCACCGCCCAGCGCATCCCACCGGTACCTCGCCGCCGGTATCCGCCCGAGGGCACAGGAGTCGGCCAGCATCCAGCGACCGGGGTCACGCCCCGCCGCGAGCACGGACGCCGTGAGCCGGGCGGCACGTGTGGTGCCGTCGAGCGTGAGCACCACAGCCTCGCCCCCCGGCGCAGGGGGGCGCGCCCATCACCCGGGACGCGGACGCGGGCGCGGGCGCTGAGCGCCCCCTGCCGCCCCGGCGCGTGCCCCTGCCGCCCCGGCGCGGAGTGCGCGGCGCGTGGGCGCGGGGTCACCGGCGAGGCGCCGCCCCGGCCCCGGCCCTCGCTGCCCTCCGCGGCGGGACCACCGGCACCACCAGCGTCGACGAGGGGGCGGCCCGCTCGGTGAGGTTCACCTCACCCGCGTCGTGACGGCGTGCCACAGCGAGCCCCAGGAGCGCCGCCCCATGAGGCTTAGCGGCGCGTGTACCGGGAAACGACTACCTCGAACGGTCGGCCGACGCGGGAGGGGTCCTCGGTGGACGTGCCCTTGTACCTGAGGCCGCGAGTGGAACCACCGCTCGCCGGACTGCTGGAGGCCGGGCCGTTCCTGCACTCCCTCGTCGACGCGCTCGGCTCGCCGCTGCACGTGCTGCTGCCGGACACCGCCGCCGCCAACGCGGCCCGCTTCCGGGCCGTCTACCGCCGTCACCACCTCGCCGGACGCGTGTACTTCGCGCTCAAGGCCAACCGCTCCGCCGCCCTGCCGCGCCGCCTCGCCGTCGAGGACCCCGCCGCCGTGGGCGCCGACGTCGCCTCGACCGGGGAGCTGCGGCACGCCCTGGGCTGCGGCTTCACCGGCGACCGGATCATGGCCACCGGCCCCAAGGACCCGGAGTTCCTGTGGCTGGCCGCCCGGGTCGGGGCGACGGTGAACCTCGACTCACCCGGGGAACTGGACCAACTCGCCGCGCTCGTCGGGCGGTACGGGCTCGGCAGGGTGCCGGTCCTCGTGCGGCTGTCCGGGTTCGAGTCGGCCGCCGCGCAGGGCGGCGCGGGCACCAGGACGCTGTCGCGCCGCAGCCGCTTCGGCACCCCGCTGCGGGACACCGACGAGCTGCTGACCGCCGTACGGCGGCACGCGGACGCCGTCGACCTGGTCGGCGTCGCCTACCACCTGGACACCACCGGCCTGGGCGAGAAGGTCCGCGCCCTGGAGCAGTGCGTGCTGTTCCTGGACGAGTGCCGGGCCCGCGGCCTCGCCCCGCGCGCCGTCGACATCGGCGGCGGGTTCGGCGTCGGCTACGTCGCCGACGCGGGGGAGTGGGAACGCTGGACCACCGCCCTCAGCGAGGCCGTCCTCGGGGTGCGCCCGCCCCTGACCTGGCGCGGCCACGGCTACGGACTGCGCAACGAGGGCGGCACCGTACGCGGGACGGCCGCGCTGTACCCCGGGTACCGGCCCACCGCGGGCCCCGGCTACCTCGACGAACTGCTCTCCACCCCCGCCCCGGTCCTCGGCCGCGCCCCCGCCACCCTGCTCCTCGAACACCTCCACGACCTGCACATCGAACCCGGCCGCGCGCTGGCCGACCAGTGCGGACTCACCCTCGCCCGGGTCCTGGAGGTACGGCCCACCGGCGACGGCCACCTCGTCCGCCTCGGCATGAACGCCGGGGACATGACCCTGGAGGAGCACGGCGTCCTCGTCGACCCCGTACTCCTGCCGCGTGACGACACCGCCGCCGGGGAGCGGCCGGTCGGCGTCCACCTCGTCGGCAACCTCTGCCTGGAGGCCGACCTGATCACCCGCCGCACGGTCCACCTGCCCCGGCTGCCCCACGTGGGGGACCTGCTGGCCTTCGTCAACACCGCGGGCTACACGATGGACTTCCACGCCCACCACGCGCAACGGCAGCCCGCCGCGCGCACCGTGGCCGTGGAGAGGGAGGGCGGATCCTGGCGCTGGCGCCTGGACGAGGACTACTGGCCGATCACTCACCCGGGGGGAACGCCCGCATGAGGTACGACAGCATCACGGAGGCCATCGGCAACACACCGCTGGTGCGCATCGACCCCGCCGTGCACGGACTGCGCCACATCGACCTCTACGCGAAGCTGGAGATGCTCAACCCGTTCGGCTCCGTCAAGGACCGCCCCGCCTGGCACATGGCCCGCCCCGCGCTGGAGGCCGGGGGTGGGGGCACCGTCGTGGAACTGTCCAGCGGCAACACCGCCAAGGCCCTCGCCCTGCTCGCCGGGATGCACGGGCGGAAGTTCCGCAGCGTCACCAACCGGATGCGGGTCCCCGAGATCAAGGAACTGCTGCTGCTCCTCGGCGCCGAGATCGAGGAACTGCCCGGCCGCAGCGAGTGCCTCGACCCCACCGACACCGACGACCCGCTCACCCACTTCCACCGCGCCCTCACCCGCCCCGGCTCCACCCACCTCCACACCGACCAGTACTTCAACCCCCGCAACGTCGAGGCGCACGCCGAGGGCACCGGCCCCGAGATCGTCAAGGACCTCGACGGCCGGGCCCCGGACTGGTTCATCGCCTGCGTCGGCACCGCCGGTTCGTCGACCGGCGTCGCCCGCGCGCTGCGCGAACACGACCCCGCCGTACGCGTCGTCGGCCTGGTCGCCGACAAGTCGGACTTCGTCCCCGGCATCCGCACCATCGACGAGGTCCACCAGGTCGGCCTCTTCGACCCGGCGACCTACGACACCCTCGAAGCGGTGACCTCCGGCGACGCCATCGACGGCATGGTCACCCTCATCCGCCGCTGCGGCCTGCTCACCGGACCGACCGGCGGCGCCGCCTACCACGGGGCGGTACGGCACCTGCGGGACGCCGACGCCCGGCTCGCGGAGACCGGGGAGCGGCAGAGCGCGGTCTTCGTCGTCTGCGACCGCGCCGAGAGCTACCTCAGCTACGTCCGCGCCCGCCGTCCCGAACTCCTCGGCCGCACCAGCCGGACGCCGTCCCTCGCCGCGCTCACCGACGCCGAGGCGCGCGCCGAGGCCCGCGTCATCGACGCCGCCGACGCCCGCCGCTGGACCACCGAGGGCGACCCCCGCCCCCTCGTCGTCGACCTGCGCGGCCCGCACGCCTACGCCGCCCTGCACATCGAGGGCTCCGTCAACATCGTCGACGAACTCTTCGAGGAACTGCTACGCGGCGGACTCCCGTTCAGCAAGAGCACCCCCGTCCTGCTGGCCTGCCCGGTCGGCGAGAAGTCCCTGCGCTACGCCGCCCTGCTGACCCGGATGGGCCACCCCGACGTCCGCAGCCTGGCGGGCGGCATCGTCGGCTGGCGGGACGCGGGCGCGCCGCTGGTGCGCGAATGAGCGCCGCCCCCGAGCAGATCGAGGCCCCGGTGTGGCAACGGGAGCTGCGGGCGCAGTTCCCGATCCTCACCGGCCACCCGGAGCTGGTCTACCTGGACAGCGCGGCCACCGCCCAGAAGCCGTACGCCGTCCTGGACGCCGTACAGCGCTACCTCACGACCGCCAACGCCAACGCGGGCCGCGGCACCTACCCGTGGGCCAACCGCACCACGGAACTGGTGGAGCGCACCCGGCGGCGCGTGCGGGAGTTCCTGCACGACCCGGAACCGGACCGGTCCGCCGTCCACTTCACCAGCGGCACCACCGAGGGCCTGCGCGCCGTCGCCCGGGACTGGCTCGTCCCGCTCCTCGACGACGGCGACGAGGTCCTCGTCCCGTTCGCCGACCACCGTGCCAACCTCGACCCCTGGCAGGAGGCCCGGCGGCTGCTGGCCGAGCGCGGCACCGACGTCCGGGTGCGGGCGCTGCCGTACCAGGCGTCGTCCGGCGACTACGACCACCGCGCCCTCACCGACGCCGTCGGCCCACGGACCCGCTTCGTGGCCGCCACCCACGTCCACCACGTCTACGGCGGCGACATGAACGTGCACCGGCTGCGCGCCGCGGTCGGTCCGGACGTACCGATCTGCCTCGACGCGGCGCAGAGCGTCGGCCACCGGCCGGTGCGCCTCGACGACCCGGCACTCGACGTCGACTTCGTGGTCTTCTCCGGACACAAGGCGATGGCGCTGCCCGGCACCGGAGCGGTCTGGGCGCGCAACGCGCGCGGACCGGCGTTCCGGCCCACCGGCTGGCAGGGCACCCCCAACACGGTGGGCATCGTGTCCCTGGGCGCCGCGCTCGACTGGCTCGACGCCGCCGGTCCGGACCGTGTCGCCCGCTGGACGGCCGCCCTCACCACCCGGCTCACCGACCGGCTGCGGCACCTGGACGCGTACGAGATCCTCGGCTGCCAGACCAGCCTCGCCGCCGACAGCGCGCTGCCCGAGACGCAGCGCCGCCACGGCATCGTCACCTTCCGGCACCGCGACATCCCCTCCGACGACCTCGGGTTCATCCTCTACAGCCACGGCTTCATGGTCCGCGCCGACAGCCTCTGCCAGGCGGGCGCGGGGGAGCGGGACGGCTCGGTGCGGGTGAGCCTGCACGTCTACAACACGGAGGAGGAGATCGACCGGCTGACGGACGTACTGACCTCGCTCGTGTGACGCACCGCCACCACAGGCAAGTGATAACCGTTTCCACCTGTAGATTCGGTCCCGTATCCGGTGGGCCCGGCAGGTGAGAGACGGAAGAGGTGGCGCGACCAGATGGGCGTGAGCATGGCGGCGGCCAGGACGTGGGTGGAGCGCTGGGAGCGGCAGCAGCAGCGGTACGCGGTCGACCGTGAGGAGCGGTTCACCGTGATCGCCGACGTCGTCGAGCACGTGACGGCCGACCGCGCCCGGCCCCTCCTGCTCGACCTGGGCTGCGGACCCGGTTCCCTCGCCGCCCGGCTCGCCGCCCGACTGCCGCACGCGGAGATCGTCGCCGTCGACATGGACCCCCTCCTCCTCGAACTGGGCCGCACCCACCACGCCGGCGCCGCCCGCTACGTGGACACCGTGATCGGCGCGGACGGCTGGACCGACGCCCTCGGCCTCGACCGCCCGCTGGACGCGGCGGTGTCCACGACCGCCCTGCACTACCTCCCCGAGCCGGTGCTCCAGCGCGTCTACCGGGCCCTGGCCGCCCTGCTGCGCCCCGGCGGCGTGCTCGTCAACGGCGACCACTTCCCGCCCGGGGCGGCGCGCTGCGCGGACCTCAGCGCCCATGTGGGCCGCCGTCGCGCCGAGCGGACCGGTGGGCACGCCCACGAGGACTGGCGGTCGTGGTGGGCGGCGGCGGCCCGGGACCCCGAGCTGGCCGACCTCTTCACCGAGCGTGAGGGACGGCTGGCGGGCCTCGGTGGCGGGGCCGGGGGGCAGCTGTCCGTGGAGTGCCACGAGCGGCTGCTGCGGGGGTCGGGTTTCGGTCAGGTGGCGCCGGTCTGGCGGTTCGGGGACAGCGCGGTGCTGGTGGCGGTGGCCGACGAGGGGTCGGCGGGGACCGCGTGACGCGTCGTTGACATGTTCAGTGTCGGTCGCGATGCTGAGGGGAACCGCTGTTTCAACGATGTAAAAGCGGTGCGCGGTGGTGCCCGCAGAGGGTCCCGCCGCGCCCCGTACGCGTGAATCCCCCGTCGCGACACGGTCAAGTCGCCCCTTGAGACGTCATCATGACCGCACGTCAGCTCCCCAGCCGCGTTCCGCCGCCGGTGTCCGGCGGCGCGGACCCCACCACGGAACGGGACCAATGAAACGCTTCCGCCTGCTCTACGGCGTCCTCGCCGTCGCCCTGTCCGGCGCCCTCGCCGCCGTGCTCTCCCTGACTTCCGCCGAACCCGCCCGCGCGGGCCAGACCGGCCAGACCGGCCTCCGCGCCGCCGACCCGAGCGTGATCCGGGTCGGCTCCACCTACATCGCCGTCCGGTCGACCGGTGACGGTGTCGCCGTACGGCGGGCCGCGTCGACGGCACAGCTGGCCGACGCGCCCGACCGGCGGGTGTGGACCAACCCCGGCAACCTGCCCGAGGTCTGGGCCCCGGAGATCGTGCGGGACGGCGGCCGGTACTACGTCTACTTCGCCGCCGGGTCCGGCGCGGCCCGCCGCACGTACGTGATCAGCTCGGCCAGCCCGGACAGCGGCTACGGCGCCGCGACCAAGCTCGCCCTGCCGGACGACAAGTGGGCCATCGACGGCACCCTGTTCACCTTCAACGGCCAGCGCTGGTTCGTCTGGTCCGGCTGGGCGGGGGACACCAACGTCGAACAGAACCTCTACATCGCCCGGATGAGCAGCCCGACCACCCCGGTCGGCGCCCGGTACGTCATCTCGCAGCCGCGGGAGAGCTGGGAGCGGGTGGTGGGCAACCCGTACATCAACGAGGCCCCCGAGGCGATCAAGGACCCCAACGGGCAGCTGCACGTCGTGTACTCCGCCAACGGCAGCTGGAGCGAGCAGTACTGCCTGGCCGACCTGCGGCTGCGGGCCGGGGGCGACCCGACGTACGTGTGGGACTGGTACAAGTCCAACGGCTGCCTGTTCGGCAGCGACCGGAACACGATGATGTCCGGCTGGGACCCGACGCTGTACGTCAACGGCCCCGGCCACCACAGCTTCGTGCTCCTCGACGGCGACATCGGCACCAGCCCGCCCGCCGGTCCGCGGTTCCCGCTGATGTTCCACGCGGTGCCCAAGGGGACGCCGTACGGGTGGGAGAACCGGTACTGGTACACCGGTACGTTCTGCTGGTGGGGGAACACCACCTACCGGCGCGCCAACGTCCCGGGTCCGAACACGGACACCGGCTGGGGGCTGAAGTTCTTCGAGTGACGGCTGTGACCATAGTGACAGCTGTGACCGGGGTGACAGCTGTGACAGTGGTGGGCGGCCGTGGCCCCGGCGGGTCGGGCACCGGCTTGTCAGTCAGGGCCGCCGACTGTATAACTCCGGGACGTATAACGTTGTAAATGGTCGCTATCCAGGGCCGGGAAGGGATGGACGTGCGGGTCAGCCTCAAGGACGTCGCCGCGCACGCGGGGGTCTCGATCAAGACCGTCTCCAACGTGGTGAACAACTACCAGCACGTCACCCCGGCGATGCGCGAGCGCGTCCAGCGCTCCATCGACGCGCTCGGCTACCGGCCCAACCTGGCCGCCCGGCACCTGCGCAAGGGGCGCACCGGCATCATCGCGCTCGCCCTGCCCGAGCTGGGCAACCCCTACTTCGCCGAACTCGCCGCCGCGGTCATCGACGCGGCGGCCGAGCAGGACTACATCGTGCTGCTCGACCACACCGGAGGCCGCCGTGAGCAGGAGGTCCTGGTCAGCCAGGGCTTCCGGGCCCGGGTCATCGACGGCCTGATCCTCAGCCCCATCGAGCTGGAGACCGAGGACCTGCGCGACCGCGCGGACGTCCCGCTGGTGCTGATCGGCGAACGGGACTACGACCTGCCGTACGACCACATCGCCATCGACAACGTCGACGCCGCCCGCGCCGCCGTCCGGCACCTGGTCGGCCTAGGACGCCGGGAGATCGCGTTCATCGGGGACCGGCGCGGGCGCAGCGAGCCCGCCCAGCTCCGGGTGCGCGGCTGGCGCGAGGAGCTGGCCGCCGCCGGACTCGCCGCCGACGAGGGGCTGGTGGCCGCCACCGACGGCTGGGGGCACGCCGACGGCGCGGCGGCGATGTCCCGGCTGCTGGACGCCGGGCGGCGCCCGGACGCCGTGTTCGCCTACAACGACCCCATGGCCATCGGCGCGATGCGGGTGCTCCACGAGCGGGGGCTGCGGGTCCCCGAGGACATCGCCGTGGTCGGCTTCGACGACGTGATCGAGGGCCGGTTCGGCGCGGTGACGCTGACGTCCGTGTCGCCGGACAAGGAGGCCATCGGGCGGCTCGCGGTGGAGTCGGTGCTCGCCCGGCTCGGCGGCACGGCGCCCGAACCCCGGCGGATCCGCGCGGAGTACCGGCTGGTGGAGCGGGAGAGTACGCTGGGCCGCCGCGGGGCCTGAGCCGACGTCACCGCCAGGCGGTGGCCTCGGTCGCGTGGACGCAGTACCGGTCGAAGGTGCTGTCGCCCCCGGGTTTGGGGATCACGCAGGCGGTGGCCTGGAACTCGCCGTCGGGGACGGTGACCATGTGCGTGAACTTGTCGTGGTCGTACTCGACCTCGGCGCTGCGCGCGGTACGGCCGGGCAGCACCTCCACCATGACCACGTCCCCGGGGTTGCCGCTCTGGATCCGCGCCCACACCGCCCCGCACGCCTCGCTGTAGCGGATCTGGAGCTGGGCCGGGTTGTTGACGGCGGGTTTGAGGGAGCGGGCGTCCTCACCGCACCCCTGGCTCTGCGGGTTCTTCCCCTCGCAGGCCTCTCCCGGGCAGGTCGGCTCGTCGAAGAACGAGTTCATCACGCGGTCCCCGAGCGGAGTCACCGCGGCGGCCACCACCGCGCCGACGATGGTCACCGCCAGCGTGACCGTGGTGGGGCCGCCCAGTCGCCTCCTCGTCGGGGGCTCGGGTGAGGGCGTGGTCGTCGTCGTGGTCGTCGTCGCGGAGTGGTCGTCGGTGCTGTCCGTGGTCATGAGCATCACCCTGGTTGACTGCTGCCGGAGACCAGGATCGCCTCCCGTGGCGGCGGGAGAAAAGGCGCAACTCGGGTGCAGGGAGGCACGGCCACCGTCCCCGCGCGCCCCCCGGGGCGGGCCGACGGCGCTGGTAGTTGAGGGCGCGGGCCGTCTTCGTCTGGTTGCCTGTCGTAGGTGGTGGGGCGTCTTCGTCCGGCTGTCTGCCGGAGGTGGTGGGGTGTCTCCGCCTGGTTGCCTGTCGCAGGCGGCGGGCCGTCTCCGCCCGGCTCTGAAGAACGACGCCACCTGGCGGATCGTTCCCGGCCTCGCCGAAGGCTCCTGCTACTCCTTCGAGTCGCGCAACTACCCCGGCGCGTACCTGCGGCACCGCGCCTACCGCGTCTACAAGGAGGCGGGCAGCGGCGCCCTGTTCCAGGCCGACGCCACCTTCTGTCCCGTCCGGGGCGCGAACGGGGGCGTGCGGCTGTCCGCGTACAACTACCCCGAGCAGTACCTGCGCCACTACGACGCCGAGGTGTGGCTGGCCACCCCGGGCGGCAACCACGCCTGGGACAACCCCACCCTCTTCACCGAGGACACCACCTGGGCGGTGGAGGCGCCCTGGGCGCCGTGAGATGACGGCGACGGCGGGCGGCGCCTGAGCGCCGCCCGCCGCGAGTACCGGGAGCGTCTACGGCTTCTCCCCGGCGTGCAGGGCGCTCACCTCCTCGGCGGTGAGCGCCTTGTCGTAGGCGTGCACCTCGTCGACGGCACCGTTCCAGAAGTCGGTGTCGTCGCCGTCCCACTGGGCGCGGCCCACGGCCAGCGGGCCGGTGCTCACGTAGTTCGGGCCGCTGGCGGTGGTCGCCGCGAGCTTCCCGTCGACGTACAGCCTGATCTCGTTGCTCGACGCGTCCCGGACACCGACCAGGTGGTACCAGCGGCCCGTCTCCGGGGTGGTCACCAGCCGGGCCCGCTGCCCGCCGGGCAGGCTGAAGGCGAAGGCGCCCTGCCCGTACTGGAGGTAGAACGGGCTCGCCTGGCGGCGGCCGTCCTGGCTGACCGCGGTGGCGTAGTTGCCGGGGAGCGCGTCGAGGCGCACCCAGGCGGCCACCGCGTAGCTGCCGGTGGTGTCGAGCACCGGCCCGTCGGTCGCGGCGTACTGCCCCCGCCCGTCGAACCGCAGGGCGCTGCCGCTGACGCCGTCGGTCCAGGTGGTGCCCTCGGACAGCGTCAGGGGCCTGCCGTTCGGGCCGTCGTCCGCGGCGGTGCCGCCGGTGCCCTCGTCGAGGGTCCAGTGGCCGCCGCCGGTCAGCGGCTCCCGGTCGCCCGCGGTGGCACCGGCCGCGACGACCTTGAGGTTGATCTCCCGCACCTGGGCCGGGGCGACCTTGATCTCCCGGCGGTCGTACGTCCAGAGGCCGTTGAGTTCGTTCTCCAGGTCGGTGATCTGGGTGTAGACCGAACCGGACAGCTCGGCCCCGGCCTGGTCGAGGTAGTACCGCTCGGTGTTCTCCACGTACCGGCGGGTCAGCTGCTCCTTGGTGGTGACGCCGCTGTAGATCACGGTCGGGGCGCCCGGCCACATGTGGCCCGGGGTGCGCAGGGTGAAGCCGCCGTGCTCACCGTCCATGGCGGCGCGGGTGGCGTCGGGGAAGGGCGGGTCGGTGTTGTTGTAGTCGTGGTGGTCGATGATGTCGCCCTTGCCGGAGTCGCCCTTGGAGTTGCAGCAGTTGACCCCGCTGTGGGCGTTGACGACGCGCGACGGGTCGGCCGCCCGCACCGCCTCCGTGAGCTGGCCGGTGACCGTGCGGTCCCACTCGCCCCAGCCCTCGTTGAAGACGATCCAGCCGATGACGGACGGCGCGTTGTGGTGTTCGCGCACCACCTCCATGCCCTGGTCGACGAAGCCCTCGCGGCCGGTGTCGGTGCGGTAGTCGCCGGAGACGAAGTCCTGCCAGACCAGCAGTCCGAGCCGGTCCGCGTGGTAGAACCAGCGCGCGGGCTCGACCTTGATGTGCTTGCGCACGGCGTTGAAGCCGAGTTCCTTGTGCGCCTCCAGGTCGAAGGCGAGGGCCTCGTCGCTGGGCGCGGTGTAGAGCCCGTCGGGCCAGAAGCCCTGGTCGAGCGTGGCGAGGGAGAAGACGGGCTCCCCGTTGAGGACGAGCTTCTGGTAGCCGCCGACCTCCTCGACGCCGATCTCCCGCATCCCGAAGTAGCTCCCGACCCGGTCGGCGGACCTGCCGTCGGTGAGGCGGACGTCCAGGTCGTACAGGTAGGGGTCGTCCGGGGTCCACAGGTGCTGCCTCGCCACGGGCAGCCGCAGCTCGCGGCCCGCCGGTCCGCTCACCCTGCCGACGATCCGGCCGCGGGTGTCGCGGGCGACGGCCTCGACCCGGGCGCGGGCGGAGGCGTTCTCCGACTCCACGGTGACCGCGAGGGTGCCGGAGTCGATGTCCGGGGTCATGACTACGTTGTCAACGGACACGTCGGCGACCGGTTCCATCCACACCGTCTGCCAGATACCCGACGACTGGGTGTAGAAGATGCCGCCCGGGTTCCGGGACTGCTTGCCCGTCGGCTGGTCGGCGCCGCCGGTGTCGGTGACCGCGACGACGATCTCCTGCGGGCCGCGCCGCTTGAGGGCGTCGGTGATGTCGGCGCTGAAGGCGTCGTAGCCGCCGGTGTGTTCGGCCACCTCCTCGCCGTTGACCCAGACCCGGGTCTGGTAGTCGACGGCGCCGAAGTTGAGCCTCAGCCGGTTGCCCTTGCCGACCTCCCAGTCCTTCGGGACGTTGACGAGCCTGCGGTAGAACATGTGGTCCTCGTGGCGTTCGAGCCCCGACAGCTGGGACTCGACGGGGAACGGCACGATGATCTTCTCGTCGAGGTCCTTGCCGAACACCGGCTGCTCACCGGCGTCGGCGCCGCTGAACTGCCAGGGGCCGTTGAGGTTGCGCCACTGCTTGCGCACCTGCTGCGGGCGCGGGTACTCCGGCAGCGGGTTCCCGGGGTCGACCTTGTCGCCCCACTCGGTGGTGAGGCGGTGGGCGGAGGAGTTCTGCGCCCAGCGGACGAGCTTCGGCACGGTGTCGCCGCCGACGGTGAGGCCGCCGTCGCCGTCGTAGCCGAACCTGACCTGCTGGCCCCGCTGGACCGGCTCGGCCAGGTCCACCAGGAGGGTGTCGGGGGCGGCGGGGTCGACGGTGGCCGACTCGACGGGCATCGCCGTGGTGTCGGCCTCGACCTCCAGGTGCTCCCGGGCCGCCCGGACGTCGCCGACGGGGCCCTCGAAGCGGGCGCGCAGTCGCCGTCCGTCCTCGGTGACCACGGGTTCCACCGGGTAGACCTCGAACCCGTCGGGCGGGGTGAACGCCGACATCGGCACCAGCTGCTTGGGCAGTGTCGGGGTCGACCAGCGCAGGTACATGTTCGCGCCGCCGAGGTCCTGGAACATCTCCAGCCGGAAGTCGTGCTGTTCACCGGCGGTCAGGTGGACGGGCGCGCTGGTCTGCTCCCGGTCCCAGTCCGGTTCCCAGTGGTCGATCACCGGCTCGCCGTCGACGAACAGCCGGAAGCCGTTGTCGCCGACGGCGTGGAAGGTGTAGTCGCCGGTCTCCGGCGCCGTGAGCCGGCCGGTCCAGCGGGCGGTGGTGTGCTCGGTCTGCCCGGTCAGCTCCTGGAAGGTGCTGGTCAGCCCGGAGAAGTTGATCTGCGGGTCGAGCACGGTGCCGCCGAGTTCGGCGAAGTCCCGGGCGCCGGGCGCCGACATCTTGAAGTACTCGCCCTTCAGGCCGTGCACCTGCACGGGGGCCTGTTCGGCGGCCGAGCGCACGGACGCGGCGCCGGTGGCGGTCGTCCCGGCGGCGGACGCGGCGGGCGTCAGGGCGGTGGTGGGCAGTACCAGGGCCGCGGCGGTCAGCAGGGCCCAGACCCCGCCCCGTGAGCGCAGTGGCCGTCCGGGCTGTCTCGCACCTGTCGGGCGTCTTGTCGTCCTTGTCATGGAACCCTTCCTCGCGCAGCGGGCACGGACGTCCAGCGCGGTCTCCCGACGCGTCCTTCCAACGTTGGAAAACCGGGCCAGCGGAATGACAACACGCCCTCGGGGGACTGTCCAGACCTCGCGCACGGGTGAGTTGACGCGCACGGCGGGACGGGTGCGGCGAAGTGCCCCTACCCCAGCGCGTCCGCACGGGCCGTCGGCGCCGCCTCCGCGCGCCCCGCGGCCCGCGCGCCGCGCAGGCCGAAGGCGGAGACCACCACCCCCAGCGCCACCATCACCACGGGCACGACCAACGCCGTGCGGTAGGCGTCCAGTACCGCGCCCGGCGAGCCGCGCCACCGGCCGAGGCGATCCCGTACACGGCCGTCACCGCGGAGGTCCCGACCGCCGAGCCGAACTGGGTGAACGTGTGGAGCAGCCCCCCGGCCAGCCCCTGCTCCTCCTCGGCCACGCTGCCGGTCGCCGCGATGGAGAGCGGGCCGTAGGCGCAGGCGAAGGCGGTGCCCGCGACGACCAGGCTGGGGAACATCGCCGCGTACGGCCAGTCCATCCCGACCGGCAGGAACAGCCCGTACGCCACGACCGCCAGCAGGCAGCCGCCGAGGATCACCCGGCCGCTGCCGTAGCGGGCGACCAGGCGCGGGGTGAGGAGGGGCGCGAGTACGGCGTGGGCCCAGGCCGCCCGTCCACCGCTCGGCTCCGCGGGGGCGATGGACACGGGGGCGCTCCTCGGGATCGGTCAGCGCGCCACACGGTAGCGGAGGAGCACGAACTTCGCGTTGAAGGTGCGGGTCTCCACCAGGTCGAGGTCCACCCGGCGTTCGTCCCGCGGGAAGAACGGCGTACCGCCGCCGACCAGCACCGGGTACACCATGACCCGGTACTCGTCGATCAGCCCCAACTCGGCCGCCTGGGCGGCGAGGGCCGCGCCGCCGATCGCGATCTCGCCCGTATCCGGTGCGTCCCGAAGCCGCCCGATCTCCTCCGCCAGACCGCCGGAGGCTAGCCGGGCGTTCCCCCGCACGCTGGACAGCGTGGTGGAGAACACCACCTTCGGCAGCGGGTTCCAGAGCGCCGTCCACTCCCGCTGGTCGTCGTTGAGTGAGGGGTCCTCGGCGGCGGTCTCCCAGTACAGCATCGTCTCGTACAGCCGCCGCCCCAGCAGATGGACGCCGACCCCCCGGATCTGCTCGATCCAGAACCGGAAGACGTCGTCGTCGGGCTCCGACCAGTCGAAGCCCCCGTCCGGCCCGACGATGTAGCCGTCGAGCGAGACGCTCATCGAATAGGTGACGCTCCGCATCCGACCTCCTCCTTGGCGATGGTCCGACAGTACGGGCTGCCGCCGCGCCCCGCCGCCACCTCGGCGGGCCCGCCGACCACCCCGCGCGCGTCGACCGCGGCCACTTGGCGAAGTCCCGCACGGCCGGGACGAAGCCGGCCTGCTCTTCGGTGAGTCGACTGCCCGTCAGGTCCTTCGGTGTCCACTGCGACAGAGATGCAGAGATCCAGGATGCAGAAACACAGAGATGCAGTGCCGGGGCAATGCAGAGATACGCCAGGTGTTTCTTTGTATCCATACCGTGGTGTGGCGGTAGTGTGAGGAACACCATGAGCACCGACACGAACGCGGCCTGGCTCGCTCGTGCCCTCGCCGAGCCGGAGCCGGACGACCCGGTGGCACGCCGGATCCTCGACGCGGCCCTGGAGCAGTTCACGCTCCTCGGACTGCGCCGTTCCTCCATGGACGACGTCGCCAAACGGGCCGGTGTCTCCCGGGTCACCGTCTACCGGCGCTTCCAGAGCAAGGACAAGCTCGTCGAGGACACGCTGCTGCGCGAGCTGAGCCGGTTCCTCCAGCGGCTCGACACGGCGGTGGCGGGGCTGCCCGCCATGGGGGAGCGGGTCGTCGAGGGCTTCGTGGTCGCCCTGCGCCACACCCGCGCCCACCCGCTCCTCGGCGGGCTGCTGCGCCTCGAACCGGAGCTGGTGCTGCCCTATCTGACGGTGCAGGGCGGCTCCTCGCTCTCCGCCACCGTCGAGTACCTGACGGCCCGTCTGCGCCGCGCGCAGCAGGCCGAGGGCCGTCCCGGCGACGACCCGCGGCCGGTGGCCGAACTGATGGTGCGGATCGCCGTGTCCTTCCTGCTCAACCCCGTCAGCTGTGTCGAGATGGACGACGACGACCAGGCCCGCGCCTTCGCCCGCCGCTACCTCGCCCCCTTGCTGGACGCCTGACCGGCCCGCGGCCCAGCCGTCCGCCCGGCCGTTCAGCGGCGCCGGTGCAGCGCGGGCCGTCCGCACCGCGCGCTCCCGGGTGGCGGCCGGGACCGCGAAGGAGGTCGGCGTGAGCGGCGGGGTGAACCGCTGCCGGACGCAATCTCAGAGTCCTCTGATCCGGGCCCGCTAGCGTCCGGCCCATGGTGCGCGACTACCTCATCCTCGGGGCCGGACCGGCCGGACTGCAGCTCGCCGCTCTGCTGGAACGCGAGGGACGCGACTACGTCGTCCTGGAGCGGGGGAGCGGGCCCGGCACGTTCTTCACCCGCTTCCCCCGGCATCGACAGCTCATCTCCATCAACAAGGTCAACACCGGGTACGGCGACCCGGAACTCGCCCTCCGCATGGACTGGAACTCGCTGCTCACCGACGATCCCGAGCTGCTCTTCACCCGGTACAGCGAGCGCTACTTCCCGGCCGCCGACGACCTCCTGCGCTACCTGCGCGACTTCGCCCGGCGCAGCGGCGTCCGCGTCGAGTACGGCGTCCAGGCCACCCACGTCTCCCGCGACGGCGACGGCTTCCTGGTGCGCGACGACACGGACCGGACCTACCGGGCCCGCCGCCTCGTCGTCGCCACCGGCGTCTCCCTCCCCTACATCCCGGACATCCCCGGCATCGAGACCGCCGAACGCTACACCGACTTCGACACCGACCCGGCCTCCTTCACCAACCAGCGCGTCCTCGTCCTCGGCAAGGGCAACTCCGCGTTCGAGACCGCGGACGCCCTCATGGAGAAGGCCGCCGTCATCCACGTCGCCGGACCGCACTCGCTGAGGATGGCCTGGCAGACCCACTTCGTCGGCCATCTGCGCGCCGTCAACAACAACTTCCTCGACAGCTACCAGCTCAAGTCGCAGAACGCCGTCCTGGACGGCACCGTCGAGGCGATCGAACGGCGGCCCGACGGCGGCTACCGGGTCGAGTTCCGCTACGCCCGCACCAGCGAACGGCTCCGCGAACTCCACTACGACCGGATCCTGGTCTGCACCGGGTTCCGCTTCGACGCCTCCCCGTTCGCCCCCGACTGCCGCCCCGCCCTCACCGTCAACGACCGGTTCCCCGCCCAGACCTCCGCCTACGAGTCGGTGAACGTCCCCGGCCTGTACTTCGCGGGCACGCTCACCCAGCAGCGCGACTTCAAACGGTCCACCAACGGCTTCATCCACGGCTTCCGCTACGGCACCCGCGCCCTGCACCGCGTCCTCGGCGCCCGCCACCACGCCACGCCCTGGCCGTCCCGCACCCTGCCCGCCACCCCGGAGGCCGTCGCCGACGCCCTCGTGGAGCGCGTCAACCGCTCCTCCGGCCTGTGGCAGCAGTTCGGCTTCCTCGGCGACGTCGTCACCGTCCACGACGACCACGCCCAGTACCAGGAGGAGGTCCCGCTCGACTACGTCACCGACGGCGGACTCGGCCCCGCCGCGCACCGGTTCGTCGTCGACCTGGAGTACGGACCCGACCACGACCACGCCGACCCGTTCGACGTCACCGTGCCCCGCGTCCGCGAGAACGACCCCGAACACGCCATGGACTCCACCTACCTGCACCCCGTGGTGCGGTACCACCGCGACGGCGCCCTCGCGGGCACCCACCACCTGGCGGAGAACCTGGAGAACGACTGGGACATCCCCGCCGTCCACCGGCAGCCGCTCGCCGCGTTCGTGAAGTCCTGCCTTGGCTGAGCAGTTCCCCGGCGCCGTCCTCGACCTCCTCGACGCGGCGGGCGACCGCCCCGTCTTCGAGCACGGCGACCGGGCCCTCACCGGCTCCCAGCTCCTCGCCCTCATACGGCGGGTGGCCAACGGCCTGCGCGCCCGCGGCGTCGGCCCCGGCGACGGCGTCGCCCTGCTGCTCGGCGTCACCCCCGAGGCGTTCGCCGCCGTCCTCGCCGCGCACACCGTGGGCGCCCGCGTCGTCGGCGTACGCCCCGGACTCACGGCACACCAACGGCACCACCTGCTCACCGGCGCCGACACCGCCTACCGCGTCACCGACCACGCGCGTGACCCGGACGACCCGGCCGACGACGCGCACGGCACCGTCCTCTCCCTGGACGACCTGCTCGCCGCCGAGGACGACGGCCGCCGCCCCCGGATCGCGGCCCGCCCGCACGACATCGCCCGGCTCCTGCACACCAGCGGCAGCACCGGCGTCCCCAAGGCGTGCGCCCAGACCTACGCCGCGCTGACCGCGGGCTGGGCGGCCCACCCCGACCGCTGGCCCCCCGCCATCCGCGAACTCGCCCCGCGCCTGCGCCGGTTCCTCGTCTTCGGCACCCTCGCCAGCCAGGTCATGATGGAGTACGGGCTGCTCGCGCTGGCCGCGGGCGGCACCCTCGTCACCGCCGACGCCCCGGCCTTCCCCGACAGCCTGGTACGGCACCGGGCCACCGGCAGCGTCATCACCGTGGCCCGGCTGACCAGGCTCGTCGCGAGCGTCCGGGCCCGGCCCGTGGACCTCGGCGCCCTGCGTGCCCTGATGGTCTCCGGCTCCCCGCTGGACGCCGCCCGGCTGCGGGAGGCCGCCGACGTGCTCGGACCGGTCGTCTTCCACGGCTACGGCCAGACGGAGACCGGCATGATCTCCATGGCCACCCCCGCCGACGCACCGGGCTCGCTGGGCGTCCCCCCGGTCGACCTGGAGGTGCGGGACGCCACGGGGCGGCCCCTGCCGCCCGGCACCGAAGGCGAACTCTTCGCCCGCACCCCCTCCCAGGGCTGCGGCTACTGGGGCGAACCCGCCCTCAGCGCCGAGGTGTTCACCGACGGCTGGGTCCGCACCCGCGACATCGGCCACCTCGACGGCGAGGGACGGCTCTGGCTGACCGGACGCGCCCGCGACGTCGTCATCGTCAACGCCAACCTGTACTACGCCGGACCCGTCGAGCGGGTGCTCGCCACCCACCCGGCCGTCCGGGAGGCGTACGTCGTCGCCGTCCCCGACGACGACACCGGCGAGGCCGTCCACGCCTTCGTCGTACCCGCGCCGGGCCGGACCCCCCGACTCGGGGAGCTGCGCGCCCTGGTCGCCGCCGAACTGGGCGAGGCCACCGCCCCGACCCGGCTCACCCTCCTCGACGAGGTGCCGCTCACCCCCGCCGGGAAGCCCGACAAACGGGCGCTGGCGGCGCGGGGTCAGCGGACCTGAGGTTCGGGGGGCGCCACCGCCGACCGCCGGTCCGGGGCGCCGCCCCGGGCCCGCTCCCGCCGGTCGATCCAGGACAGCAGCGGCGTCGCCATCACCGTGGTGACGACGGCGACCACCACCAGCGCGCTGAACAGCGCCTGCGTCACGATGCCCGCCGCGAGCCCCAGGTTGAGCGCGATGAGCTGCATCAGCCCCCGCGCGTTCATCAGCGCCCCCACCCGCAGCGCCACCGCCCCCGGCTCCCCGGCCAGCCGCGCCGCCAGCCAGCACGCGCCGAACTTGCCCGCCACCGCCACCGCCACGCACCCCAGGGTCAGCAGCAGCACCGGCCCTGAGGACAGCAGCGCGAAGTCCGTGTTCAGTCCCGAGTAGGTGAAGAACAGCGGCAGGAACACCGTGCCCACCGGTTTCAGCGCCTCCGCCGTGTGGTCGAGGCGCTCCGAGCGCGGGAAGACCAGCCCGAGGCTGAACGCGCCGAACACCGCGTACAGCCCGATCTCGTCGGTGTACCAGGCCACCAGGAACACCGCCCCGACCAGCAGCGGCAGCAGGTTCTCGGGCGCCGCCCGCTCGGTGAGCCGTACGGTGTGGCCGTGCAGGCGCGTCACCACCGCCAGCACCACGACGAGCCCGAGGGCGCCGACGACGGCCAGCGACACCAGCCCCGCGCTGCCCCCGGAGATGCTGAAGACACCCGCGAGCAGCACCCACGCGAGCGCGTCGTCCACGGCGCCCGCGCCGAGCGCCAGCGACCCGTACCGGGTCCCGGCCAGGCCCCGTTCGGAGATGATCCGCGCGAGCATCGGGAACGCCGTCACCGCCAGCGCCACCCCCACGAACAGCGCCGACACCACCAGCGGCACCCCCGGCACCAGCGTGCCCGTCCGCTCGCCGACGGCGGCGATCAGCGCCGCCCCGAGCGCCACCGGCACCAGCACCCCGGCCGCGGAGACCAGCCCCGCCGACCGGGCGACGCCGCGCAGCCGGTCCACCCGGAAGTCCCAGCCGACGTGGAACATGAACGCCACCAGGCCGATCTGCCCCACCACGTACAGGACCGGCCGCAACTCCTCCGGGAACAGGCCCGCCTCCACCTCCGGCAGCAGGGCGCCGAGCACCGAGGGCCCCAGCACCACGCCCGCGAGCATCTCCCCGACCACGGGCGGCTGCCCGACTCGGCTCAGCAGCGCCGCGACGACCCGGCAGACGGCCAGGATCACCACGACGGCGAGGAAGAACGCGGGGGCGAGTTCCGAGGGTGTCACGCGCCGTCTCCCGTGGAGCGGACGACGGGGCACCGGCCGGGCGGGGACTGCTCGAAGTACCGTGCGGCGAGCCGCAGCCGACGGGCGTGCAGCACCATCACCGTGCCGAGCACGAGCTGCCGTACCCCTCGCGTGACGTCCTCCACACCGTCCCGTACCCGCAGGAAGCCCCGCAGCCGCGCGAGCCGGGCGCCGGGCTCGACCCCGCGCGGGACCAGCAGGCAGGGCGCCCGGTGCGGGATGGACCGGGTGTGGGCGACCGGCGAGTCCAGGCGGAAGCGGCGCAGCACCTCCCGGACGGCGGCCCGCAGCACCAGCGGCGACAACCGCCACGCCGGACACGGCCGGTTGGCCGCCACCCCGAACGGGATGTGGTGGACGTCCCGCGCGGACAGCGACGCCCAGCGGTCCGGATCGAACACGTCCGGCCGGTCGTAGCCCGCCGCGTGGTAGTCCGGGTAGCTGAAGCAGACCACCGAGCCGGACGGCAGCGTGGTGCGGTCGTCGAGCGGGATCTCTCCCGTGGTGATCCGGTGCGCGATGCCGAACAGCGGGTACAGCCGCATCGTCTCGTCGAGTACGTGTGTCAGGTACCGGTCGTCCCCCGGGGCGTCCGCGAGCCGCCGCTGCACCCCCGGGTGCCGGGCCAGCGCCAGCAACAGGTGCGCGGTCGCCTCCGACAGCTGCACGACGGCCGTGTTGAAGAACGTGCCCTGGAGGTAGAGGACCTGCTCCTCCGGCGACAGCGAGGACGGCAGCCGGTGCGGCACGTCCCCGGCCGCCAGCCGCTCGCGCAGGTACGCCGTCAGCCGCGCCCGGCGCCGCGGATGGCGCAGCCCGGTGCACTTCAGGGCGCTGATCACGTCCTCGGCGTGCGCGGTGATCAGCTCCCGGGCGCGCGGCGGGCACGGCTCGTGGAACACCAGCCCGTAGCAGAACTCCGCCCAGGCGGGCATCACCAGGTCGCGCAGCCGCACCAGGCTGACCCGGTCCGCGGGCAGCGTGTCCAGCACTCCGGCGACCGCGCGGGTGGCCGCCGCCGCCAGGTCCGCCGAGCCGCCCGCGAGGATCCGCCGGGTCGTCCCGGCCACCTCCTCGTACCGCGGCCCGGGTTCGAGGTGCTCCTGGTGCACCTGGGGCCCCGGCGACAGCCAGTACCAGAACAGGTCGGACAACCCCGCCCCGGCACTGCGGCCGTTGGCGGCCGGATGGGCGTACACCCGCTCGAACACCTCGGGGCCGTACGCCGCGCTGGGCAGCGTCAGCGCCCGGTCGCCGTTCACCTTCTCGAAGACGCGCACCCGCAGCGCCACCACGGCGCGCGGCAGCCACCAGGTGTCCGGTCCCCGCCCGCCGCTCACCACGTGCCGCCCCCGCGGACCACCATGTCCGGGGTCAGGTCGGCGTTGCCGCCGCCCCCGCACAGCGCCAGCGTGTGGTCGTAGCCGTCCCGCAGCTCCGCGAGGACCTGCCGCACCCCCGCCTCCCCGTCCGCGGCCAGCCCCCACAGCACCGGACGGCCCACCCCGACCGCCGCCGCGCCCAGCGCGACCGCGACGGCCACGTCCCCGCCCCGGCGCACCCCGCCGTCGAGCAGCACCGGCACCCGGTCCGCCACCGCCCCGACGACGGCGGGCAGGCAGTCCACGGCGGCGGGTACGGTGTCGCACTGCCGCCCGCCGTGGTTGGAGACGACGACCCCGGCCGCGCCGTGCGCGACGGCCAGCAGCGCGTCCGCCGGGTGCAGCACCCCCTTCACCAGCACCGGCAGCGCCGTCACGGCCAGCAGCGCGTCGAAGTCCCGCCAGGACAGCGCCGGGGACATGGGGATGTCGGTGAGGCCGCCCGGCGGGGCGCCGGGCAGGTCCCGCATGTTCTCGGCGGCGTAGCCGGGCGGCAGGTCCGTGAACCCGTTGCGCGCGTCCCGGGCGCGGCGGCCGAACACCGGCGCGTCGACGGTGACCACCAGCGCCGTGCAGCCCGCCGCCTCCGCCCGCCGCACCAGCGCCTCGGTGACCTCGGGGCGCGGGTGCAGGGAGAGCTGGAACCACACGGCCGCGTCGGCGGCCGCCTCCCGCGCCGCCGCGACCACCTCGCCGACCGCGACGGTCGCGGCCAGGCCCGTCACCAGGACGGCGCCCTCGGCCGCCGCGGCGCGGGCCGTGGCCCGCTCGCCGTCCGGGTGCAGCAGCCGGTGGAAGGCGGTCGGCGCGACCAGCACCGGACCCGCCCCGCGGGCGCCCGGCAGGTCGACGGACGTGTCCCGCCGCGCGTTGCCGCGCAGCACCCGGGGCAGCAGCCGGTACCGGTCGAACGCGCGCTCGTTGTCGGCCAGCACGCGCTCGGCGCCCGCGCCGCCCGCCACGTAGTCGTAGCGCACCGGGTCCAGGACGCGGCGGGCCCTGTCGTGCAGCGCGCGCAGCGTCATGGCGCCACCGGGGTGCTCGGGCCGCCGCACCGGGCGGCGAGGAACGCGCGCAGCGGTGCCCGGTGCACGTCCTCGCTGTCCCACTCGTTCTCCAGGTTCTCCGTCAGATGGTGTTCGGCGACGAACTCCCCGGCCCGGTACCAGCGCAGCACCGGATGGAGATAGCGGCCGTCGAGACCCGACGCGTCCCGCTGCGCGGGGCGGACCGTCGAGACGTCGAACGGGTCCACCCGGTCGTGGTCGGCCCCGTACTCCAGGGTGATCACCGCATGGGCGGCCACCTCCCCGAAGTGCCCGGCGCGCACCGCCCCCGGCACCTGGCCGACCGGAACCTCCTCGGCGTAGCGCAGCGTGCCGTCCGGGGCGAGCAGCAGCAGGTCGCCGAGGACCCCGAACTGCTGCCACAGCGCCGAGGACCGGTTGACCCGCTCGATGATCCGGCCGACGGCGCTCTCGGTCTCCCCGCCCAGCTCCGCCACCGGCCAGGGTTCGCCGTGGTGGCGACGGCGCAGCTCCCGGTGCAGGGCGCGCACCGAGTAGCGGAAGCCGTGGACGAAGCCGGTGGTGGACTTCTTGAAGTCGCGGCCCTGCGTCAGCGTCCCGGCGAAGTACAGCTCCGGCACGTTCACCGACTCGCCGACCGCGGTCACGGCGGGGAACCGGCCGTCGACCACCGTCTCGGGCACGCAACTCCCGTCGAACACCGACCCGTCGTAGCGGAACCCGGTCGCCACGATCACCCGGTCGTAGTGGAGGTCCTTCACCACCTCGTCGACCCGCTCGAAGGCCACCGGCACCCGGAAGCCGTCCCCGTCCCGCCGGACCTCCAGCACCCGCCCGTCCAGCAGGGCGTTCTGCGACTTGAGCTGGTAGCTGTCCAGGAAGTTGTTGTTCACCGCCCGCAGATGGCCCACGTAGTGCGACCGCCAGGCCAACCGCAGCGAACCGGAGCCGACCAGGTGGATGACGGCCGCGGTCTCCATCAGGCTGTCGGCCGTCTCGAAGGCGGAGTTGCCCCGCCCGATGACGAGCACCCGCTGGTCGGTGAAGGACTCCGGGTCGGGGTCGAACGTGTCGTAGCGCTCGGCCAGTTCGATACCGGGGACCCGCGGCAGGTTCGGCAGCGGCACCCCGGTGGCCACCACCACGCGCCGCGCCCGCCAGGTCCCCCCGGTGGCGTCGGTCACGGCGAACCCGTCGGCGTCGCGGGCGACCCGCTGCACGGCGGTGCCGTACCGGACCCGGACGCCGGTGCGTTCCGCGAAGTCCGCCAGATAGCGGACCATGTCGTCGGCGGCCGGGAAGTACCGTCGGCTGTACCGGGTGAACAGCAGCTCGGGATCGTCGCTCAGCAGGGAGTTCCAGTCCATGCGCAGCCGCAGCTCCGGATCCGCGTACCCCGTGTGCACCTTGTTGATGGAGATGAGGGTGCGGTGCCGGGGGAAGCGCGTGAAGAACGCGCCCGGACCGCCGCCGCGCTCCAGCACCACGTAATCCGCGCCGTCGCGCTCCAGGAAGGCGGCGAGCTGGAGTCCCGCCGGGCCCGCTCCGATGATCAAGTAGTCGTGCGCCATGGCCCGGAAGCTATCCAGCGGAACTCAGAGCGCTCTGAGATTCCCGGCCTACCGTCCCCGACGTGCTGACCACCGCGGACACCGTCCCCCTCACCGCCCCCCTCGACCCCGCCGTCCTGCGCCGCGCGGCCGGACCGCTCACCGTCACCGTGGACGACGCGGCCCACGCCCGGCTGGAGCGCGGGCGCCGCCGCTTCCGCGCCCTGCGCGACGGCGACGACGGGGAGGGCGGTGGCGGACGGCCGATCTACGGCGCCACCACCGGCTTCGGCGCCCTCGTCGGCTACGCCGGACGGGCCGACGAGGCCGACCAGTGCGACAACACCCTCGCCCACCTCGGCGCCGGACAGGGCCCCGACCTGCCGCACGGCATCGTCCGCGCCGCCCTGCTGGTGCGCGCCCGGTCCCTCGCCCAGGGCCTGTCCGGGGTCTCCGCCGAGGTCGTCGACCGGCTGGCGGACATGTTCGCCACCACCTTCACACCGGCCGTGCCGCGCTACGGCTCCGTCGGCGCCAGCGGCGACCTCATCCCGCTCGCCTACGCCGCCCAGGCGCTCCGCGGCCGGGGGCACGCCTACGTGGACGGTCACCGGATGCCCGCCGCCGACGCGCTCGCCGCCAGCGGACTGCGCCCCCTCGCCCTGGACGGCCGCGACGCCCTCGCCCTCGTCAACGGCACCTCCGTCACCACCGCGGCCCTCGCCCTGGCCCTCGACGCCGTCCGCGCCAGCCAGCGCGCGCTCACCGCCCTGACCTGCCTGCTGGCCGACCTGCTCGGCTGCGACCCCGGCTTCCTCGACGCCGGACTGCTGCGCGCCTACGGCCACCCCGGCGCGGCCGACACCGGCGCCCGGATGCGGCACCGGCTGGACGGTACGGTGCCGTCCGGCGGGCGCCCGCTCCAGGAGCCGTACAGCATCCGCTGCTCCCCGCAGGTACTCGGCGCCGCCGAGGACGCGCTGCGGTACGTCGACGCGGTGGTCGCCGCGGACCTGGCCGGGGTCAGCGACAACCCGCTGTTCCTCCCCGGCGCGGAGGACGCCGGGGGCCCGGACGAGGGGCGGGCGGTGCACGGCGGGAACTTCTTCGGGCAGCCCGCCGCGTTCGCCGCCGACCTGCTCGCCTCCGTCACCGCCCAGCTCGGCAACCTCGCCGAACGCCAGCTCGACCTGCTGGTGGACCCGGCCCGCAACGGCGGCCTCCCGCCCATGCTCGCCACCGAACCCGGCGCCCAGCACGGCCTCCAGGGCGTGCAGCTGGCGACCACCGCCCTCGTCGCGGAGATCCGCCGCTGCGCGACCCCCGCCGCCATGCAGAGCCTGCCGACGAACCTGCACAACCAGGACATCGTCCCGTTCGGCACCCAGGCCGCCCTGCGCTCCTACGACATGGCCGACCTGCTCGCCCTGCTGTGCGGCTCCCTCGCCCTCGGCCTGCGCCAGGCCGCGCACGTCGGCGCCCGACGCCCCACCGCACCCCGGTGCGCCGCGCTCCTCGACACCCTCAGCGCCGAGATCGCCCCGGTCGACCCGGACCGCCCACTGGACGCGGACGTCCGGACAGCGACACGGGCACTCGCCACGCACGCCAGGTCCTGAGCGGGGGATCCGGGGCCGCCACCGCGGGGACCGGGGCCACCGCCGCCCCGATCGCCGTGCCCTCGCCCACCGGTTCCGTGCCCGCCGCGGGCACCGACGTGCTCTGCGGCAACCGGAGCGTGAACCGTGCTCCCTGCCCCGGTCGACCCGTCGCCGCGACCGTGCCGCCGTGGCTGGTGACGACCTCCCGCAGCAGGGCGAGGCCCAGCCCGTACCGGCCGCCGCCGCCCCGGTGGAACCGGCGGAACAGCCGCTCGGCCTCACCGGAGTCGAACCCGGGCCCGGTGTCCGTGACCGCCAGCACCACCGTCGTACCCGAACGGGACAGCGCCACCTCGATCCGGCCGCCCGGCGGGGTGTGCGCGATGGCGTTGGCGAGCAGCTCCCCGACCGCCCGGCGCAGGGCGGAGGCCACCCCGTCGACCCACAGCGGATGCGCGGGGCCGTCCACGCGGACGGTCAGCCCGCGCTCCCGGACCCGTTCCGCCTCCTCCGCCGCGGCCGACCGGGCCAGCGCCACCAGATCCACCCGCCGTACCGCCCGCCACGTCTGCCCGGCCGTGAGAGCGGCCGACGACAGCAGGTCGTCCAGCACCTCACCGAGCCGCCCGAGGGAGGTGACCAGCAGCGCCAGGCCCTCCCGGTGCGCCGTCGGCAGCCCGTCCGCCGACGCCCGGCGCGCCAGCACCTGCGCCCGTGTGTGCGCCCGGGTGATCGGCGCGCGCAGCTCATGGCTGGCGTCGGCGACGAACCGCCGCTGCCGGACCAGCGCCTCGGCCAGCGGCGCCACCGCCCGCCGCCCGAGGACCAGACCGGTGGCGCCCGCGGCGGCCAGCCCCACCAGCTCGGCCACGCTCAGCGCGAACCACAGGTGGCTGCGGTCGGCGAGCTGGGACCGCAGGTCCAGCACGGCCTGCACCACGTCGCCGTCGTCCCGGAGCTGCGTCCGCACCAGGTACACACCGCCCGCGCGCCGCACCGTGCGCTCCACCGGCGCACCGCCGCGCCGCACCCGGTCCAGGTCGGCGTAGACCGGGAACCCGGCCGGCGCGTTCGGCATCACCGCCGCGCCCGGGCCGTACAGCCACAGGCACGCGGGCGGCCGGGCGAGGTCGCCGTGCGCGGCGCCGTAGCGCACCTCACGGCGCACCTGGTCGTCCTGCGCGTGCGTCATCACGGTGTACGCCACCCCGCCGACGACGGTGATCAGCAGGGTGATGATGGCGGCGGTGGTCAGGACGATCCGCCGCCGGGCCCGGCGCACCGCGGCCTCCCCGGTCCGCCCCGGTTCCCTCACAGCGACCCCAGCCGGTAGCCGACCCCGCGGACCGTGCGCACCGCCCTGCGGCCGAGCTTGCGGCGCAGGTAGTACACGTAGGTGTCGACGATGGACGGCGCGTGTGCCTCCTCGAACACGGTCCGGCGCAGCTCCGCCCGCGAGTACACCGTGTCCGGGCGGGTGGCCAGCGCCCACAGCAGCGCGAACTCCCGCGCGGCCAGCGCGACCCGCTCACCGTCCGCCAGCACCACCTCCCGGCGCCCGACGTACAGCTGGCCGGAACCGATCCGCAGCACGTCGGTCGCGTCGAGCGAGCGTCTGCACAACGCCCGCAACCGGGAGGTGAGTTCGTCCAGGTCGAAGGGTTTGGCCAGATAGTCGTCGGCACCGGCGTCCAGCCCGTGCACCCGGTCGGGCACGCTGCCCATCCCGGTCAGCAGCAGCACCGGCGAACGCACCGGACGGGACCGCAGCCGGCGCAGCAGGTCCAGGCCGTTCAGCACCGGCAGCCGCCGGTCGATGACGAGCACGTCGTACCGGCGGGAGAGGCCGAGGTGCAGGCCGCGCTGCCCGTCGGTCGCGACGTCCACCGCGTACCCCTCGTCCCGCAGCACCCCGGTGAGCAGCTCGACCAGCTCCAGGTCGTCCTCGACCAACAGCAGCCGCCAGGGACCCCGCGTGTGTCCGTTCGTCACTGTGCCCTCCCTCGCCGCAGTCTCGGGCCTGTCAACGCCTTTGTGACACACGGGAGTTCCGGTTCCGAGCCACTGGCGGGAAGGACACCGCCCGGTGGACCGCCGACCGTCGGGATCACGCCACCGCACACCTGTCCACAAACCCCCGCAAGGCGGACTGGCCTGGGAGGACGAGCCCGCCGCCGCTCCCGCGAGCGGGCCCGGCGTCGAGAACGCGCCCGGCCGACCCCCAGCCGAGGCGGACGGTGACGGCCGCTATGCCGTGCCTCGTGTTAGCGTGGTGCGTTTACGTGGTCGTCGCGGTGGGCGATTCCGCCTGTCCGGTCCCGCCGGGCCTTCCTCGCCACGTCCCCCAGCGGAAGGCTGTTCATGACGCACCCCGATGTCCCCGCTACCGCGCACGGCGGTCCCCTCGGTGGCACCTTCACCGGTCTGGGGCTGCCGGAGGAGGTACTGCGGACACTGAGCGATCTCGGGGTGCGCGAACCCTTCCCCATCCAGGCCGCCACGCTGCCCGACGCCCTCGCGGGGCGCGACGTCCTGGGACGCGGACGCACCGGCTCGGGCAAGACGCTCGCCTTCGGCCTGCCGCTGCTGACCCGTACGGCAGGGCGGCGCGCCGAGCCGAAACAGCCCCTCGCGCTGGTCCTCGTACCCACCCGGGAACTGGCCCAGCAGGTCACCCAGGCCCTGGCACCGTACGCCGAGGCGCTGCGGCTGCGGATGGCGACGGTCGTCGGCGGCCTGTCGATCGGTCGGCAGATCGCCGAGCTGCGCCAGGGGGCCGAGGTGGTGGTCGCCACGCCCGGACGCCTGCACGACCTGGTCGAGCGCAACGCCTGCCGCCTGGGACGGGTCCGGATCACCGTGCTCGACGAAGCCGACCAGATGTGTGACCTGGGGTTCCTGCCGCAGGTCGTCGACGTCCTCGACCAGGTGCGGCCCGACGGCCAGCGGATGCTCTTCTCGGCCACACTGGACCGCGACGTCGACCAGCTGGTCCGCCGCTACCTCCGCGACCCCGCCGTCCACTCCGTCGACCCGGCCGCCGACACGGTCACGGCGATGGAGCACCACGTCCTGGTCGTCCACGGCCCCGACCGCTACGCCGTCACCACGGAGATCGCCGCCCGGGACGGCCGAGTCCTGCTGTTCCTCGACACCAAGCACGCCGTCGACCAGCTCACCCGGCACCTGCGGGCCAGCGGTGTGCACGCCGCGGCCCTGCACAGCGGCAAGTCCCAGCCGCAGCGCACCCGCGCCCTGGCGCAGTTCAGGAACGGCCAGGTCACCGCGCTGGTGGCGACCGACGTCGCGGCCCGTGGCCTGCACGTCGACGACCTCGACCTCGTGGTCAACGTCGACCCGCCCACCGACCCCAAGGACTATGTGCACCGGGCGGGCCGCACCGCCCGGGCGGGCAGGTCGGGCCGCGTGGTCACCCTCGTCCTGTCGGGCCAGCGCCGCGAGACGAGCCGCGTGATGGCCGAGGCCGGTGTCACGGCGAGCGTCGCCAAGGTGCGCTCCGGCGAGGCGGAGCTGAGCCGGATCACCGGCGCCCGGGCTCCCTCCGGCACCCCGCTCGACAGCGGTTCCGCGGCCCCCCGCCCCAAGAACACCAACGCTCCCTTCCGCGGCCTCGGCACCAGCAGGGGCACCCCCGGCGCTGGCGGCAGGTCCCGCAAGGCGGGCGAGGCCCGCAAGCTCGCCGAGGCACGCAGGGCCGCCCAGGTGCGTCGCAGCGGCTGAGGGCTCTCCGTCGCAGCGGCTGACGGCCTTTATTGGCAGGTCGTACCCGTCCCGGCATGACAAGCTGTGCTCGCCCACCCCGAACCCAGGAGGTCACCATGACCGCAGAACCCGTATCCATGGAAGGTTCGGAGCCGACCGCCCCGGAGACGTCCTCCCCGCTGGCGCCGGACAGCGACGGCACCTACGACCTCAAGCGCAAGTTCCGCGAGGCCCTGGCGCGCAAGCGCGGTGCGCAGGCGGAGGCGTCCGAAGCCGCCGCCCGCCCCGACGCGTCCAAGGTGCGTGGCGCGCACGGCCCGGCCGCGAGCCAGCGGTCGTTCCGGCGCAAGAGCGGCGGCTGAGCCGCTCCCGAACCCACCCCCGGGCCGGGGACGACCTGGCCCGGGGGTCTGTCGTGGTCTGCCGTCACGGCGGACACCCCCGGTCGGCCGCGCTGCCACGGCCCGCGCGTGCCGCGCTTCTCAGAGCGCCTGCCAGACCCGGGTCAGCGCCGACGTGGTGAGGACCTGCTCCGGACGCCCCTGCCCGGCGAGGCGGCCGTCCCGGAGCAGGAGGCAGGCGTCCGCCGCGCGCGCCGTGGGGGAGTGGCGGGAGCCGCTGGACTGGCAGCGGCCCCGGCCCACCCTGTTCGTCCGCGGATACGTCGCGTACGTCTCCGAGCCCAGCGAGAAGGCGCTGCACGCCATCGACGTGGAGACGGGCGAGAAGATCGCCTCCGTCACCCTGCCGAAGGGCACCAACGAAGTGTCGGGCGTCGTCGCCGGACACTGACTCCCCAGCGGGGTGTACTCCGCGGTGGCGAGGGACTGACTCGTGCCGCGTACCGGACAACCGCGGTACGCGGCACGTGAGGTGGGGCGGTCCGCCCTACGCGCAGCAGCCGCACCCCTCGTCCGTCCTGCCGCCACCGGAGGGCACGACGGCGCCGGTGGGCGCGCAGCAGCCCTCGCCCCGCCAGGCGTCCCGGCCTTCCCTGACGGCGACCCCGGCGATGGCGAGGGCGGCGAGCGGATCGGCCCAGGACCAGCCGAGGGTGGCGTTGAGGACCAGACCGACCAGGAGTACGGCGGACAGGTAGGTGCACAGCAGGGTCTGCTTGGAGTCCGCGACGGCCGAGGCGGACCCGAGTTCGCGTCCGGCCCGGCGCCGGGCCGCGGACAGGAACGGCATGACCGCGAGGGACAGGGCGGCGATGACGATGCCGGGAACGGAGTGTTCGGCCTCCCCGGCACCGGTCAGCGCGCGGACCGCGTCGAAGGCGACGTAGGCGGCGAGGGCGGAGAAGGAGACCGCGACGACGTGCAGGGCGCGTCGCTCGCGGGCTTCCCGCACGGCGTGGTCGGAGGCGGGGAACTGCCAGGCGACGGCAGCCGCGGAGGACACCTCGACGACCGAGTCGAGGCCGAAGCCGACCAGGGCGGTCGAGGAGGCGAGCGTCCCGGCGGTGAGGGCGACGACCGCCTCGACGGTGTTGTAGGCGAGGGTCGCGGCGACCAGCAGCCGTATGCGACGGGTGAGTGCCTCCCGCCGCCCCGGGGAGATGCCGGGGACACGGACACGTCGGCGGACACGGTCAGCAGCACCCCTTCTCGGCGGCGTCCGCACACGTCCGGTCGGTCTCGACCGCGACCACGGCGGTACGCAGATCGTCCAGGGCATGGCCGAGACGCTCGTCGGCGATCTCGTAACGCGTACGGCGCCCGTCCGGCACGGCCACGACGAGGCCGCAGTCCCGCAGGCAGGCGAGATGGTTCGACAGCCGGGTCCGCGAGATGCCCAGGGCGTCGGCGAGGTCGGCCGGACAGGCGGGGCGGTGGTTCAGGGCGAGCAGGACACGGCAGCGGATCGGGTCGGCGAGCGCGCGGCCGAACCTGGCCAGCACCTCGATGTCGGAGGCACGGTCAACACGGGCACGAGAGTACACGGATCGCTGAATCCAGGAGACTGTGAACCGATCAGCTCGGAACGGCGATCTCTCCCGCACGACCTGAGCGTCCGTCAGCAGCGAGCGTGTCGGGTACGTTGCACACTTCGCGCACATCATCCGGGGGAGCGTTGACGGATTCGTCGTTGGACCTGGCTGGCCGGTTGGTCGGTGCCGTGAGCGCCGGGGACACGGACACGGTGCGGACGTGCCTGGAGCAAGGGGCGGCACCGGACACCCCGGGCCCGGACGGGCTGCCCGTGCTCTGCACGGCCGTGGCGGGGTTCGACCACCTCATCGCCGAGATCCTGGTCCAAGGGGGTGCCGACCAGGACCGCGAACTCCCGGACGGCGGCACTCCGCTCCTGCGGGCGGTCGACACCGGCTCTCCCGCGCTGGTCTCCGCGCTCCTGGGAGAGGCTCCCAGGCTCCGCTTGCCCGAGGCTTCCCGGCGGGAACTGCTGGACCTGGCCCGGTACTGGCACGAGACGGGCGTGGTCAAGGAACTGCGCAGGCGGACCGGAGCCGGAGGACCGGCTGCCAGGCGCCGGATCGACGACCCCCACGGTGACACGATCGACGAGTTCTCCCTCGGCGGGCACACCGTGCGGGACGGCCACGGGGCCGTCCTCACCCACCTCGAGTGGGCGTTCGGCGTGTTCCCGCCCCTCGACGAAGTGCTGGCACGCGCCCTCCCGCACGCGCGGGAAGGAGACAGCAACTGGTTCGCGGCCGCCTACTACCTGGGCCAGCGCCGCGGCCCGCGCATGTGGTCCGAACTCACCTCGCTGCGGCAGCACCCCGACCCCGTCCACCGCCGCTTCCTCGCGCAGGTCTTCTGGCACCGGAACTTCCTCGGCACGGTGGACCGCGCGCTGGACGTCGCCCAGGACGTCGACTTCCTGGCGTCCTGGGCCCGGCAGGAACCCGACGGGCGGGTCCTCGCCGCCGTCCTGGACGTCTACGCCGGTCAGGAGCATCCGGAGCAGGAGGCCATCGGCCTGCGGTACGTCGGCCATCCCGATCCCGGCGTACGCGGCGAGGCCGTGTTCTGCGTGAGCCGGGAGCGGGCCGCCCGCAGCGACGCCGCCACGGCGGCACTGCTCGGCCTCGTCCACGATCCCGAGCCCGAGGTCCGGGCCTCCGTCGCCGTGGCGTTCGCCCAACGCTTCACTCCCGACAAGCGGCTTGAGCCGGAGGTCCGGGACGCCCTGCTCGTGCTGGTCCGCGACGAGACCCTCCGGGTACGGCGCCACGCCGCCGAGTCGCTCTCCGGCTACGACGACCGGAGCGCCCCCGTCCTGGAGGCCTTCCTGGCACTCCTCAACGAGGAGGACCCGGACCTACGCCTGGAGGCAGCCTGGGCACTGGCCCGCCGCGACCACCCACGCACCGAGGAGGCGTACGAGCGGGTCGGCCCACTCGACACGTTCTCGGAACACGACCACCGAACCTCCGGCCTCTGGCACTACCGCGCGAACCGCGAGCATGGCGGCGCGTCACACTGGACGTAGCGGTCGGGCCCCGGTTCGTCCCAGTTCACGTGATCTTCCGAAGCAGCCCTCTCGATGACCGGTCAGTTCCGCGGGCGCACCGTCTCTGCGCTCGTCGTGCCGCTGTCGACGTCCACGCTGACAGTGGTGACACCGGCGATGCCTTCGAGCTCCTCACCGACCGACCGCGCAGTGGCCGCGGACCATGCCTCTGACGGTGTAGACGAGCTCGGTCACGGTGTCCGCGCCGGTTGCCCGCCGTCTCCGTGGGTCCGAAGAGCGCGGGTGGTCATGTGGGCCTGGCGCATACGTCCGTCCGGCGTGAACCGGCCGAAGAAGTGGACCTCGGTAGCGAGGTCCTTGCCGCGCCGCGAGGAGTGCGTGGTGTACCGGGCGGCGAGCCGGTCGCCGTCGACGACGGGCCTCGTGCACCTCCATACGCAGCGTGGGGGTGCAGTCAGAGGGAGCCCGGAAGCCGCCATGGGATGATCCTGGTTCGCTGAGCGGAGCACCGTCGCCGCGATCCGGCTCTGACTGCATGCAGTCCACGACCCGCCCGGCGCTGCTCAGGCCCAGGTGCGGGAGCACAGCACCAGGCGGTGGCCGTCCGGGTCGGCGATCGTCACACCGTGCTCGTCCCAGTACGGGTTGTGTGCCGTGACGCGGGTACCGCCGACCGCGACCAGGCGGTCGATCAGGGACTCGTCCGCCGGCTTGCCGAGGTAGACGACGAACAGGTCGTCCACCGTCGGGGTCGGCTCCAGGGGCCGCTCCGCGTCGTGTGTCAGCTCGAAGTGCCAGGCGGCGCCGGGCGGGCCGACCATCAGCAGGTCGTGCTTGCCCGGAACGCGCTCGGTCGTGCGCCACAGGACGGCCAGGCCGAGGCCGTCCACGTAGAAACGTTTGGCGGCGGCGAGGTCCCGCGAGGGCCGGGCCACCCGGACTGGGACGGTGGCGTCGATCACGCCGAGACCTCCAGGGCCGCCCGCCAGACGGGGCTGTCGACGTAGTGGTTGTCGAACCGCTCCGCGGAGGCGGCGATCTCCTTCGCGTCGGCCTCGCCACGCATCACCCGCCCGAGCAGGCGCAGGTAGTCGAACCGGCCCATGCCCGGCGTGAAGACGAACAGTACGTCCGCCTCACAGCCGGGCGCCGCGGCGAAGGCGTGCGGGGTGTGGGGCGGCACGGCCAGGAAGTCGCCCGTCTCCAGGACGGTGACCTCCTCACCCACCAGCACCTGAAGGGACCCGCTGATCACGAAGAACAGCTCCGTCGCCTTGGTGTGGAAGTGGGCGGGCGCCCCCACGGCCCCCTTGGCGAACGTGGACCGGTAGCTGGTGAAGCCGTCGGTGGTGCTGTCCGAGTCGGCGAGCAGCGTCATCACACTGCTGGGGTCGGCACAGGTCTCGGCCTCGGTGTGACGGGTCAGTACCGGCCGTCCGCCGGTCTCCGCGATCTTCATGTCGTGTCCTTCCAGGGGATCGGGGAATCGTGCAGGGAGTCGAGAGGGCCATGAGCTCTCCGGGAGGCCCGTGTTCGGTTCTGCAGGGCGGGCGTCAAACGAAGATCACGGAGGGTTCGCCGGTGTACCAGGTGTTGTCGATGCGGAGCCGACGGATGACCCAGCGGTCGCCGTCGCGGACCAGGTCGACGTCGTAGGGGTTCTTCAACAGCGCGTGTGTGGCGGGGTCGGCGATGAGCAGGTGCTGGGCTTCCACCAGGGCCGTGAGCCGGGCGGTGTCGCCATCGATCGTGATCCGCGTGTTGGTGACCTGGTGTGTGGTGTCCACCCGGCCGGTGAACACGGCCAGAATCGTGGTGACGATGGTGTCGCGCCCGGACATCAGTGGCGGCTTGGCCCCCCATGCGGAGGCGGCCGGGCGGAAGTCCAGCTCGGCGTCAGGGGCGAAGGCCGAGGCGAACAGCTCCCTGTCCTTCAGGTCCTGGCCCAGGCCGAAGCGGTAGAGCGCGTCGGTGATCTCCGCCCGGTCCCTGAGCTCCGCGACGGCTGCGGAGGTGTCGTGCGCAGGGGCGGTCAGGGCCCGGTCGCGGGTGACGTACATGATGTTCTCTCCTGTACGGGTGAGGTGGCCTTTCAACGCCTCTGATCCTGCTGCGGTCCGGATAGGGCATCAATGCGCACCTGTGCAACGATCGTGAAGCCTCGATTAACGATGGGAAGGTGCGGGATGCTGGAGCGGCACGAGCTGGAGGCGTTCCTGACACTCGCCGAAGAGCTGCACTTCGGCCGCACCGCCGAGCGGCTGCACGTCTCCACTGCCCGGATCAGCCAGACCATCGCCAAACTGGAGCGCCGCATCGGCGTCCCGCTGTTCAACCGCACCAGCCGCCGGGTGGAGCTGTCCCTGCTGGGACGACAGCTGTATGAGGAGACACTCCCCGCCTGGTCCCGGATCACCGACGCGTTCGAGCGGGCCGTCGAATCGGGGAGAGGGATGACCGGGCTGCTGCGGGTCGCCTTCACGGGGCCGGCGGCAGGCCAGCTGCTGGTCGGGGCGACGCAGGCGTTCCGCACCCGGCATCCCGACTGCGAGGCCCAGATCAAAGAGGCACACCTGCCGCAAGTCCTGCCGTGGCTGCGTAGCGGCCAGGTGGACATCGCGCTGACCTGCCATCCAATGCACGAGGAGGGCATCGTCATGGGGCCGGTCCTGGTGCGGGAGGCACGTATGCTCGCCGTGCCGACAGGGCACCCGTTCGCCCGCCGCGCAACCGTCTCCGTGGAAGACCTGGCTCGCGTGACCGTGCTGCAGATTCCCGAGACGCTGCCGAAGTCCCTGCGCGAGGACCGGGCGCCGAGCCGGACCCCCACGGGGAGACCGATCGCACTCGGTCCGTCGGCCATGACGTTCAACGAGACGCTGACCTTCGTGGGCGCCGGGGAGGGAGTCTTCGCCGTCGGCGCCCACACCAGGCGCTACTTCGCTCGCCCCGACGTCGCCTATGTCCCCTTCCAGGACGCAGCGCCAGTGGACTGGGGCCTGGTATGGCCCGCCGACGGGGCGACAGCCCGCGTTCGCGCCTTCAGCGAGACAGCACTCAACCTGGTGCAGGCACCTGCACCGAACCCCTGACCGTCACCGACGGCCCGGACGCCGCGCGGGCAGAGCGCGCGAGCACCGGATCGACGACCCGCAGTCGTCCCGGTCACCGCCGCGCTGCTTCGGCCACTCAGATTCATGGAGCTGCGGGCACCTCCTCCTTTGCGGCGGGATACGAAGGGCCTGGGCCGGCGATGGCCTCCCTTGAAGTGGTGTAGCCGGGCGGGGTCCTGGAACGCGCGGGTGTCTGCCCGGGGCGTGCATCCGCTGACCGCGCGTGCTCCCTGAACAAGAGCGGGCCAGCGCGCAGATCTCCCTGGTGAAGGGCCAGTTCAACCGGAGGAGCACGCGATGGCCTTGTCCCAATCTGAGCTGATGCGGCTGCTTGAGTCACTACGTCGGGCGGAGCAGGCCGGCGACCTGGACCTGAAGATTCCCTAGGTGCGGACCGGGTCGTCCTTCCCGTCCCTGCTGGAGCGGCGGCGGCGCATCGACCGGGCCCTGTTAGCCGTGGTGATGGAGGCTCACGTGCACGGGGTCTCCACCCGCAGCGTGGATGACCTGGTCAAAGCCCTCGGTGCGGACAGCGGAATCTCCAAGTCCGAGGTTCCGGGAGCGTCCGCGTCCGCCCCCGCGTGCTCGACGGTGGACGGGGAGGGACCCGCCTCGCGCGTCTCGCTGCTCATCCAAACTCCCCTCGACCGCGGGCCCGGACGGGTCCCGGCCGATCCAAAAGGAGTGGGAGGAGTGGGAGGCCCCTGTCAACCGATCCTGGTCCCCGGTCAGGGTTGGCCTGATCTCAACGCGTCACGCGCGGGAAGATCCCGTGAAGAAGAGGCAAAGCAGCAGTTCAGACTGCAACTGCCATGGCTTATCGGCGAGTTGTGTAGATCGTCTGTGTGCTTGACATGGACAGGGTGTTCTTTGTTAGGAATCTCGGCTGCCAACTGCCGTCCGGCAGATGGTCCTTGGTTCCTTCGAAGGGAAACCGATGCACAGACCACGGGCCGTAAGGCTCTTGGCCTCGAGTGCGGCGCTGGCGGTCCTCGCGACCGTCGCACCGATGACACCGGCATTCGCGGCACCACCCGACACGGGACGACTCGCCGACAGCCTCCGCGGTCTCTTCGCCGACGGGGACACCGAAGCTGCTGATCCGCCAGAGCTCCCCGACACCGATGTCCCGGCCAGTGACAAGCTCGCCAAGGCGAAGGACACGCCAAAGGCCAAGCGTGTCAGGGAGCTGACGGGCCGGCGGACGCCGTACTCCCGTCACTGGCGCATGTCGGACGGGCGGGTTCAGTCCGAGGTCTCGGCCATGGCCACCGCCTACGAGACGGGCAAGGGCGAGGACTCCGAGTGGAAGCCGATCGACACCGCGGTCACCGGCACCGACCGCAAGGGCTTCGAGAAGGCGAACACCACCAACCTCGCCCGCACGTACTTCGGCTCACGCCCCGGTGAGCTGGTCCGTTTCGAGCTCGACGAGGGCCACTGGGTCGCCATCGGCCTCAAGGACGCGGGGGCCGCGAAGCTGACCCCGGCGGTCGACGGCAACAAGGTCACCTACCAGGACGCCCTGGGCCAGGGGATCGATCTCTCCTACACGGTCGGCAACGGCAGCGTGAAGGAAGACATCGTCCTCAACGAGCGTCCGAAGGGCACCCCCTCCTTCGAGTTCACGCTCACCACGGGTGGCCTGACCGCGAAGTCGGAGAAGAACGGCACCATCTCGCTGTACGGCGAGAACTCCCCCGTCGGCGCTCCCGCGCTGGTGATCCCCGCGCCGTTCATGACGGACGCGAAGAAGGACGCCGGCTCCGCGTACGGCACCACCGGCACCGACGCCGTCCGCCAGGTGCTGTCCGGCAAGGAGGGCTCGTACGGCATCAGCCTGAAGCCGGACGCCGAGTGGCTGGCGGCGCCGGAGCGCCAGTACCCGGTGACGGTCGACCCGACCGTCACGATCGCGCCGACTCCGACGCAGTCCGCGGACGCGATGATCTCCTCGGACGACCCCAGCGCCAACTATGCGGACCTCTGGCGCCTTTCGGTCGGCAACACCAGCACCGGCACGTCGCGTGCGCTGCTGAGGTTCGGGCTGTCCGGCATACCCGTCGGCACACAGCTGGATTCGGCCGAACTGAAGCTGTACTACGACCAGACGCACACCACCGGCGCCACCGAGGTCCAGCTGGAGGCGCACCGGGCCACCACGGCCTGGACCGAGACGGGCGCGACCTGGGACAGCGCCAAGGACATCACCGGGGAGCTGTCCGGCACGTCGGTCCTCGTCGACGACGGCGACTCCGGTACCACAGCCGCCCAGGGCGCCTGGCCCACCTCGGGGAACACCGCGTACACCCAGTACGCGATCGGGCAGGACTACCGGTACAACAAGGACGCCACGGCGGGTGACACGTACACCTGGCGGCCGAGCCTCCCCGAGGACGGCGAGTACCAGGTCGACGTGCACTACGTCCCGGCCTTCGACCGCGCCACCGACGCGCCCTACACGGTGACGTACGACGGCGGCACCAGGACCTACCAGGTCGACCAGCGGGCAGGGACCGAGGGTGTCTGGAAGCCGCTGGGCAAGCACCCCTTCCAGGCCGGCACCACCGGCCAGGTCGTGCTCGGTGACGGCCCCGCCTCGACCTCCACGACCGTCCTCGCGGACGCGGTGCGCTTCACCAAGGGCGGTGTGGTCACCAAGCAGCCGCAGGAGGTCAACACCTGGCATGCCTTCCCGGTGACCAAGACGGTCCAGCAGTGGCTCGACGGAACCTACGAGAACCACGGCTTCGTGGTGAAGGCCGCCGACGAGTCCGCGAGCGCCCCCAAGGGCGGCCCGCGGTACGAGGCCGCCGAATACGCCTACAAGGGCGAGGTCGCCAACTACCCGAAGCTGATCCTCACGTGGGGCAACCAGGGCGTCGACGTCAACCCGCCGAAGGTCATCCACTCCACCGGTGCCGAGCTGAGCTGGCCCGCATACACCGACCCGTCGACCTCGCCGGGCGACGACATCGTCGAGTACCAGGTCCACCGCAGCGTCTTCCAGCACTTCAAGCCGTCCTCGCAGACCCTGGTCTCCCCTGTCGCCAGGGACACGCGCGCGTACACGGACACCTCGGCCCGGCCCACCCCGGCCGACTCCGCCGAGGAGTTCGGCGACGCGTACTACTACATGGTCGCGGTGAAGACCGCGAACGGGCAGATCCTCCCGTCCGCCACGGAGCTGGTGCGTCTGCCCAAGGCCGGACGCACCACGGTGGTGCTGCAGTCCGGGCAGAGCGACACCACGCTCTCCTCGGCGGAGCCGTCCACCGGTCACGACACGCTCACCGACGCGGGCGCCGCCCACCCGTGGCTGTCGGTGGGAAACAACTCGGCCACGTACGGCAACACCCGTGCCGTGCTGAAGTTCCCCGGCGTCAGCGAGATCCCGAGCGACGCCCGGGTCCTCGAGGCGCAGCTGAACATGTGGGGCTTCCAGACCACGACCGACTCGAACGGCGCGATCTACGAAGCTCACGCCCTGACCCGTGACTTCGACGAGGCGACCGCGTCCTGGACCAAGGCGGACGCCACCACGTCGTGGACGTCGGCCGGTGGTGACATGGACGCCGCCGTCTCCGACACGGTCGGCACGGTCACCAACGACCCGGCACGGCACTCGTGGTACATCACCTCACTGGCGCAGAGCTGGATCTCGGACCCCGCCGGCAACCACGGTGCGGCGGTCAGACTGCGCGACGAGTCGACAGCCGGCCCGCGAGAGCGGACGCTGTTCCTCTCCTCCGAGGCCGAGGAACCCCAGCTGCGCCCGCAGCTGGTCGTCACGTACCTGACGAAGTCGACGGAGGCGACGTACCACGCCCCGTACACGCCGTCCCGGATGATCCCGGGTGACGAGTACACAGTCGACGTCACCCTCACCAACACCACCACCGGCATCTGGGCGGCGGGCGACCACGCGCTCTCCTACACCTGGTCGCTCCCGGACGGCACCGACGCCACCACCGGTGGCAACCAGCTTCAGACAGCGCTGCCGGACGAGGTCCTGCCCGGCGACTCGGTCACCGTGCCGGCCAGGCTGAAGGCCCCGATCAACTCGGACTCCGGCAACAAGCGCCTGGACTACGTGCTGAAGTGGGGCCTGAAGAACACCACGACCGGCACCTGGCTGTCCGACAGCGACGGCATCGCCCCGCTGGCGCAGAACGTCCGCACCGAGGACCCGACCTCCAACCAGCTCGGCCTGGAGAAGTTCTACTCCTACGCGGGCAAGAACACGGGCGCGGGTTCGTCGCTGATGACGAACCTGTACGCGGGCAACAGCGTCTGGCAGTACAACGCGTTCTCCAACCCGGGCCGCGGCGTCACCACCTTCGCACGGTTCGCGTACAACTCCCAGGACACCTCCGACACGGTCCTCGGCCACGGCTGGTCGGCCCAGGCCGCGATGCCGCTGCGCCTGGGCGCCGCGCTGGACTTCCACCCCAACCCGAACCCGACCGAGGTCACCCTCCCCGACGGTGACGGCACCGCCCACGTCTTCCGCAAGCAGGCGGACGGGACGTGGCTGGCACCGGCGGGTGTGCACTACCTGCTGCGGCAGGGCACCGGCGCGGACTGCACCCCGGACAAGGACGGCGATCCGAAGGCCTGGTCGCTGACCCGACCGGACCGCACCCAGTTCTTCTTCGACTGCGACGGCTACCTGACGTCGATCGTCGACAAGAACGGCAACACGCAGACGTACACGTACGCCGAGCGCAAGTCGAACAACAAGCCGGTCAAGTTCCTCACCTACATCGAGGACCCGGCCGCGCGTCAGTCGCTCACGGTCGAGTACTACACGAAGGCCGACACCAACAGCCCGAAGATCATCGACCACGTCAAGTCGATGACCGACATCTCGGGCCGGAAGGTCACCTTCGAGTACTCCGACCAGGGCCTGCTCACCACCCTCACCGACGGTACGGGCAGCGCGCAGCCCAAGGTGTTCCGCTTCACGTACGACATGGAGCAGGGCAACAAGAACGCCAAGCTGGTCAAGGTCACCGACCCGCGCGGCAACTCCACCTCGCTGGACTACTACTACCCGAGCGAGGGCGATGACCCGAAGTTCCACTGGAACACGCAGACGCTGACGGACCGCCTGGGCGGGACCACCGGCTATGTGTACACCGATCCGGACGGCACGGCGGGCTCGGTCGTCAACACCAAGGTGACGGACGCCGAGAACCACGACACGCAGTACGTGCTCGACGGGTACGGCCGCGCCACCCAGATGACCAACGCGAAGTCCGAGACCACCAGGACGGCCTGGGACACCGACAACAATGTGACGCGCCTGGAGGAGGCCAACGGCGCGGTCACCACGTGGAAGTACGACACCACCACCGGCTATCCGCTGGAGATGAAGGACGCCGAGGCCAACAAGAACGGCACCGCGGCGCAGACCCTCACATACTCCTACGGGCTCGACGGCCATATCGCGGACCTCTTCGAGAAGAAGTCCCCGGAGGGCCGCACCTACCGGTTCGGCTACGACACCAAGGGCAACCTGACCTCGGTCACCGACCCCAAGGGCGTCGCATCCGCCGCCGAGGGCGACTACACCTCGCGCACGGAGTACGACGCGCTGGGTCAGGTCGTCAAGGAGACCGACGCCAACGGGCACGCCACGCGGTACGGCGAGTTCGCGCCGGCCGGCTACCCGAGGACCATCACGGACGCGGCCGGTCACCCCTCGCACTTCGTCTACGACGTGCGAGGCAACGTCACCAAGGTGACCAACGCCCAGGGCGCCGAAGTCACCCAGACCTATGACGTGTTCGGCAGGCCGCTGGAGAAGCGCGAGCCCAAGGACCAGGAGGCAGGCGAGTTCATCGTCACGCCGGAGCCGGTCTATGACGCCAACGACAACATCACCAAGGCCTTCGCCCCCAACGGGACGGAGACCACGGCGGTGTTCGACAAGGCGGACCAGCGGATCGAGTCGGTCAAGCCGTCCGACGAGCCCGGCGGTCCGGTGCGCAGGTCCACCTCCGTCTACGACAAGGTCGGCAACCTCGTCTCCGGCACCGGCGCACAGGGCAACCTGACGGCGACCGAGGGCGACTACACCGCCACCACCACGTTCGACGCGATCTACCAGCCGATCGAGATGGTGGACGCCGAGGGCAACAGGGCGACGTTGGAGTACGACAACGTCGGCAACGTCGTCAAGGTCGTGGACGCGCGCAAGAACGCCACCGCGGACGCCGACGACTACACCACGCGCTACGAGTACGATCTGAACCACCGGGTCAAGCGCACGGTCGACGCCCTGGAGTGGGCCACCTCGGTCCGCTACGACAAGGACGGCCTCCAGATCGCGCAGACCGACGCGGAGGGCAACGAGTCGCTCGCGACGTACGACGAACGCGGCGCGCTCGTGGAGTCCAGGGTGCCGGTCAAGGAGGACGCCTCCGGCAACATCAGCTACCGCACGACCAAGTACGCGTACGACCAGGTAGGCAACCGTACGAAGACCATCACCCCGCGCGGTGTCGCCACCGGTGACGACGACGCGGACTTCATGTCGGAGACGGTCTACGACGAGCTGAACCGGGTCAAGGAGGAGCGCTCGCCCTACGACAAGGACGACGTGCTCTACTCCTCACCGGACTCGGTGTTCTACGAGTACGACTCCGTCGGCAACCTGCGGTCGGTCTCGGCTCCCCCGTCGGAGGGCCAGACGGTCCGCAATGTCACCGACTACACGTACTTCGACAACGGCTGGACACGTACGGCCAAGGACCCGTGGGACATCACCACGGCCTACGAGTACAACAGGCTCGGCCAGCAGACGAAGAACACGCTGACCTCGGCGGGCGGCTCCCAGCAGCGCACCATGACCTGGGACTACTACCCGTCGGGCAACAAGAGGGCCCACTCGGACGACGGTGTGCCGGTCGGCAACCAGGTCGTCCTGGTGGACAGCTCGGACTTCAACAACACCGCGACCCAGGGCAACTGGTCGCGGACGCAGGCCGAGCAGCAGTACGGCTACGACACGTACTCGCACCCCGCGGGCACCGGCACCTCGTCGCTGTCCTGGCAGTTGAACATCCCGCAGAACGGCACCTACGAGGTGTTCGTGCGCTACCCGAAGGTGACGGGTGCCGCCTCGGACGCCAAGTTCAAGGTCGACCACGACGGCGGCAGCACCACAAGAACCGTCGACCAGACCGCGAACACCGGCGCGTGGGTCTCGCTGGGGTCCTACGCGTTCGTGGAGGACGGTCCGCAGAAGGTAACGCTGACCGACGCCGCCCATGGCACGGTGCTCGCGGACGCGGTGAAGCTGGTCCGCTCGAACTCCGGTGAGACGGACGACGAGAAGAAGGACTTCACCTACAGCTACAACGCGAACGGCAACATGACCGAGGTCCGTGACCTCTCGCCGGGCGCGAAGATCGACACGTACAAGATCTCGTACGACGGCCTCAACCACATCACCAAGGTGGAGGAGCTCGCGGGCGGCACGGTGAAGAGCACCACCTCGCTGGCCTACGACGAAAACGGCAATCCCGTCACGTCCACGCACGATCTGACCTGGACGAAGATCGAGTACGACGAGCGCGACATGGTCAAGAAGGTGACCAACGCCGATTCGCCCACCGCGGGCGATCAGCAGATCACCACGATGACCTACACCGGGCGCGGCCAGCTCCTGAAGCAGACCAAGCCCAACGGCAACACGCTCGACATGCGCTACTACCCCGACGGGGCGGTGGAGCAGTCGCTCGAGAAGACCTCGGGCGGCACCGTGGTGTCGCAGCACGACCTGGAGTACTCGCCCAACGGGCACCGCTCCAAGGACGTCCTGAAGCTGATGAACGCCGATGACAACTCGGCCTACATCAACAACACGTACACCTTCGACTACGACCCGCAGGACCGCATCACCAAGGTCACCAAGAGCGGCGACGACGCGTCCACCGAGTCCTACCGCTACGACCGCAACAGCAACATCATCGAGCAGACGGTGGACAACGTCACCACCACCCAGCGCTACGACCGCAACCGCCTGTTGTCGGCGAGTTCGGGCGGGGTCACGTCCACCTACAACTACGACCCGCTGGGCCGGCTCGACGCCGTCAGCACCGGCGGTCAGACCGTCGAGAAGCACTACTACGACGGCTTCGACCGTGAGGCGAAGGTCCGGCAGGGCGTGGGCGCCACCGCGGTGACCACCTCGTACGTCTACGACCCGTTCGACCGGACGGTCTCCCAGACCACCTCGGGCGACCAGGGCAAGACCACGGCGTTCACCTACCTCGCCATGGACAAGACGCTCGTGCGCGAGACGGTCGACGGCAAGGCGGACAAGGACTACCAGTACATAGCCGGTGGTCAGCGCGCCACGCAGATCAAGCACAAGGACGACGGCAGCAAGGAGGTCTCGCAGTACGTCACGAGTCCGCGCGGCGACGTCGAGGCGATCACGAAGGAGGACGGCAAGACCCGTTCCACGTACGGCTACACGGCCTACGGTTCGGACGACTCGTCCCAGATGACCGGTGCGGACAGGCCGGGCAGCGGCACCCCGGGCAAGAGCGACTACAACTCGTTCCGCTTCAACTCCTCGCGCTGGGACGGCGCCTCGGGCACGTACGACATGGGCTTCCGCAACTACGACCCGGGGCTGAACCGCTTCCTCACCCGGGACTCGTACAGCGGCGCCCTGGCCGACATGTCCCTGGCGACCGACCCGTTCACCGGCAACCGGTACGCGTTCGCCGGCGGCAACCCGATCAGCTTCGTCGAGCTCGACGGGCACCTGTTCGGTCTGTCGCTCTCGGACATCGGCCATGCCACGCTCGACGTGGTCGGCCTGGTTCCCGTCGTCGGTGAGGTCGCCGACGTCGCCAACGGCATCTGGTACGCGGCCGAGGGCAACTACGCCGACGCCGCGCTGTCGTTGACCTCGGCGATCCCGCTCGCGGGGTACGCGGCCACCGCCGTCAAGGCCGGCCGCTACGTCGAGAAGGGTGTCGAGGCCGTGGACTCCGCCAACGACGCGCGCAAGGCGGTGGACAACGCCGGTGACGCGGCGAACGCCGCGAGCGACGCCCGCAAGGCGGACGGCGTGGACGCCCCGACGACGAAGTCGCCGGACAGTCCGCAGGCACCCGCCTGCAAGGTGAACAGCTTCCTGCCGGGCACCCAGGTCGTCCTCGCGGACGGCACCACCCGGGCCATCGAGAAGCTGGAGGTCGGCGACCTGGTCGTGGCCACCGACCCGGAGACCGGGGACACCCGGGCCCGGGAGGTCACCGAGACGCGTGATCACGAGGGTGCCAAGGAGCTCGTCACCCTGACCGTCGACTCCGGCGGCAAGGGCAAGGCGCTCAAGCTGACCTCGACGGCCGCGCACCTGTACTGGCTGCCGGACTTCGGCACGTGGGTCCCGGCCAAGGACCTCAAGTCCGGTATGTGGCTGCAGACCTCGGCCGGTACCTGGGTCCAGATCAGTGCGGTCGACACCGCCCACCGCTCGGCCAGGGTCCACAACCTGTCGGTCGAGGGCGTCCACACGTACTACGTGGGGTCGGGTACCGCCGCCGTCCTGGTCCACAACTGTGGCTACAAGGACGAGGCGGTCAGGGCGCAGCAGCGCGCCCAGGAACTCGCCGGTCAGCTCCACTTCTTCAAGGAGTCCATGGTGACCGTGGCGGTCATCGGGGTCCGGAAGAAGGGCACCAAGGACATCGTCGAGAAGGTGGGCATGAGCTCCGGTCAGAAGGGCGACCTTCTGAGCCTCTCCGACGGCCAGTCGTTCGTGCCCGGCAACCTGGTGCCCGGACGTGTGACCAAGAAGGGCAATCCCGCCTACGAGCACGCTGAGGAATCGGTGTTCAGGTGGCTTGAGGAGAACCCGGACTACGAGGTGCTGTACGGCGGCACCTCGAAGAACGTGTGCTCCGACATCTGCGCACCACTCGTCGAGCAGAGCAAGATGAAGCTCGACGGTGAGGTGTTCGGCGGAGCGTCCGACAAGACCGACTTCCGGACGTTCTGGCGCTTGAGGCGCTAGGAGACACCGGCGCCACCTCCAGTGGCGCCGCCGGACACGCAAGCAGGACGCCCGGCCGGGGAGCTTCCCCGGCCGGGCGTTCGCGTCGCGGGACGCGCTCAGCTCGCGCCGGTCAGACTCCACAGGTGCACGGCCGCGCGGTCCTCGGCGAGGGTGGCCCACAGGCCGGGGCCGGCCGGTGACGGGCTGCCCGGGACCGGCAGGGAGTAGACGATCCGTCCGCGCAGGGCGAGTGTGCCCGGGTCCACGAGCCAGTGACGGGGCTCGGTGGTGTGCCCGTCGGTGCTGACGACGGCACCGTCCTCGTAGGGGTAGGCGCCCTCGTAGTCCCAGCGCGCCATGTCCTCACCCGGCGCGGGTGGCACGACATCCCTGGCGTTGAGGCGTCCGGTCTCCTGCGCGCCGGGGGACTCGTGCAGATACAGCGCCCACTGGCCGGGATCCGTGCACAGGAAGTGGCCACCGGACGGGCTGACGTCCTGCAGCAGTACCCCTTCGATGCGTTCGAAGCTCAGGTCCGTACCGTCCCAATGCCCCCACAGGGAAGGGGAGTCCTCATGCCCCTCACCGACGGTCAGTCCCATGTACGAGCCGTCGGGATGCGGGAAGTGCGCGGACGCCGAACCCACGGTCGAGGTCCTGGTCCGGCCGAGCACCGACCCGTCGGCAGCGTCAAGGACCAGCCACTCCTCGTGCGGCCAGTCCTGTGCGTGCCGCACATGGGCCCACACCAGCTTGCCGTCCGGGCTGAACGCGGCGGAACCGCGGTCCGCGTCCCGATGCCGCGGGTCGTCCGCGTACTCTCCGAACGAGGCGTGGGCCGTCGTGCACCTGGCGGCGGACCAGCACCCGTGCGGGAGCTCCCAGTGAACCTTGCCCGTCCGGTCCACGGCCCGTACGGCGTGCACGCCGCTGAACACGGCGAGGTCGCCCGTGGGAGAGACGGTGGCATCGCCGAAGGGCCGAGGCCAGGGGGCGGGGAAGCGGGACTCGGCGCCGTGCTCCTGACCTGTCGGGCCGAGCCGGACCATGGCGAGCTCGTCGTCCCCGCGCTGGACGAGCAACCTGTGACCGGGCCCGTACTGGATGCGCGGAGCGTCGGCGTCTACGGCACCGAGGGGGGCGAGGACCGTGGCAACGAGGCGGGCCGTGTGTGCCACAGCGGCCGCGTCTGTGGGATCGGTGGACATGGATGGCATGCTTCCACACCGGAGTGGCAGGTAGCGTGCCACCGCGGGGAGAGCCGCGTCAGGTGACGGTGGGCCAGCTGCGCAGCAGGGCGGCGGTCTTCCCGGCGGTGCAGGCCGGGGCCAGGAGCAGGTCCTCGAGGGCGAGGGCGTCCTCGCGGACGGGTTCGACGGTGATCCCGGCGGCCTCGAGGTACATCACGCCGGTGGCGGCGGCCACGGCCATGACGGAGCGTTCCAGCCAGCGGCACCGGCCCAGCGTGTGCACCAGGGCGGCGGCTCTGGCGTAGGGCCGTCGTAGACGGGCTGTTCGAACAGTTCGGCCTGGTGGCGGGCGACCACCGAGACGGGGACGCCGTAGTCGTCGGGGGCCGGGTCGTTCACCCCGGCGGCCCCGGCGACCTGCAGGATCCAGGGAACGTCGATGTGCGGGTTCGTCAACGCCCGACCTCGCCCGTGCCGGACGATCACGTGCTGACGATCTCAGCTTCGACCAGCCCGCCCACAGCTCGTCCGCCGCCTCCACCTGTTCGGCATCCGGCCACGCACGGCCCGCAACACTGCCCTCGTCGAGATGGCCTCCGAGCTGCCCGCCGTCATGGTCAGCCGACTGCTCGGCGTTCACCAAGACACCGCCGACTCCTGGAAGCACATCGGCGGACAGGGCAACGTCTACGCCGCCGAAGCCGCCAGCCGCCCTGAATCCACGTTTCCATGAATTCAGGCTTCTATGTACCCTCTGGGGGTGCTGACACTCGCTGCTGACATCGAGGCGCTGGCGCGGTTCGGCCGCGCCCTCGCCGACCCCATCCGCTGCCGCGTCCTGCTCGCCCTCCGCCAGGCCCCCGCCTACCCGGCCGACCTCGCCGACGCCCTGGAAGTCTCCCGTACCCGGCTGTCGAACCACCTGGCCTGCCTGCGCGACTGCGGCCTGGTCGTCACCGTCCCCGACGGCCGACGCACCCGCTACGAACTCGCCGACGAACGCCTCGGCCACGCGCTCGACGACCTGCGGACAGCCGTTGTCGCCGTCGAAGCGGACAAGACCTGCCCGGACGCGGAGAAGAAGGGATGCTGCTGAATGACCGCGATACCCCTCAGCCCCAACTCAGCCCGCCGTGACACGCTCGCCCGGCGCATACGCCTGCTCGTCGCTGCGACCATCGCCTACAACGTCATCGAAGCCGTGGTCGCGATCACCGCCGGCACCCTGGCCTCCTCGGCCGCACTGGTGGGCTTCGGGCTCGACTCCGTCATCGAGGTCTCCTCCGCCACAGCCGTCGCCTGGCAGTTCTCCGCCCGCGACCCCGCCGTCCGCGAGGCCCGCGAGCAGCGCACCCTGCGGATCATCGCCGTGTCGTTCTTCGCGCTCGCGGCCTACGTCACCGTCGATGCCGTCCGCGCGCTGACCGGCACCGGCGAGGCCGACCACTCGATCCCCGGCATCGTCCTCGCCGCTCTCTCGCTGGCGATCATGCCCTTCCTGTCGGCAGCCCAACGCAAGGCCGGCCGCGAGCTCGGCTCCGCATCCGCGGTCGCCGACTCCAAGCAGACCCTGCTGTGCACCTACCTCTCCGCCGTGCTCCTGGTCGGCCTGCTGGCCAACCTGCTGCTCGGCTGGTCCTGGGCCGACCCGATCGCCGCCCTCGTCATCTCCGCGATCGCCGTCAAGGAAGGTCGCGACGCCTGGCAAGGGAAGGGATGCTGCGCGCCCACCACTCACGCCTCTGACGTGAGTACCGCAGTAACCTGCGGCTGCGCCAAGGGTGGTGACTGCTGCTGACAACCACAACCGCGGCAATCCTCGGCATTCGCATCGGGCGCGGACGGTGCGCTACCTCAGGCGCCCGCTGGTCCGGCGGCGCCGAGCAGGCGGAGCAGGCTGACACGCAGCACATCCTGCGCCTCCGCCGCGGGGAGGCGGCCGGCGTCCTGCTCCGTGCTCGCGGTGTGGCCGAGCGCCATGGTCGAGGCGACGAGCCAGTCGACGGGGAGGCTGCTGTCGAACTCCCCGGTCCGTTGCCCTCGTTCGATCACCTGTCCAAGCCGCTCGGCGACGGGCAGGTGCCGGTCCCGGTCGACCTCCGTGCTGACGGGCTGGGCACTGATCATCCTCAGCAGCACGGGGTAGCGCTCGGCCACCTGGGCGCTGGCATCGATCATGCGGAACAGCGTTTCCGTCGCGGTGTCGGCGTCATGGGCGATGGCGTCCATGGCGGCCACGGCCTCGTCGGTGATCCGCTCGACCACGGCCAGCAGGAGCTGTTCCCGGGAGGAGAAGTGGGCGTAGACCGTCGGTCGGGTCACGCCCGCGGCTCCGGCGATGGCCTCCAGGCCGGCGTCGGGCTCGATGTTGAGGACCTGAGTCGCGGCATCCAGGATGGCGGCCCTGCTGCGGCGGGCGTCGGCGCGGCGGTTGCGGGAAGGGGATGACTTCATTTCTTACATGTTGCCAAACTTGTCAGCGGCTGTATATTTTACAGCTCGTAAAAGATTGCGTCCGTACATCGAGAGCGGGAGAGACATGCGACCACTCGGCAGCACCGACCCCGGACAGTTCATCGCGGACTTCTACACCTCCTTGACCGAGGAGTTGCTGCGGTCGGACGAGGATGCGGCGGCGATCATCGACCGGTATCACACCCCGGACATCGTCGAGATCGCCGACGGGCACCGGATGGACCGCGACAAGCTCATCGAGCACTGCCGTCCCGTGCGCAGGAACCGCCCCACTCTGCGTATGGAGGTGCACGAGGCCGTCGTCGACGGCGACCGGCTCGCCGCCCGGTACACCATGCACTCCTCGCAGCGCGGCAAGGACCTCGCCACCGAGGTCTACTTCTTCGGCCGGTTCGTGCCGGACGGACGTATGCGCCAGGCCCACATGACCACCCGCACTCTTCGGGTCGACGGAAGCAGCGGGCGGCAGGCGACGACACCGTGACCGAGCGCGTCTACGCCGTCACAGGAATGGTCTGCGGCCACTGCGCGGCGTCGGTTGGCGAAGAGCTCGAAGGCATCGCCGGTGTCACGGCTGTCAGCGTGGACGTCGACAGCGGCAGGGTCGTGATCACGAGCGATGAAGCGCTGGACACCGCGAGCGTACGCGCGGCGGTCGAGGAAGCGGGCTACGAGCTGTCTGCCGAAGGCGCGTAGATCCCTGCCGGCAGCCGCCACGAGGCAGTGCCCCACCGTTGAACCGCGCGTCGGACTGTCCGTGCGCCGGGGTCCACGCCTTCGGCCGCCGACCCGCCCGACACATGCATAGATGGTTGCACCTGCGGAACTGACCGCGTCCCGCACGCCAAGCGGCGGCGTCAGGCCCGCCTCCGACAACCGTCACCGAGAGGGCTGCCATGCGGCGGATCACGGGCTTCGGCTCTGCGGCGCGGTACATCCGCACCGCACGCTCACGCAGCTCCAACGGGTACTTCCCCGGGTCGGGCATCGGCAGGGCTCCTCTCCGTGAGTCCTGTCTGACCCACTGTCACCACTTCCCGTATCTCGGGGGAACCTCACCTCCTTTGAGACGGGATACGAGGGGCCTGGGCCGGCTGACCCATGGCGGCGCGTGGTCCGACTGGCAGAACGGGGGCCGCCGTATCCCCCATGCCGCCGCCTCTTAGTGCGTTGTGGTAAAGGGAGTCCCTGTTCGATGAGCAGGGGCTTCTTCGTGTGCGGGGCATGATCGCGATGGGGTAGGGGCAGGCAGCGGGCGGCTTGTTGTGGATCGAGGAGGGTGCGATGCCGTCGGTGCTGGGGTTGATGGAACAGCGTGAGGCGCGGGCGAGGCAGGATCTGGAGTCCTGGACGGAGGTTCTGGAGCAGGCTCAGGCGGAGGTGGATGCCGCGCGGGAGCGAGTCGAGCGGGCCCGGGTGGGGCGTGAGGAGCTCGTGTCGGTGCTGGCCGAGGAGAGCCCGGTAAGTACGCCGGTTTCCGTGCCGTCTGGTGGTGAGAGGGCTGCGGCGGTGGGGTCGAGCGGCCCCGGCGCGGGGCATGGCGAGAGGCCGCCGGTGTGGCGGTCGGGCCTGGGCGAGGAGGTGCTCAGCGGCCTGTACCGGGAGGTGTTCGCTGCGGTGGTGGCCGCTGCGGGGCCGGTGAACGGGGTGGAGCTGACGCGGGCGGTGGGCCGGGAAGCGGAGATCAAGAACGAGGTGGAGAAGATCCGTCACCGTGCCTACGTGCTGGAGAAGCGGGGCTGGCTGGTGCGGGCGAAGGACGGACGGTTCATGCCCGCGCCCGAGGCAGTCGGCTGGGGCGCTTCTCCGGCCAGCGCGGAGCGTCTGCGGCCAGGCGCCTCGACAGCCTGATCACGGCGGCCCACCACACCATCGCCGCGTGGTGGTCGGGGCGGCGTTCGTGGTCGCGGTTGAGGCGGCGTGAGCGGGAGAGCCAGCTCAGCGTGCGCTCCACCACCCACCTGCGGGCCAGGACGACAAATCCGCGCCGCCCGTCAGAGCGGCGCACGACCTCGACGCGCACTCCGTGGCGGGCGAACGCCTTCGCCAGCGCCGGACCCTGGTAGGCGCTGTCGACCCACACCAGCTTCAGCAGCCGGCCCGGCTGGTCCATGAACGTCTCCAGCAGCGCGGGGGCGGCCTTGGAGTCGTGCACGTCGGCCGTGGTCACGGTCACCTCGAGGAGCAGGCCCTCGGTGTCGGTCAGGATGTGGCGCTTGCGTCCGTCACGTGACTTGCCGCCGTCGTATCCGCGGCTGTCCTCGCCGACGGTCTCGGAGGCGTCCACCGACTGACTGTCGATGACTCCCGCACTGGGCTCGGCGTTGCGGCCTGAGCGTTCCCTCGCCGTGCGGCGCAGGCGTTCGTACAGTTCACGCACGTAGTCACAGGCCCGCCAGCGGCGGAAGAAGTCGTAGACCGCCCGCCAGTACGGGAAGTCAACCGGCAGGGCCATCCACCTCACGCCGTTGTCGACCAGGTAGCGCACCGCGTCGAGTATCTCGCGGTGGCAGTACGCCTCCGGACGCCCGCCCCGCTTGAGCAGCCAGGCCGGCACCGGCATCGCGGAGCGGACCTCGGCCCACTCCGCATCCGTCATGTCGCTCGGATAGCACCGCACCCGCCGTCCCGGAGCGACCGAACCGAACCTGTGGACGTAGCAGTCACACCCAGGGGTGACCGTGGTGGACGCGGGCACAGCAGGGATGGTCAACTCGTCAGGCAACGGGTCTCCTTGCTCGTGACCGGCCTCAACAACCACGTCACTACCAAGGGGCCCGTTTCTTCATGCCCACGACCACATGGGCATCTCTGCCCGAATGATCACCCGCACCGCAGGCTTCGAACGAGATCCGGTTTGCCACAACGCACTTACAGCAACCAGGCCGGAGTGATGTTCCTCACAAACATCGGTCGGGGGTGTCGGTGTAAGGTCGGGACCGCCCTTGACCTGCACAAAGCAGGCAGGGAGCCGTCTTCCAGGAGTCCGACATGCTGCGCACCATGTTCAAGTCCAAGATCTAGCGTTTGGGTATTTTTGCAGGTCAGAGGCCCGCTGACCCCGCTCGGGTCAGCAAACGGTCAGCATCGGATGCGGGAGCGTCCCAGCTTGCTGACCTGGTGGCGGCCATGACGAAGGACCTGGACACAGGTGCCTGGCTCCCGCTCGGGAGGTTCGCTGCACGACTCGACAGCTCGTCCGCGGCACGGGTCCTGAGCGAGTGGGCTGCGTTCGGGGGCAGAAGTGGCGTGCCCTATGGATGCCGCCTGCCCCCTTTGGCCGCCACCGTACCCTCGGCCGCACTGGAGTCCTTCCCGTCCACTGCGCCGGCGCCATGGGCCTCGGCTTCGGCACCGTCGTCATGTCCGACACTGAGACCGAAGCCGCAGCCGACTCCACCGCGGCGGCCCGCCGTGTGACCTGCTGCCTCATGATCACCCGCGCCCGCGAGCGGGGCCGGTGCCGGGTCGGCAGGACAGCCGGGTTGCCGCGCCACCTGGGGGGCTGCACGGGTAGGCCATGATCCGCTAAGCGCCCACTGGGTGAGATGTCCGAGGAAAGGACGTGCGACGCCCGACCCGTACGTACGACAGCGGATCCCCGTATTCACCATGCCGCCGCCTCCCAGCAGCGATACTGGATGCATGGACACGACGATCGCCCCCCGCGCCGAGGTGCTGCGGGACCGCTACCGCAGCCGACTGCCCGAGCGCTTGCTGGAGCTGGCCGGTCCCGTCGAGGGCAACGTCGACCTGCCGCTCCACATCGTCTGGTCCGGTCGGACCAGCTACAGCCTGGACCGTCCGAAGTCCCGCATGACGCTCTACCGGACCGTCCTCGCCGAAGGACTGAGTGAGGACCTGGTGGCCCTCCTGCACCCCCGGCTGCTTACTGAGCAGTGGCCCGTGCTGCGGCGCTTGATCAGTCCCTACATCCGCGAGGTCTGGGAGGACGCCTTCCCCGAGCTGCTCCGCACCGCTCCGGGCGACACGACCGCCGCGTGAAGCTCACTCCGCTCCACGAGCGTCTCCTCGCCGACATCCTCGACCTCGGCTCCCCCTACCCTCTGGTCCTCACCGGCGGATACGCCGTGCAGGCCCACGGCCTGGTCGAACGCTTCAGCCGTGACCTCGACGTCGCCACCGAGAACCCCGCTCCGATGCAGGAGATCGTCGCCTCACTCACAGCAGGGCTCAGCGCGCGCGGATGGCGGCCCACGCACGTCCAGACCGATCCGCTCAGCGGCCGGTTCCTCGTCACCGATCCGGGCACCGGCGAGGAGTGCGAGGTCGATGTCCTCAAGGAGGCGTTCTGGGCTCCGCCCGCCCAAACCCCCTACGGTCCCGTTCTTTCCCTCGACGACGTGATCGGCACCAAGGTCCGCGCCCTCGCCGACCGCGGCACCGTCCGCGACCTCATCGACGTCCAGGCCGCCTCCCGCCACCGCTCCATCGCAGACCTCGAATCCCTGGGCCGCCGTCGCACCCACGACGTTCAGCCTCGAAGACCTCCGGGACCGGCTCATCGGCGCGGACTGGTACGAGGATGAGGACTACACCGCGTACGGGCTCACCTCCCGGCAGGTCGAAGAACTCAAGGCGTGGGCGCTGGAGTGGGCGGAGGATCTGAGCGCGCGCATCCATGACGAGAACGCCTGAGAGGCGGTCATCGCGTCCGTCCCCTCTACCGCCGTTGTAACGAGAGGCTGTGGCGCCACGGTCGCGTGGAGTGAGTTGGCCGAGCGGCTGGGCAGGTGGGTCCACGGCCGGGCGAGACGGGCGCCGCGCCCCGTGGACGACAGCAGCTGAGTGAAGGTACCGACGGGGGCGCCGAACGGGGATGCAGCGTGGTTCATGACGGCCGTCGCCCGCTCCGGAACGCTTGATGCGCCCGTCTGCCGAACAGCGGGCCGGCGGTCCCGGCGGCGGGGCGGCCGCACCGGGTCCGCGGGCGGCGCCGTCAGCCGCCGAGCGTCATCGCCTGCTCCGTCCAGATGACCTTGCCGTCCTCGGTGTGGCGAGTGCCCCATCGCTCAGCGAACTGGGCCACGAGGAAGAGGCCCCGTCCGCCCTCGTCCGTGCTGGCCGCATAGCGCAGATGCGGCGAGGTGCTGCTGTGGTCCGAGACCTCGAAGATCAGCACGCGGTCGCGGATCAACCGCGCCTTGATGGGCCCTGTGGCGTGGCGCATGGCGTTGGTGATCAGCTCGCTGCAGATCAGCTCCGTCGTGAAGACGAGGTCCTCCAGTCCCCACTCCATGAGCCGGGCCGAGACGGCAGCGCGTACGCCGCGAACGGCGGCATGATCGCGCTCTACGTCCCACTCGGCGACCTGCCCGGGCCCCAGCACCCGCGTACGGGCGACGAGCACCGCGATGTCGTCGCTCTGGATCTCCGGCAGCAGGGCGTCGAGCACGGCGTCACAGGTCTCCTCTGGCGACCGGTCAATGCCCGCCAGCGTTTCGCGGAGCAGCCGGAGCCCGTCGTCGATGTCCATGTCGCGGCGCTCGACGAGGCCGTCGGTGAACAGGACGAGCCTGCTGCCCTCGCGTAGATGCACCTCGGCGCACTCGAAGGGCAGTCCGCCGATGCCGAGGGGAAGGCAGGACGGCACGTCCAGGAACTCCACCGTCCCGTCGGGGTGTACGAGTGCGGGCGCAAGGTGGCCGGCGCTGGCGATGGCACAGTTGCCGGTCACGGGGTCATAGACCGCGTACAGGCAGGTGGCTCCGGTGACGGTGGTTTCGTCGCCGGCCGCGATCGCGTCCTGGTCGATGAGCGCGACCAACTCGTCCAAGTGGCTGAGGAGTTCGTCGGGCGGCAGGTCCAGGGGAGTGGAGAAGTTGTGCACGGCGGTACGCAGCTGCCCCATGGTGGCCGCGGCATGCAGTCCGTGCCCGACGATGTCCCCCATGACCAGCGCCACCCTGGCGCCCGACAACGGGAGGACGTCGAACCAGTCGCCGCCGACCGCCTGCGCGGGCAGGTAACGGGAAGCGACCTCGACGGCGTCCTGCTCGGGCAGCGCGCGGGGCAGCAGTCTCCGCTGCAGGGCCACGGCCAGTCCGTGCTCGCGGGTGTAGCGGCGTGCGTTGTCGAGGGACACGGCGGCTCGGGTGGCCAGTTCTGCCGCGAGGGAGAGGTCGTCCTGGTCGAAGGGGTCGGGCTTCTCGGACCGCCAGAAGTGGACCATGCCCAGCAGCGCACCGCGCGCGGACAGCGGCGCCGTGATGAGCGAATGGATCCCGAAGTCGATGACGCGGGAGCCCCGCGCGGGGTCCAGGTCCACCTCCCGCCACTCCGTGGACTTGCGCAGATCAGGCACCAGGACCGCCAGGCCGCTCTCGACGGCGCGGGCCTGTGGTGAGAAGGGCGCGAACGTCATCAGGTCGCCGACGGCGAACAAGGGAGCGTCGTCGCGGATGCCGCTGACGGCCGCGCGCTGCATCCGCCTACCGCTGGTCCTCGTGCCGTTCGTCCCCAGTTCCACATCGCGCAGCATGGACTCTGCCAGGTCGACGGTGACGTAGTCGGCGAAGCGCGGAACCGCGACCTGCGTCAGCTCTTCGGCCGTACGGGTCACATCGAGGGTGGTGCCGATGCCGCCGGTCGCGTCGTAGAGCAACTTCAGCCGCCACCGGACCAGCTCGACCCTCTGCGACGCCTCTCCGATCATCTCCATCACTTCTTCGGTGCCGACCTCCTCCTCTCCGGCCACCGCGGCGATCGCAAGCCGCGCGGACGCGCTGCCCACCGAGCCGGCGAGCTGGGCTTCCGCGTGATGGACCAGCTCCGGCGGCGCTCCGGCTGCCGGTGAATCGGGTCTCCTCCCGGGGTAGGAGCGCAACGCCCGCTGGGCGCCCTCCCGCCCGAGGAAGCGCTCCAGCAGGGTCTGCAGTTCTCCGACCGTGGCGCGGACCTGCCAGCGCCGCTCCATGACAGGCTCTTCGAGGACTTCGACGAACCGCTCCGCCTGTGCCCGCTCGGCGGCGTCCGGACGGTCCGCGAGGGAGACTGCGACATACCCGCCGAAGTTCAGCAGTGCACTCCAGAACATCGCATGGCTGATCGGGTCCATTCCCGCCAGGCCGAACAGCTGCTGTGGCCGGAGCAGCCCGATGCCGAGCGGGCCCTCCCTCAGGAAGGAAGAGGGCAGCAGCTCGGCCTCGGCGAAGGTCGGCAGCAGCAGGGTGTACGCCCACACGGCGAATCCCGCCACCAGGCCGACCAGCACGCCCCGGCGGGTACCCCCCTTCCAGAACAGGCCACCCAGGATGGCGGGCGCGAACTGTGCCACAGCCGCGAACGACACCAGGCCGATCGACACCAGTGCCGTCTCCTCGCCCGCGAGCCGAAAGTACGCGTACCCCAGCAGCAGGATCAGCACGATGGTCGCCCGGCGGATGCCCAGCACCAGCCCGGCGAGGTTGTCGCGGTGCGCCAGCCGGGACTTGCTGCGCAGCAGCAGCGGCATCACGAGCGAGTTGGACACCATGGTACTGAGCGCGGTCGTCTCGACGATGACCATGCTGGTGGCCGCACTGAGGCCGCCGATGAAGACGAGCAGTGCGAGTGCCTCGTGGCCCTCGGCCATCGGCAGGGTCAGCACGTAGGTGTCGGCGTTGACGGCCTTCCCGAACCGCAGAAGGCCGCCGGCCGCGATCGGAAGCACGAAGAAGCTGATCACGAGGAGGTACAGCGGGAACAGCCACATCGCCCGTCCGAGGTGCTTCACGTCGACGTTCTCCACAACGCTGATCTGCCACTGCCGGGGCAGCAGCACGATCGCCAGCATGGACAGCACGGTGAGCCAGACCCACATGCCGTAGCCGGTGTGCCCGCGCAGCGTGAACATCGTGGTGAGGCCCGCGTCCGCGGCCCGGGAGAAGAGGTCGTGGAACCCGCCGAACATCCAGAAGGTCACAAAGATCCCGGCCGAGAGGAACGCCACGAGCTTGACCACGGACTCGAACGCGATGGCGGCGACCATGCCCTCGTGGCGTTCGGTGGCGTCCAGATGACGGGTGCCGAAGACGATGGTGAACGCGGCGAGCACCAGCGCCGCGTACAGCCCGGTGTCCTGCCACAGCGGGATATGGCTCAGTTCCGGGGTGGAGGTGAGCTCGGGGTGCCGCCGGATCACCGCAAAGGTGATGGAGACCGCCTTGAGCTGCAGTGAGATGTAGGGAACCACTCCCACGACAGCGATGATCGTCACCAGACAGCCCAGCGCGGTGCTCTTGCCGTAGCGGGCGGAGACGAAGTCGGCCAGTGAGGTGACCCGGTGCCGCTGGCTGATCCGGATGATTCTGCGCAGCACCAGCCAACTCAGCGCGAGCATGATCGTCGGCCCCAGGTAGATCGGCAGGAAGCCGATTCCGGTCCTGGCGGCCCCGCCCACGCTGCCGTAGTACGTCCACGAGGTGGCGTACACGCCGAAGGACAGCGCGTAGACCGTGGCATTGTTGATGATGCTCCGACCGGAATCCGCCCGCCGGTCACCGTAGAAAGCCACTGCGAAGAGCAGGCCGAGGTACCCGGCCGAGACCACGACGATGAACCAGGTCTGGAGCACGGCCTACCTCGATCTGCCGCCGATCACGGCGACCAGACCGATCACGATCGCCCAGACGAGAAACAGGTAAGCCGCGAGAACGGGGACGCCGAAGATCTGGCCCATGTGATCGAACCGCGCCAAGAACGGCGGAACGATCAGCACGAACCCCAATGCCGCTACGGCCGTGAGACCGGGCTGCTTGTCGTCCCGCGACTCCGCCATAAGCCGCCTCCACATCCTCAAGGTCATGCGTCGCGACGTGCACCGGCGTTCGACCGATGTCATACCACGGCGTCGATCGGCGCCGTGGTGACACGCACTCTGCTCAGTTCAGCACGGCCCGGACAGGCCCGCTACCTCGCCGAACCGCCCACCCGCCACCTGGTGCGTGAGGGACGCGTGGCCGGCCGACCCCTGGTTGTCCGCCCACCGGGACGGACGCATCTTGTCGTGCGCCATCCTCGGCGGAGGGGTCTGGCATCGTGGGCGTGCGGTGACGTCTGATCAGGGCAGCCGGTGGCGCGGTGGCAGGGCCCTCCCCCCCCCACCGCTCGGCTCATATCCTCCCTCGCGCATCATGGCCTCCGCATGGCGCAGGTCGTCCGTGTGGGCAGAAAGGCCTCCCACATGTCTGATGACTCATCAGGTATGCCGGCATCCGGTCGGCATGAGTCCCCGCGCGTTCCGGGCGATCGTCCCAACGGACGTCGGTGACGGCGCGAAAGCCCAGGCGGGAAGCCGCCTCGCCTGGCCGGAGCGATGTTGCTCACAGACATCGGACGGGTGCGTCGGTGTAGAGTCGAGACCGCCCTTGACCTGCACAAAGCAGGCAGGGAGCCGTCTTCCAGGAGTCCGACATGCTGCGCACCATGTTCAAGTCCAAGATCCACCGTGCCACCGTCACCCAGGCCGACCTGCACTACGTGGGATCGGTCACGATCGACGCTGAGTTGCTGGACGCCGCTGATCTGCTGCCCGGTGAGCTGGTGCACATCGTTGATGTCACCAACGGTGCCCGGCTGGAGACGTACGTCATCGAGGGGGAGCGGGGGTCCGGGGTCGTCGGGATCAACGGGGCCGCGGCGCACCTCGTGCGGCCCGGGGATCTCGTGATCATCATCAGTTACGCTCAGGTGACCGACGCCGAGGCGCGGGAGCTGGAGCCGAGGGTCGTGCACGTGGACGCGGACAACCGCGTCGTGGACCTCGGTGCCGACCCCTCCGCTCCGGTGCCGGGTTCGGACCAGCAGCGCAGCCCGCAGGCCGTAGGGGGCTGACCGGCGAGGAGTGGGGTGCCCCATGAGTGACATCGAGATCCGCGACGACCGGGCGGCGGGCCGACTGGAGGCCGTCGGCGGCGGTGAGGTGGTCGGACGTATCGAGTACTTCGTCCTCGACGCCCCGCGCCGCGCGCTCGTGCCGGTGCACACCATCGTCGAGCCCGCCCACGAGGGCAAGGGCATCGCGGGCTCGCTGGCCCGTGAGCTGTACGCCGGTGCGGCGCGGGAGGGCGTGGTCGTGGCGCCGCTGTGTCCGTACGTCGTCCGGTGGGCCGAGCGGCACCCGGAGGAGGCACCGGCGGCCGACCCGGAGCTGCTGCGGGCGGCGAAGGCGTGGCTCGCCGCGCATCCCGGCCGGTTCTGAGCGGGAACGGGAGTTTCTCGGTGCTCGCCCTCCTGCACACCTCGCCCGTGCACGTGCCCGTCTTCGACGCCCTGCACGACCAGCACCATCCGGGGCTTGAGCTGCGACATCTTGTTGATGAAGGGCTGTTGGAGCGCGCCCGTGGCTACGGCGGGCCCGCGGGGGTCGCGGTGGACGTGCGGGGCGTGGTGGACCGGGCCGTCGCCGACGGGGCGCGGGCCGTGCTCTGCACCTGCTCGACCATCGGCGCCGTCGCGGAGGCCACGGCCGCCCAGGTGGGGGTGCCCGTGCTGCGTGTCGACCGGCCGATGGCCGCCGCCGCGGTGGCCGCGGGGCCGCGGGTCGTCGTGCTGGCGACGGTGGAGAGCACGCTCGGGCCCACCGTCGCCCTCGTCGAGGAGGAGGCGCGGCACGCCGGTCGGGACGTCGACGTGCGGAGCGTGCTGGTGGCGGGCGCCTGGGAGCGCTTCGCCGCGGGCGACACCGAGGCGTACGCCCGTACCGTGGCCGCCGCTGTCGACGCCGTCGGCGACGCCGACTCGATCGTCCTCGCGCAGGCATCCATGGCCCCGGCCCAGCGGCTGACCACCACGTCGGTGCCGGTGCTGTCCAGCCCCCGGCCCGGCCTCGCGGCCGCCGCGGCTGCCGCGGTGGCGGTGGCCCACCCGGGGGCCTGAGCTGACCCCCGCGGGTGACTGGGGGCGCGGGGGACGGGTAGGCGGGGGAGGAGTCCAGAGCCGACGTACGTTCGCCACTGGCCGGAGGACAGCATGACCGACCCGCACCCGGACCCCGTACCCCCCGGGCCGCCACCGCCCGACCCCGGGCCCCAGCCCCCCGAACCCCACCCCGTACCGACCCCCGAACCCCCACCGGGGCCGGATCCCACACCCCCGCCTACGCCCACACCTCCGCCCCCGACGCCCCCGCAGCCCGGACCCGCCCCGGTGCCGCCGCCCGGCCCGGGCCCCGGTCCCGTGCCGCATCCCCCGCCGGGCCCCGGCCCCGGCCCCAGCCCCCTGCCGGAGCCCGACCCGTCACCCATCCCGCCGGGACCCGAGCCGGTGCCCAGCCCGGAGCCCGGGCCGCCGCTCAGCTGAGGGAGCCGTACACGCGAAGGGGCCCCGCACGCGCGGGGCCCCGACGCATGGGCGTGACGTGGTGTCAGCCCGAGACCTCCGAGCGGTCCCCGCCCCACAGCGTGTGGAACGAGCCCTCCCGGTCGGTCCGCCGGTACGTGTGCGCGCCGAAGAAGTCCCGCTGGCCCTGGGTGAGGGCGGCGGGCAGGCGCTCGGCGCGCAGGGCGTCGTAGTAGGCGAGGGCGGCGGAGAAGCCGGGGGTGGGGACGCCCTGCCGGGTCGCCGCGACGAGGACCTCGCGCCAGTCGTCCTGCGCCGCTGCGATCTCCTGCGCGAACGTCTCGTCGGACAGCAGGCTCGGCAGGTCCGGGCGGGCGTCGTACGCGGCGCGGATCCGGTCGAGGAACGCCGCGCGGATGATGCAGCCGCCGCGCCAGATCGCCGAGACGGCGCCCAGGTCGATGTCCCAGCCGTACTCCTCGCTGCCCGCGGCGATCTCGTGGAAGCCCTGCGTGTACGAGACGATCTTCGAGGCGTACAGGGCCTGCTCCACCCGGTCCGCGAACGCCGCCGCCTCCGCCTCGCCGAGCGGCGTCGCCTTCGGGCCCTCCAGCCCGCGCGACGCCTCCCGCAGCGCCGCGTGGCCGGACAGCGAGCGGGCGAAGACCGCCTCCGCGATGCCCGACACCGGCACGCCCAGGTCGAGGGCGATCTGCACGGTCCAGCGGCCGGTGCCCTTCTGCTCGGCCTGGTCCACCACCACGTCCACGAACGGCTCGCCGGTCGCCGCGTCCACGTGGGACAGCACCTCGGCGGTGATCTCGATCAGGTAGGAGTCCAGACGACCGGTGTTCCAGGTGCGGAAGATCTCCGCGATCTGCGCGGGCGCGTACCCCGCCACGTCGCGCAGCAGCTGGTACGCCTCACCGATCAGCTGCATGTCGGCGTACTCGATGCCGTTGTGCACCATCTTCACGAAGTGCCCGGCGCCGTCGGGGCCGACGTGGGTGACGCACGGCGCCCCGTCCGCCGCCTTCGCGGAGATCTTCTCCAGCATCGGGCCCAGGGAGTCGTACGACTCCTTCGAGCCGCCCGGCATGATGCTCGGGCCGTGCAGCGCGCCCTCCTCGCCGCCGGAGATGCCGGTGCCGACGAAGTGGATGCCGCGCTCGCGCAGTTCCCGCTCCCGGCGCCGGGTGTCCGCGAAGTGCGCGTTGCCGCCGTCGATGATCATGTCACCGGGTTCGAGGAGCGGGGCGAACTCCTGGATCACGGCGTCGGTGGGGTCACCGGCCTTGACCATGATCACCAGTCGGCGTGGGCGCTCCAACGCGTCCACGAACTCCTTGGCCGTCTCGGCCGCGATGAACTCGCCCTCGCCGCCGAACTCCTCCACCAAGGCGTGCGTGCGCGCCACCGTCCGGTTGTGCACCGCGACCGGGTAGCCGTTGCGGGCGAAGTTGCGGGCAAGATTGCGGCCCATGACCGCGAGACCCGTGACGCCGATCTGGGCTTTGCTGCTCATACCGCCTGCTCCCTAGGGGATCCGTTCGTGCCGGGCGTACTGCGTGTGCCGCCAGTCTGCCTTCTGGGCCATCCTGACGTGCCGGTACCCCGGCCGCATGTCCGGTGCCGACGGACACCTGTACGTACGGCGACCGCCACCGGCTCACCGGCCGCCCCGCCGATCCGGCCAACCGAGGGTGCGTAACCAGCCACTTGGGGTGACGCCCGGCCGAATTGCCGTCTTGTCAAGGCCTGTTGAACACGCATACTTTTGGGCCCTCCTGACGCATGTCGAAGGGGCTCTCCCATGGCCGTACGCGGTCGGCACCGCCGGTACCAGCCGAACAGGATCAACCGTGCCTCACTCACCGTCACGGTCGGCGGCGCCGGGATAGCCATCCCCCTCGTCGGCGCCGGCAGCGCCCAGGCGGCCGACGTCGGCACCTGGGACAAGGTCGCCGCCTGTGAGTCCGGCAACGACTGGGACGTCAACACCGGCAACGGCTACTACGGCGGGCTCCAGTTCACCCAGTCCACCTGGGAGGCGTACGGCGGCCCCCGGTTCGCCGCGCGCGCCGACCTCGCCAGCAAGGACCAGCAGATCGCCGTCGCCGAGCAGGTGCTCGACGGGCAGGGCCCCGGCGCCTGGCCGGCGTGCTCGTCGCGGGCCGGACTCACCCGCGGCGGCGCCAGCCCCGAGATCAGACCCGCCAAGGCGCCCGACAGGGCCAGAACCTCCGTGCAGGACGTCCAGCCGCAGACCACCCCGCAGTCACGGGCCGGGAAGGCCGAGATGTACACGGTGGTCCGCGGCGACACCCTCTCCGGCATCGCCGACACCGCGCACGTCCGGGGCGGCTGGCAGGGCCTGTACGCCGTCAACCGCGCGGTCATCGGAGCCGACCCCGACCTGATCCTGCCGGGGCAGCGGCTCAGCCTGCACGGCGAGGCGAAGAAGCACGAGAGCGCCGGGAGCGGGTCCACGGGGGCCAAGAGCGCCGAGAAGCAGAAGACCCCCAGCGCCGAGAAGCAGAAGACCCCCAAGAAGGACCCGAAGAAGGCCCCGAAGAAGGAGAAGAGCTCCAAGAGGGAGCAGAGCCCCAAGAACGAGCAGAGCTCCAAGAAGGCCGCCCCGCGCAAGGAGACCCACTCCGAGCCGAAGACCACGTCACGCTCCGAGGAGCGCGCGTCCCACTCGCTGGTCGCCCCGGTGAGCGCCGCCCTGGGCACCCCGTACCACGCGTCCGGCTCGTCCTGGTCGAAGGGCTACCACACCGGCGTCGACTTCCCCGTGCCCACCGGCACCTCAGTGAAGTCCGTCGGGGCCGGTCAGGTGGTCAGCGCGGGCTGGGGCGGCTCCTTCGGCTACCAGGTCGTGATCAGGCACGGCGACGGCCGCTACAGCCAGTACGCCCATCTGTCGGCGATCTCCGTCAAGGTGGGCCAGCACGTCGGCACCGGTCAGCGCATCGGCCGCTCCGGGTCCACCGGCAACAGCTCGGGCCCGCATCTGCACTTCGAGGTGCGGACGGGGCCCGGTTTCGGTACGGACGTCGACCCGGTCGCCTATCTGCGCGCCGGGGGCGTCAGGATTTGACCCGCGCCCGGTGCCGGTCCAGGACCAGCACCGGGACGAACGCCGCTCCGTAGCCGGAGGGGTAGTACAGCACCGGCTGGTCAGCCGCCCGGGTATCCGCGTCCGCGTCCGCATTCGCTTCCACGTCCGCCTTGGCGCCCTCCGAGTCCACGGGGGCCCGGTTCTCGTGGGCGGCCTCGGAGACCGGCCGTGGCACGAAGACGTCACCGCGCAGCCGCTCGCGCGGCTCGGGGGCCAGCTCGGCCACCGGCTCCGGGTCGTCCGCTCCGGCCTGCCGCCTGTCCTCGGCCCGCTCGCCCCCGGCCCGCTCTGACACCGCGTCCGGGTCCTCGTTCTGGATGCGCTGCGCGGTCAGCAGGATCAGCCCGCCCGCGGCGACCACACCGCAGCTCAGTGCGAGCACGGTGCCCGTGGTGCCGTACCGGAAGCTCTCACCGAACATCGTGATGCCGACCGCGGCGGCCACCACCGGGTTGACCACCGTCAGCGTCGCCAGCGGGGCGGCGAGTCCGGCGCCCCGGTAGGCGGCCTGCGACAGCAGCAGTCCGGCGGTGGCCAGTACCGCGATCGCGGCGAGCGGGGGGAGGTCCGCCGCCGTGACGCCGCCGGTCCAGTCGACCGCGACGGTCTTGGTGAACACCGAGGACATGCCGAAGGCGATGCCGGACGCGGTGGCGAGCAGCATCGCGCGCACGGCGGGGTGCCGGTGCGCGGCGCGGCCCGCGACCATCAGCGTCACCACGACACCGCCGGTCACCAGGAACACCGCCGCCTGCTCGGGGGCGCCGAGGGACTGGTTGTCGGAGGCGCCGACCAGGGAGAGCAGCCCCGCCAGGCCCACGGTCGCCATGATCGCGCCCCGCCAGGCGGTCGCCCCGGCCCTGCGGCCGACGAACAGCGCCGCCATCGGCAGCGCGAACACGATGGTCAGCGCGCCGAGCGGCTGGACCAGGCTGAGGGGGCCGTAGGCGAGCGCCGCGACGTGCAGCAGACCGCCGAGGCCGTTGAGCGCGACCGCCGCCCACCAGCTCGGGCGGCGCAGCGGGGCGTACTGCTGGGTGCTGGGCGTGGTGTCCGCCACGCGCTCCTGCACGATGGCTCCGCCCGCGTACGCGATCGCGGACACGAGCGACAGCAGCACGGACAACGCGAGGGCGCTCATCGGCTGCTCCTCTGCGTGAGGCGGGTGCGCTTCACCCGGCGCGGCGAACGGTCGGCTTCCATAGCCAACACCATGCCTCCCAAAACTGTTCCCGTCGTCGTCCCTGAGCAGGCATTGGGTCCTACTGCCGATGGAGTACGACCTCACCCCTGTCATCCCCAGGTCGGGTGACAGACCCGTCCGGCCCCCTGACCAGGACCCCTGAGGGCCCTGGTAGGACTGCCCTCGTGGCCCTTGGAGCGGAAGACCCGGAAGCAGCGGCGAAATCAGCGGAAGTAGTGGAACTCGATTCCCGACTTGACGCCCTCACCCCGCTGGGCGGCTTCTTCGTCCTGAGGACGATCCTGGACCCGGCGGACCCGGCGGACCCGGCGGACCCGGCGGACGCGCGGCACGCCGGGCTCCCGACCCTCGCCGACGTCTACGGCGGCACAACGTCGGGTACCCACGGCGACTCCGTCGGCTTCCGGGTACGGAAGGTGGCCTGTTCCCTGGGTACCCAGGAACCGCGGACCGCCGCCTCCGTGGCCCACCTGGGCCTGGCCGCCCGGCTCTGGTCGACGGCGCTCGGCTGTGCCGCCGTGTACGGGCGCGTCCCCGACCTCGACCCCGGGCGGCTGCGCTGGGACGCCGACGCCAGCGCCCCCGACGACCTGTGGCTGGCCGGGGTGCGCCCGCTGCCCGGCGACGCGGGGACCGTCGCGGCGGTCGTGCTGGACGCCCACCTCGCACCCCTCGCCGCGCTGCTGCGCGACCGGTACCGGCTCGCCAACGGGCTGCTGTGGGGCAACGCGGCCTCCGCGCTGACCGGCGCCGCCTGCGAGCTGGACCGCTGGGCGCACGCCCACGGCCGCCCCCGGGTCGCCGAGCGCGCCGCAGCCCTCACCCGGCGGCTCCTCGCCCACCCCCGGCTCACCGGGACCGGCACCCTCACCGGCACCGCCTTCCGGCGCCGCAGCTGCTGTCTGTACTACCGGGTGCCCGGCGGCGGCCTGTGCGGCGACTGCTGCTTCACCCGGGCGCCGGACGACTCCTGAGGCCCCTGCGGTCTTCCGTACCCGCGCCCTCATGGGTGACCATGTGGACACCAGCCGCCGAGCCAGGGAGTCGCGGGTGCGAGTCGGACTGCTGACCCGGGAGTACCCGCCGGACGTGTACGGCGGCGCGGGCGTCCACGTGGAGTTCCTCGCCCGGGAGTTGACCTCCCTGGTCGACCTCGACGTGCACTGCTGGGGCGAGGGCCGCGCCACGGGCGTCGTACGCCACCGGCCCTGGCCCGCCCTCGACGAGGCCAACGACGCGCTGCGCACCTTCTCCGTGGACCTGTCGATGGCCGCCGCCCTGGAGGGCCGCGAACTGGTCCACTCGCACACCTGGTACGCCAACCTCGCCGGGCACCTCGCCAAGCTGCTGTACGGCGTGCCGCACGTGATGACCGCGCACTCACTGGAGCCGCTGCGGCCCTGGAAGGCGGAGCAGCTCGGCGGCGGCTATGCGCTGTCCGGCTGGGCGGAACGCACCGCGATCGAGGCCGCCGACGCGGTGATCGCCGTCTCCGGCGCGATGCGCGAGGACATCCTCGCCTGCTACCCGGCGCTCGACCCGGCCCGCGTGCACGTCGTGCACAACGGCATCGACACCGGCCTGTACCGGCCCGACCCCGGCACCGACGTCCTGGAGCGCCTCGGCGTCGACCCGGGCCGCCCCTACGTGCTGTTCGTCGGCCGCATCACCCGCCAGAAGGGCGTGCCGCACCTGCTGCGCGCCGTACGGGACATCGACCCGGCGGCGCAGGTGGTGCTCTGCGCGGGCGCCCCCGACACCCCGGAGATCGAGCGGGAGTTCCAGGAGCTGTACGCGGAGCTGAGCGCCGTACGCGACGGGGTGCACTGGATCCCGCGGATGCTGCCGCGCCCGGAGGTGATCCAGCTCCTCACCCACGCGTCGGTGTTCGTCTGCCCCTCGGTGTACGAGCCGCTCGGCATCGTCAACCTGGAGGCGATGGCGTGCGGGACGCCCGTGGTGGCGTCCCGGGTCGGGGGGATCCCGGAGGTGGTCGAGGACGGGGAGACGGGTCTGCTGGTGCCCGTCGACGACGACTTCGAGGCGGGCCTCGCCCGCGCGCTGGACACCGTGCTCGGCGACCCGGCGGCGGCCTCGCTGATGGGCCGGGCCGGACTGGAGCGCGCGGTGCGGGAGTTCGGCTGGGACACGGTGGCGCGGCGCACGGTGCGGCTGTACGAGGAGACCCTGAAGTAACCGAACACACCCCCGACTTCTCGAACAGGCTTACTCCCTCACCCCACGGGGCACTCATCGGTCAACCAGGGTGAGGGAGGGGCGGCCATGCGTCGTGGAGGACCTTCGGTACTCGGGATCGTGCTGGCGGGCGGGGAGGGCAAGCGGCTGATGCCGCTCACCGCGGACCGCGCGAAACCCGCGGTGACCTTCGGCGGCACCTACCGGCTCGTCGACTTCGTGCTCTCCAACCTCGTCAACGGCGACATCCTGCGCATCTGCGTGCTGACGCAGTACAAGTCGCACTCGCTGGACCGGCACATCACCACCACCTGGCGGATGTCGAGCCTGCTCGGCAACTACGTCACACCCGTCCCGGCGCAGCAGCGGCTCGGCCCGCGCTGGTACCTCGGCAGCGCGGACGCCATCCTCCAGTCGCTGAACCTGGTCTACGACGAACGGCCGGAGTACGTCGCCGTGTTCGGCGCCGACCACGTGTACCGGATGGACCCGCGCCAGATGCTCGCCCAGCACATCGAGTCCGGCGCCGGGGTGACGGTGGCGGGCATCCGGGTGCCGCGCGCCGAGTCGCCGTCGTTCGGGGTGATCACGCCGGGGTCCGACGGGCTGACGGTGGAGCGGTTCCTGGAGAAGCCCGCCGACCCGCCCGGACTGCCGGACAGCCCCGACTGCGTCTTCGCCTCGATGGGCAACTACGTCTTCACCACCAAGGCCCTGATCGAGGCGCTCCAGCGGGACGCCGAGGACCCGGACTCCGTGCACGACATGGGCGGTTCGATCCTGCCCCAGCTCACCGAGCGCGGCGAGGCCCAGCTGTACGACTTCAGCGAGAACCACGTCCCCGGCGAGACCACCCGCGACCAGGGCTACTGGCGGGACGTGGGCACGCTGGACGCGTACTACGACGCCCATATGGACCTGATCGCCGAGCGGCCCGCCTTCAACCTCTACAACCGCAGCTGGCCGATATACACCCACTCGAACCAGCTCTCCCCGGCGCGGTTCAACGCGGGCGGCATCGCCAGCGAGTCGATCATCAGCGCGGGGTGCCTGATCCGCGGGCAGGTGACCCGGTCCGTGCTGTCGCCGGGGGTGCTGGTCGACCCGGGGGCGGTGGTGCAGGGCTCGGTGCTGCACGACAACGTGCACATCGGGCGGGGCGCCGTGGTGCGCGGGGCGGTGCTGGACAAGAACGTGGAGGTACCGCCCGGCGCGACGATCGGCGTCAACCCGGAGCGGGACGCCGAGCTGTACACCGTGTCCCAGGGCGGGGTGATCGCGCTGGGGAAGGGGCAGCGGGTCCCGTAGGGGGGTTTCCTCCGACCGTTCGGCGGCGGTCGTCGCGCGCGCCCTCGTCACATGATGTTAACTGTGCGTAGCGTGATCGTACTTGACCGTAATCGCCCGATCGCGATTAACTGCTGGCTCACCGTCGTCGTCGCGAGGCAAGCCATTGACTTCCGACCCGCTCGCACCCCTCGACCTGGCGTTCTGGAACATCGACTCCGACCGCCACCCCATGCACCTGGGCGCGCTCGGCGTCTTCGCGGCGCACTCACCCACCGCGGGCGCCCACGCGGCCGACCTGCTCGCCGCCCGCGCCGCCGCCGTGCCGGGCCTCAGGATGCGCATCCGCGACAGCTGGCGACCGCTCGCCTTCGGCGGCGCAGCCCGCGAGCCAGACCCCCACTTCGACCCCCTCGACCACGTCCGGCTGCACGCCCCCACCGGTGACTTCCAGCAGGCCGCGGGCCGTCTCATGCAGCGCCCGCTGCAACGCGGACGGCCCCCCTGGGAGGCGCACGTACTGCCCGGCACGGACGGGACGTCGTTCGCCGTCCTCTTCAAGTTCCACCACGCCCTCGCCGACGGACTGCGCGCCCTGGCCCTGGCCGCCGCCGTCCTCGACCCCACCGACCTGCCGACCCGCCGCCCCCGGCCCCCCGAACCCGCCCGCGGCCCGCTGCCCGACGTGCGCGGCCTCCCCGGGATGCTGCGCGGCGCCCTCTCCGACGTCGGCCGCGCCCTGGACATCGGCGCCTCCGTCGCCGTCTCCACCCTCGGCATGAAGACCACCCCCGCGCTGACCTCCGCACCCAGCGGCAGCCGCCGTACCGCCGGGGTGGTCGTCGACATCGACGACGTCCACCGCATCCGCAAGGCGGAGGGCGGCACCGTCAACGACGTGGTGATCGCGGTCGTCGCCGGTGCCCTGCGCCGCTGGCTCGACCAGCGCGGTGACGGCAGCGACGGCGTCGCGCCGCGCGCCCTGATCCCCGTCTCCACACGCCGCCCGCGCACCGCCCACCCACCGGGCAACCGGCTCTCCGGGTACCTGATAAGGCTTCCCGTCGGCGACCCCGACCCGCTCGCCCGGCTCGCCGCCGTGCGGACCGCCATGGACCGCAACAAGGACGCGGGCCCCGGCCGCGGCGCGGGCGCCGTCGCCCTGCTCGCCGACCACGTCCCCGCCCTCGGCCACCGGCTCGGCGGACCGCTGGTCGCGCAGGCCGCCCGGCTGTGGTTCGACATCCTGGTCACCAGCGTGCCGCTGCCCGGCCTCGGCCTGAAGCTCGGCGGCCACCGGCTCACCGCCGTCTACCCCTACGCCCCGCTCGCCCGCGGCCAGTCCCTGGCGGTCGCCGTCTCGACGTACCGCGGCGGCGTGCACTACGGGCTCGTCGCCGACGCCGAGGCCGTCCCCGACCTCGATCTGCTGGCCCGCGCGGTCACCGAGGAGGTGGCGGCGCTCACCGCCGTCTGCGACCCGTGATCACCACGGGTTTGGCGGCAGGGCCCACCGCTCCGTAAAATCCCCTGTTCGAATGCGGTGCGAGCAGCGCGCCACGACGGCAGACCAGGGAACGGCAGCGGCCATGACGGTGACAGACGACTCCGCGACGACCACGGAAGAGGTCGTCCACGGCCCCGGCATCGACCCGGAACGGCTCGCCGTCTGCCTCAGCGTGCTGGAGGAACTCGACACGCTCGACGTCGACCACCCCGACGCGATCCGGATCCGCCGGGCGACCTCGCATATCTACCGCACGGTCAAACAGCGCCGCCGCCAGGAGCGCCGGGCCGCGAAGACCGCCCACGACAAGGCCGTCACCGAGGCCACCGCGACCGGCTCCGCCGAACGCATCGACGACGAGACCGAGGGCATCCTGCCCTCCTCCCGCACCGAGGAGGGCCAGATCGCGGGGATACTCCAGCGCCCCCGCTCCTGCTACATCTGCAAGCAGCGCTACGTCGAGGTCGACTACTTCTACCACCAGCTCTGCCAGCAGTGCGCCGCCGACAACCGCGCCCGCCGCGACGCCCGCGCCGACCTCACCGGCAAGCGCGCGCTGCTCACCGGCGGCCGGGCCAAGATCGGCATGTACATCGCGCTGCGGCTGCTGCGTGACGGTGCCCACACCACCATCACCACCCGGTTCCCGAACGACGCCGTCCGCCGCTTCAAGGCCCAGCCCGACAGCGCCGACTGGATCCACCGGCTGAAGATCGTCGGCATCGACCTGCGCGACCCCGCCCAGGTCGTCGCGCTCGCGGACTCGGTGGCCGCCGAGGGCCCGCTCGACATCCTCATCAACAACGCCGCGCAGACCGTACGCCGCTCCCCGCAGGCGTACGGCGAACTCGTCGCCGCCGAGTCCGCCCCGCTGCCCGCCGGTGAGCTGCCCGCCGCCGAGGTGATCGGCACCTTCGGCTCCGGCGCGGTCGCCGCGCTGCCCGTCGCGGGCGGCGGCGCGCTCACCGCGCAGGACGTCACCGACCTCGCCCTGGTCTCCGGCTCCGCCTCCCTGGAGCGGATCGCCGCCGGAACCGCCATCGACGCGGGCGGCCTGGTGCCCGACCTGCACGACACCAACAGCTGGGTGCAGACGGTGGAGGAGGTCACCCCGGTGGAGCTGCTGGAGGTGCAGCTCTGCAACTCCACGGCCCCCTTCATCCTCATCAGCCGCCTGCGCCCGTCGATGGCGTCGGCCGCCTCCCGCCGCACCTACATCGTCAACGTTTCCGCCATGGAGGGCGTCTTCGCCCGCGGCTACAAGGGCGCCGGGCACCCGCACACCAACATGGCCAAGGCCGCGTTGAACATGCTGACCCGCACCAGCGCCCAGGAGATGTTCGACAAGGACGGCATCCTCATGACCGCCGTCGACACCGGCTGGATCACCGACGAGCGCCCGCACCCCGACAAGGTCCGCCTCGCCGGGGAGGGCTTCCACGCCCCGCTCGACCTCGTCGACGGCGCCGCCCGCGTCTACGACCCCATCGTCCGCGGCGAGCAGGGCGAGGACCTGTACGGCGTCTTCCTGAAGGACTACGCGCCCGGCAAGTGGTGAACCGTCCGGGCCGCCACCAGCTCCAGGACCGTACGCCAGTCCTCCAGGACACCGGCGTCAAGACCCGGCACCGCGGCGGCCTCGTGCGCCTGGCGCAGGGTCAGGGCGTCGTCGGCGAGCGGGTCACGGGCGAACGCGGCGGCCTCGGCGGGCGACATCGCGCCGTTCCCGGCGCCCGGCGCGCCCGCCGGGGACGAGACGGCGGCGAGGTACCGCTCGGCGGGCGCGTGCAGCCACACCAGCCGCGCGACCCGCTCGCCGAGCAGCGACCGCACGGCGTCGGCGGCGCGGGCCGCGTCGCCGCGGGGCGGCGTCTCAGCGAGTACCTGCACCAGCCCCGCCACCTGGAGTTCCTTGTCGGCGGGGCGACTTCGGCGCAGCAGCGCCGCCGTCCGCAGCGCGTGGTCGCGCCGTTCGCAGACGTACAGCAGCTCCATCAGCTCCCCGACGCCGCGCACTTCCATGCGTCCGTCCTCCCGCGAGACAGCCGTAGCGGAAAGCCACGCAATCATGAGCAGCTTGCGGACGGGCCAACGGGACCTGAACTGAGGGCCCGTCCGCCACACAGGTATCGAAGCGACGTTCGACCGGATAGGCCGAGCGGGTGGTCGGCGGGCCGGGCATCATGTAACGAACAGGCGCAGAACGGTGCGAAGCGCATACGTTTCGACTTGGCATAGTTACACCTTGTTTTCAGCCCCATCGAGCGGAGGCCCGCTCATTTGGTTAATCTGTAGCGGACGGACAGCAGTACGGGGCTCCACCCAACCCACGGTCCGTCCCGGGACAAGCCGGTACACCACGGCCCGCTCTCCCGCGACTTGCCGGCGCCACCGCGTCCGACTGTTTCCACCAGGACCCGAGGGCACCGGGCGGCCGGAGCGCGGCCGGACGGCACGTCCCGAGGGTTACCCGACACATAAGGAGTGCGCGGTGACACCGGAGAAGACGAATCGCGACCAACGCCCCAAGGAACGCCCGGAACGCGCGAGCCGCAGGCCCGGCGAGATCGGCAGCCTCGACGTGTGGGCCCGGTCCGCCCCCATCCGACTCGCGGGCTACGAGGACGACCTCGCCGAGCCCCACATCCTGCCCAGCGTGGACTGACCCCGGGACGTCCCCTCGCGATCGCCGCCCAGCATGGGCGTGCCAGACTCACGCCCATGCTGATCAGGGAAGCCACCGCCGACGACTGGCCGCGCGTCTGGCCCTTCTGGCACCGCATCGTCGCCGCCGCCGAGACCTACGCCTGGGACCCGGACACCACCGAGCCCGCGGCCCGCGCCCTGTGGATGCACTCGGCCAAACGGGTGTACGTCGCCCAGGACGCCACCGGCGCCGTCGTCGGCTCCGCCTACCTCGCCCCCAACTACGGCGGCCCCGCCGCCCACCTCGCCAACGCCGGTTTCATGGTCGACCCCGACCACGCCGGACGCGGCATCGGCCGCGCCCTCGCCGAACACGTCCTCGCGGAGGCCAAGGCCCACGGCTACCGCGGCATGGTCTTCAACGCCGTCGTCGAGACCAACCCGGCGGTCACCCTGTGGAAGTCCCTCGGCTTCACCGTCCTCGGCACGGTTCCGCAGGCGTACGACCACCCGAAGCACGGCCTCGTCGGCCTGCACGTCATGTACCGCGCCCTCTAGTCCACAGGCTGGTCCAGGGGCGCCGTACGCCGCCACGGCCGGGCCCGCTCGATCCCCGCCGCCAGCCCCAGCAGCGCCGCCTCCGACCCCGGCCGCCCCACCAACTGCACGGCGGTGGGCGCGCCCGAGGGCAGCGTGCCCAGCGGCACGACCAGCGCGGGCCAGCCGACCAGGTTCCACGGCGGCGTGAACGGCGAGTACGCCGAGTTGGCGACGAGGTTGCGCAGCCAGCCCCGCTCGTGCCACTCCGCCGCCCGCGGGGCCCGCCGGGCCAGCGCCGGGGTGAGCAGCACGTCGTACGCGCCGAAGAACGGCTCCAGACGCTGGCGCAGCGCCGTTCGGGCCCGCCCCTCCCGCGCCCGGTCCACGAACGGCCTCCCCACCGCCGCGTGGACACGCGTCCGCCGGGCCAGCAGCCGCGGGTCGAGGTCGCGCGCGTCCACCGCCGTGCCCGCCGTCCACTGGGTGAGCGCGGTGACGCCCAGCGACGCCGGGTACGGCGGGTCGGCCCGGCGCACCAGGTGCCCCGCCCGCATCAGCACGCCCGCGGCGTCCCGCGCGGCGCTCGTATACGGCTCACTGACGGTGATCCCGGCGAGCGGGCTGCGCAGCGAGAGGGCGACGCGGAGGCTGCCGAGGGTGCCGCTCGGCGCGTAGTCGGCGTCCGCCAGCACGGAGAGCGCCAGGGCGGTGTCCTCGACCGTCGTGGCCAGCGGCCCGTTCTCCGCCATGGCGAACCAGTCGCCCTCGCCGATCCCCGCGGGGACCACTCCGTGCCCCGGCTTCACGGTGACGAGACCGCAGTTGGCGGCGGGGATGCGCAGCGAGCCCATGCCGTCGTTGCCGAGCGCGACCGGCACCATGCCCGCGGCCACGGCGGCGGCACTGCCTCCGGAGGACCCGCCCGCCGACCGGGTGGTGTCCCACGGGTTGCGCGCGGTGCCGTACGGGCTGTCCGTGGTGCCGAAGACACACAGTTCGGGCACGTTCGTCAGCCCCACGACCACCGCCCCGGCCGCCCGCAGCCGGGCGACGGTGACATGGTCCTCGGCGGCGGGCGTGTCCGGCGTCGCGGCCGAGCCGACGCGGGTCGCCTCCCCGCGCACGGCGAGGTTGTCCTTGACGGCCACGGGGACGCCCGCGAGGGGCAGTTCGGCCAGGTCACCCCGGGCACCGGTCTCGTCCGCCTCGATCAGCGCCCGCTCGGCCCGTACCTCCCGGAAGGCGCCGATCCGGCCGTCCCACTCCCGGATCCGACGGAGGTGCTGTTCGACCACCTCCCTCGGTGTGACCCGCTTGTCCCGTACGGCGGCGGCGATGTCCACGGCGGTGCGGCCGGTCCAGTCGGTCACGTGGGCTCCTCGGGGTGCAGGTCGGGAGGGAGAAGACGCAGGGCGCGGGCGCGGTCCTCGGGGGAGAGGCGGGGCGTCGCGGCGCGGGTGAGGCGGAACAGGCCCAGATGGGCCTCGGCGGACTCGTGGGCGGTGACGAGGCGTTCGGCGGCGTCGAGGCGGGTGGGGGTGGGGGCGTCGGGGTCGTTGAGGATCGCGGCCAGGGCCCGGGTCGCGGGCCTGCGCCAGGCACGGTACCGGGTGAGGGCGGTGGCGGCGGTGACGCGGGCGGCGGCCGGGTGGTCGGCGCCGTCGAGGACCCGGCGGTAGGCGGCGACGGCCTCCGAGCCGATGTCCAGCTCCTCCCAGGCGGAGGCGGCGGCGAGGTGGGCCTCGGGGTCGGTGGTGGCGGGGGAGGAGAGGTCGTGGAGGATACGGCGGCCCTCCTCACCGAGGTCCTCAGCGAGGAGGGCGGCGGCCTGGGCGCGGGCGGGGAGCGGGGCGGAGGGGTCGGCGGCGAGGGCTCGGGTGAGGGGGATGCGGTTGTGGGCGCCGCTGGTGGGGAGGGAGCGGCAGATGGTGACGCGGAGTCGGGGCGGGGTGGCGGGGGTGGCGGCGAGGTCGTACCAGGGTGCCTCGGGGAAGCCGCCCCCGATCTCGGCCGCCGTGATCCGCTCCGTGAGCGGCGCCTCCGGGTCCCTGGCCCAGTCGAGGAGCAGGTCGTGCAGCCGACCGGCCTCCGGGTGCTCGTGCATGAGCAGGGCGACGCGGCGCAGGTCGGTGAGGGCGCTGGGGGAGCGCTCGGCCACCAGGTCGAGCCACCGCGATACGGCCTCCTGGGCGTCGACGCCCGCCAGGGCGCCCGACTCGACGGTGAACGGCTCGCCGCCCACGCCGTAGGTGAGGTTCTCCCACACCGCCGGGTAGATGCCGGACGAGGAGCACCGACCCGCCGCCAGGTGCAGGCTCAGCCGGTGCAGGGGGTCCGCGCTCAGCCCCGTCATCCGGGCCCTCCACCGTGGGTAGGGCACCAGTCCCACGGAACGCGCGCTGGCCTCGGCCCGGTCCTCCGGATCCATGCCGGGATCGTCGGCCAGCCGGTTCAGCCGGGCCCGCAGCAGGGGGGGCGAGTGCCGTCCGGCGCTGGCAGCGGGCCTCGATGGACAGCAGGGAGGCGGCGGGCACGGTCTCGTCGGCGAGCAGGCCGTGCAGCCGCTCCCACAGGGCCGCGTCCGGGTGCAGGGCGTCGGCGAGTTCCAGCAGCCGGTACAGGTGTTCGTCGAGCAGCGCGGCGTCATCGAGGAGCCGGTGCAGCGCGTCGGAGGCCCCCCGGATGTCGACCTCGGCCAGGTCCGCCAGGGCGGCGACACGTTGCGCCCGGCCGGTGCCGGAGTCCTCGGCGATACCGCGCAACAGGGCCGACGCGGTGCCCCGGCGACCCGCGTTCAGGAGCCGCCGTGCCGCGTTCCGGCGTACCGAGCCGGGCAACGCGGTGTCGCCCGCCATGGCGGCGAGGGCGTCGCCCTCCGCGGCGGGATCCGGATGCGGGATCTGGGTGAGGGCGAGCAGCCTGTCGCTGCCGCTGATGCCGGGGTCCGCCGCGAGCCGGGTGAGGACGTCCCGTACCGACTCCGCTTCGCCCGGACGGATCAGCACGTCGGTGAAGTGCACCCGGTCGCCCACGGGCAACGCCGGGTCGGTCAGGAGGCCCAGAAGGAGCTGCCGATGCCGCGTGGACAAGCCGAGGTCCTGGAAGGAACGGGCGAGGTGGCCTACGTACCAGGGCTCCAGCGGCTGGCTGAGCAGCTCCTCCGCGCACTCCTCGGCGGCCTGGTGCCGGCCGACCTGCACCAGGCGCGTGACGGCCTCCACCCGCGTGTAGGTGGGGAACCGCTCGTCACGCGCGGTGCGTTCGATCAGGTCGTGGTCCTCGCACATGACGACGGCGGTGTAGGCGGTGGTCTCCGCCACCGCCGGGTCGGTGAGGATGTCGGACGCCAGGGTCTGTTCCGCGGTCCGTTCCGCGCTTCCCCCGGACTTCCGCAGCCGCCAACTCGCCTTGTAGCGGAGGTGGAGGGGCAGCGAACGGTCGTTGCACAGATGAAGGGCGTTCTCCTCGTCCGGGCCGGAGCGCAGCGTGCCGGTCAGATAGCGGTACTTGGGGGAGCCGGGGTCACCCATCGCCGGGTTCCCGGCCAGCGCGTCGGTGAGTTCGGCCCACGCGGCCCGGTCCTGGACGGTCGCCAGGTGAGGCCGGAAGGTCTCGACCGCGAGCGCGGGGAACTCGATCGTGCCCAGCACCTCGCGGAACGCCGTCAGTCCGGTCGGCTGGTCCAGCCCGAACAGCGCGACCGCGGCCTGACACCGCTGGCTGGGCAGCAGGTCCGGGTCGCGGACGAGGGCGAGCAGGCGGTGGACCGCCCCGGCGGGATCGCCCGCGTCGGCGAGGAGCTGGGTCGCCTGGATCCGTTGGGCGCTGGGCAGGCCGGTGTCGTCGGCGAGCCGCGCGGCCAGCTCGGCTGCCCGGTCCGCGTCCCGGCGTACGTAGTGCCGCAGGGCGTCGGTGCGCGGCTCGTGCGGGACGGCCGGGTCGTCGACGATGGCGCGCAGCTTAGGTGGCTCCAGCACCGCGAACAGCCGGTCGAGCACGCTGGGCACACTGAGATCGCCCACGGACACGGAGCGGCCGTACAGCTTCAGCACCGCCCGAGCGAACCGCGCCGTCAACCCCTGGTCCACCACCAGCCCATCACTCAGGATCGTCGCGCACAGCAACAGGTCCCGCCAGCCCCCGTTGTCCACCGCCGTGCGCAGGAACTCCCCGAGCGGCATCCCCCGTTCGTGCCAGTGCGCGGCCATGAACAGGGCCACGTTGGGTCGTTCGGCGGCGATCTCCTCGCGGATGATGCGCAGGGCCTCGGGGTCCTTAGGGCTGAGCCGTTCGGCGGTCGCGCACCCGGCGAGGTACTCCTGCACGGTCTGGTGCGGGAACGCCAGTTCCCCGCCGCGCTGGGTGACCAGCCCGGTGAAGGTCAGGGCGCGCAGCACCAGGTCCCTGGGCGGCGCCTCGGGCGCGAGCTGTTCGAGGACCTGGTCGAGCAGGGGCCGCGCGTCGCCGCCCTGCCGCTGCTCGGCCACCAGCCGCAGCACCTCGTGCATACGGTCCAGCAGGTCGGGCGTGATGCCGTGGCCCCGCTCGGCGGTACGGCTGAGGCGCTGCGCCCCCTTCTCCCGGAGGATGCCGACGAACCGGCCGTACAGCTTGGCCGGATTGCGCGGGAGTTCGGACAGGGCCGCGACGACGCAGATCATCGTCAGGGTCAGCGGGTTGCGGGACACCTCGCCGAGCCGCCCGTGGCGGACCTCGGCGACCAGCTCGGTGGCTCGCCGCTCGGCGTCCGGCACCTTCAGCGCCGTGAACCACGCCAGGGCGACCCCGCTGATCTCCTCGTCGCCGAGCGGCAGCAGGGCGTACCGCCGCAGCGCGCTCAGCCGGTCCATGTCCGCGTGCAGCAGCGACCGGCTGGCCACGACGAACCGCAGGTACGGCTCCCGCGCCCACCGCTGGAGCCGCTTGATCACCTCGCGCCGGGCCTCGGGGTCGAGGACCTCGTCGAGGCCGTCGACGCAGACCAGCCAGTCCACGGAGGGCAGGGGCGCGCCGGTGAAGACGTCGGCGGGCAGCGAGCGCCGCAGGCCCGGCAGGTCCCGGGCGACCGCCGCCGCCACGGCCTCCGGGAAGGGCAGGTCGAGCAGTTGGTCGGCGGTGACCCGCACCGGCAGGTACGGCGGCGCCTGGCCGGGGTCCTCAAGCCACGCCGTCGCCGCGGTGAGCGTCACGTGCCGCAGCAGGCTGGACTTCCCCGAGCCCGCGCCGCCCGTGTACAGGACATGGCGGTCGGACTCCAGCACGCTCTCGGCGGCGGTCTCCTCCCTCTCCGCGGACCGGGCCGCCGCTTCCCCACCCGGCTTCGACGCCTCCTGCCGCACGTACACCCGGGACAGCGGTACGTCGCCCACGTCCGTCAGGAGTGAGGCGTACGGGTGCTCGTCCGCGCCGTCCCGGGCCGCCGCCAGATAGTCCCGGAGCGCGGGGCCCGGGTACCGGAGCTCCCCGGCCCGCAACTGCTCGTCGGTGAGGGTGTTCAGCCAGCCGACCGGCGGGTCCGGCACCGTGCACCGGGCGAGGATCTCCGCCACCGGGACCATGTGGGCGCTGCCCGCCGCGTTGGCGGTGGTGATCATGCCGCACACCGCGCCCGTGCGGTGGTTGACGACGGGGCTGCCGCTGAAGCCCTCGCCCACCGGGGTGCCGTACACCCGCGGCATCGCTATCGCGTCGTCGTCGAACGTCAGCCGGGAGTCGCCCTGGTACTCCAGGACCGCCCACTGCCCGGCGCGGAAGTCGCCGCGGGGATGGCCGTAGACCGACACGGGGTCGCCCAGGGACGCGTGGGGGGAGATGAGGACGGGCGAGACCCCGTCGATCTCGCCGCGCAGGACCGCCAGGTCCAGGCCGTTCGCCGCGTGGTAGCGGTCGTCGGGGGTGACCTTCAGGGTGACGTCGTGGCCGGTCGACGCGATCCGGGCCCGTACCGTGTCCGTGCCCGTGACCACGTGGGCGCAGGTCACGACCACACCGGGTGCGAGCACGAAACCCGTGCCGCCACCGCCGTCGGGCCGGTCGAGCGCGACCGTCGCGGCCTTCAGCGCGCCCTTCCAGGCGTCCACCACCCGTGCCCCTCCACGCTCGTCGGACGGACCGCTCATCGTAGCGGCCCGGGTGGTTCGAACCACCTGCCGCAGGGGAGCTGTACCGACATGCATGACGACCGCAGCCTCGTCGAAGCCCGCCTGCGACGCGTCCTCGACGAACGCGTCCGCCCCGCCGTCTACCCCGAGTCCGTGCCGCTCCAGGTGGCCGTCTGGCACGCCCCCGGCGAGCCCGTCCCGGTCGCCGAGGGGCTGGCGGCGCCGCCGGAGCCGATCGAGGTGGGCGCCCGCTGGGGCGTGCCCTGGGGGACGAGCTGGTTCCGGGTCACCGGCACCGTGCCCGAGGAGTGGGCCGGGCGGACCGTCGAGGCCGTCCTCGACCTCGGCTTCGACGAGAACATGCCCGGCTTCCAGTGCGAGGGCCTCGTGTACCGGCCCGACGGCACCCCCGTGAAGGGGCTCAACCCGCGCAACCAGTGGGTGAGGATCGGCGCGCCCGTGGCGGGCGGGGAAGAGGTGCGGCTGCATGTCGAGGCCGCCTCCAACCCCGTCGTCCTCGGCGGGCGGGGCTTCCGTCCGACGCCGCTGGGGGAGAGGGAGACCGCGGGCCACGAACCGCAGTACACGCTCGCCCGCATGGACCTCGCCGTCCTCGACGAGACCGTGTGGCACCTGGTCCTCGACCTGGAGGTGCTCGGTGAGCTGATGGCGGAGCTGCCGGGGGAGTCGCCCCGCCGCTACGACATCCTGCGCGCCGTCGACGCCGCGCTCGACGCCCTCGACCTCCAGGACGTGGGCGGCACCGCCGACGCCGCCCGCGCCCGGCTCACCGGCGTGCTCTCCGCCCCCGCCGTGCCCTCCGCGCACCGGATCAGCGCGGTCGGGCACGCGCACATCGACTCGGCGTGGCTGTGGCCGCTGCGTGAGACGGTCCGCAAGGTGGCCCGCACCACCGCCAACATGACCGCCCTCCTCGACGACGAGCCGGACTTCGTCTTCGCCATGTCGCAGGCGCAGCAGTGGGCGTGGGTGAAGGAGCACCGGCCCGAGGTGTGGGCGCGGGTGAAGAAGGCGGTGGCCGACGGGCGGTTCGTGCCCGCCGGGGGCATGTGGGTGGAGTCGGACACCAACATGCCCGGCTCGGAGGCGATGGCCCGGCAGTTCACGCACGGCAAGCGGTTCTTCCTCGACGAGTTCGGCGTCGAGAACGACGAGGCGTGGCTGCCCGACACCTTCGGCTTCGCCGCCGGGCTCCCGCAGATCATCCGGGCGGCGGGCACCAGGTACCTGCTGACGCAGAAGATCTCCTGGTCGCGCACGAACAGGTTCCCGCACCACACGTTCCTCTGGGAGGGCATCGACGGCTCCCGGGTCCTCACCCACTTCCCGCCCGTCGACACCTACAACTGCACCATGCACGGCGCCCAGCTCGCGCACGCCGTCCGCAACTTCCAGGACAAGGGCGTCGCCCGGCACTCCCTCGTGCCCACCGGCTTCGGCGACGGCGGGGGCGGCACCACCCGCGAGATGGTCGCCAAGGCGGCCCGGCTGCGCGACCTGGAGGGCTCGCCCACGGTGGTGTGGGAGACACCGTCCGCCTTCTTCGCCAAGGCCGCGGCCGAGTACCGGAATCCGCCCGTCTGGGTCGGTGAGCTGTACCTCGAACTGCACCGGGCCACCCTCACCAGCCAGGCGAAGACCAAGCAGGGCAACCGGCGCAGCGAGCACCTGCTGCGGGAGGCCGAGCTGTGGGCGGCGACGGCCGCCGTGCGCACCGGGTTCCCGTACCCGTACGAGGAGTTGGACCGGATCTGGAAGACGGTGCTGCTGCACCAGTTCCACGACATCCTGCCCGGCTCGTCCATCGCCTGGGTGCACCGCGAGGCCCGCGCCACCTACGCGCGGATCGCCGGGGAGCTGGAGGGGATCATCGACGCCGCGCAGGGCGCCCTCGCCGGGACCGGAACCGTCCCGCTCACCTTCAACGCGGCGCCGCACACCCGTGACGGCGTACCGGCGGGCGCCGCGGCCACCCCCACCACCGAGGGCCGGACCACGCTCGCCGACCGGCCCGGCGGCGGACACGTCCTGCACAACGGCCATCTGCGCGTCGAGATCGACGGGCGCGGCCTCGTCGTCTCCGCGTACGACGTGGAGGCCGACCGGGAGGCCGTCGCGCCCGGCGCCGCCGCCAACCTGCTCCAGCTGCACACCGACTTCCCCAACATGTGGGACGCCTGGGACGTCGACGAGTTCTACCGCAACACCGTCACCGACCTGACCGACGCCGAGTCGGTCACGGCCGGTGAGGACGGCGTCTCCGTGCGCGTCGTCCGGTCCTTCGGCGCCTCCCGCGTCACCCAGGTGCTGTCGCTGCCGCCGGGGGAACGGCAGCTGGTGGTCGACACGGAGGTGGACTGGCACGAGACGGAGAAGTTCCTGAAGCTGGCGTTCCCGCTCGACGTGCACGCCGAGCGGTACGCCTCCGAGACGCAGTTCGGGCACGTCCACCGGCCCACCCACACCAACACCAGCTGGGAGGCGGCCAGGTTCGAGGCGTGCAACCACCGCTTCGTGCGGGTGGCGGAGCCGGGCTGGGGTGTCGCCGTCGTCAACGACTCGACGTACGGCCACGACGTCACCCGCACGGTCCGTGAGGACGGTGGTACGACCACCACGGTCCGCGCCTCGCTGCTGCGCGCCCCGCGCTTCCCCGATCCCGAGACCGACCAGGGCGTCCACCGCTTCCGGCACGCCCTGGTGCCGGGCGCCAGCATCGGGGACGCGGTGCGTGAGGGGTGGCGCGTCAACCTGCCGCAGCGGCGGCGGGAGGGCGCCGGGCCGGTCGCGCCGCTGGTGTCGGTGGACCGGGACGCGGTGGTGGTCACGGCCGTGAAGCTCGCCGACGACGGCAGCGGTGACGTGGTGGTGCGGTGCCACGAGGCCCACGGCGGGCGGGCGCGGGCCACGCTGACCGCCGGGTTCGCGGTGGCGGGGGCGGTGCTGACCGACCTGCTTGAGCGTCCGTTGGAGGGCGGGGGCGTGGAGCGGGACGGCGAGCGGATCACCGTACGGCTGCGGCCGTTCCAGTTGGTGACGCTGCGGCTGGCGCGGGCCTGAGACCCGTACCGGTTCAGTCGTCGGTGAGGTGGGACCGCAGCCAGGTCTCCACCTCGCCGACGTGCGCCGCCGCCGCCGCTCGGGCGGCCTCCGGGTCGCGGGCGGTCAGGGCGCGGTGGATCGCGGCGTGTTCGCGGCGGGTGCGGTCGAAGGCGCCCGCCTCCTGGTAGCCGCGCCAGACCCGGGCGCGGAAGGTGCGGGAGGACAGGCCGTCCAGGATCGCGGCCAGGGTCCCGTTGCCCGCGGCCACCGCGATCGCCCGGTGGAAGGCCAGGTCGTGGGCGAGGATCAGCTCGGGGTCGTCGGTGGCGTCCATCGCCGTCAGGTGCCGCTCCACCTCCGCCAGTTGGTCGGGGGTGATCCGGGCGGCGGCGAGCGCGGTCGCCGTGGACTCCAGGACGCGCCGGATCTCCAGCAGCTCCACCAGCCGCGGCCCGCGCGACAGGTCGGCGACCACCCCGAAGGTCTCCAGCAGGTCCCCGGCCTCCAGCCGGGTGACGTAGATGCCGGAGCCGTGCCGGGCCTGGAGGACGCCGAGGACGGTGAGGGCGCGGATGGCCTCCCGCGTCGAGCTGCGGGAGATGCCGAGTCGGGCCGCCAGCTCGCGTTCGGTGGGCAGCCGCTGGCCCGGCTCCAGTCGGCCCTCGGCGATCATCGCCTTGATCTCCTCGATGGCGCGCTGGGTGACCGTGCCGCGCCCCGGGCCGCTCGTCTCCGTCTTGTCCACGTCGTTGCTTCTCCTGGCGTCGGTGCGGGGCAGTCTAGCGAGGCAAGTGGTCCGACCAATGCGCAGGTTCTGACCGCTGTGGGGTGTTCTCGGGGGGAAGTGGTCTGATAAGTAAGGAGGGTCGCTGTCCCCGACGCCTCGGACCGAAAGGCCCTCCGTGCCACCGACCTCCGCCCGTATCACCACCGTCGACACCTACGACGTCCGCTTCCCCACCTCCCTCGAACTCGACGGCTCCGACGCGATGAACCCCGACCCCGACTACTCGGCGGCCTACGTCGTGCTGCGCACCGACGCGGGCGACGGGCACGAGGGGCACGGGTTCACCTTCACCATCGGGCGGGGCAACGAGGTGCAGACCGCCGCGGTCGAGGCGCTCCGCCCGCACCTGCTCGGCCGGTCCGTCGCCGCGCTCTGCGACGACCCGGGCAGCCTGTACCGCGACCTGACCGGCGACAGCCAACTGCGCTGGCTAGGACCGGAGAAGGGCGTGATGCACATGGCCGTGGGCGCGGTCGTCAACGCCGCCTGGGACCTGGCCGCCAAGCGGGCCCGCAAGCCGTTGTGGCGGCTCCTCGCCGACGCCGACCCCGAGTGGATCGTCAGCCAGACCGACTTCCGCTACCTCACCGACGCGCTCACCCCCGACGAGGCCCTCGCCCTCCTGCGCCGGGCCCGCGCGGGCGTCGAGCAGCGCCGCGAGACGCTCACCGCGCGCGGCTACCCCGCCTACACCACCTCGCCGGGCTGGCTCGGCTACGACGACGCCAAGCTCACCCTGCTCGCCACCCGCGCGGTCGCCGACGGCTTCCGGCAGATCAAGCTCAAGGTGGGCGCCGACCTCGCCGACGACGTCCGCCGCTGCCGGGTGGCCCGCGCCGCGGTCGGCCCGGACATCCGTATCGCCGTCGACGCCAACCAGCGCTGGGACGTGGCCGAGGCGGTCCGTTGGACCCGGGCGCTCGCGGCGTTCGACCCGTACTGGATCGAGGAGCCCACCAGCCCCGACGACGTCCTCGGCCACGCCGCGATCCGCCGCGCCGTCGCCCCGGTCAGGGTCGCCACCGGGGAACACGCCCAGAACCGGATCGTGTTCAAGCAGCTGCTCCAGGCCGGAGCCGTCGACGTCGTCCAACTCGACGCCGCCCGCGTCGGCGGCGTCAACGAGAACCTCGCCGTCCTGCTGCTCGCCGCCAAGTTCGGCGTGCCGGTCTGCCCGCACGCGGGCGGCGTCGGCCTGTGCGAACTCGTCCAGCACCTGGCGATGTTCGACTACCTGGCGGTCTCCGGCACCACCGAGGACCGGGTCGTCGAGTACGTCGACCATCTGCATGACCACTTCCTCGACCCGGTGGTGATCCGGGACGGGCACTACACGGCACCCACCGCGCCGGGCTTCTCGGCCGCCATGCGGCCGGAGTCGCTCGCGCGGTACACCTATCCGGACGGCGCCTACTGGGCCACCGCGGCGGGGAGGACGACGGCATGAGCGACTTCACGGGCCTGACGGCCCTGGTCACCGGCGGCGCCTCCGGCATCGGCCGGGCCACCGCCGAACTCCTCGCGGCACGCGGCGCCCGGGTCGCCGTACTCGACCTGGACCCGTCAGCGGTCGGCCCGCCGCTGCTCGGCTACCGCGCCGACGTCACCGACGACCACGACGTCCGTACGGCGCTGGCGGCGGCCGTCGCCGACCTCGGCGGCCTCGACGTGCTGGTGAACAACGCCGGGACCGGCGCCCGGGGGACCGTCGAGGACAACGACGACGCCGAGTGGCACCGCGTCCTCGACGTCAACGTGGTCGGCATGGTCCGGGTGGCGCGGGCCGCGCTGCCGCACCTGCGGCGCTCCGCGCACGCCGCGATCGTGAACACCTGCTCCGTCGCGGCCACCGCGGGGCTGCCGCAGCGCGCGCTCTACAGTGCGACCAAGGGGGCCGTGCTCTCCCTGACCCTGGCGATGGCCGCCGACCACGTCCGCGAGGGGATCCGTGTGAACTGCGTCAACCCGGGCACCGTGGACACCCCGTGGGTCGGCCGTCTGCTGGACGCGGCCGACGACCCGGCCGCCGAACGCGCCGCGCTGGAGGCCCGCCAGCCCACGGGACGGCTGGTGTCGGCGGCGGAGGTCGCGGGCGCCGTCGCCTACCTCGCCAGCCCGCTGTCCGGCGCCACCACCGGCACCGCCCTCGCCGTGGACGGCGGGATGCAGGGCCTGCGTACGCGGCCGGTGACCCGGTGAACGCGCTCGCGGGCAGGGGCGTCGAGGTGACCGCCCTCGGGCTCGGCACGGGCGGCATGGGCAACCTCTACACGGTGGTGAGCGACGAGGAGGCCCACCAGGCCGTCACCGCCGCCTGGCGGCAGGGCGTCCGGTACTTCGACACCGCGCCGCACTACGGCCTCGGCCTCGCCGAACGCCGCCTCGGCGCGGCCCTGCGCGACCACCCGCGCGGCGAGTTCACCCTCTCCACCAAGGTCGGCCGCCGCCTCGAACCCACCGGTGACGCGGCCCCGGGCGACGACCTCGCAGGCGGCTTCGCCGTCCCCGCCACCCACCGCCGCGTCTGGGACTTCACCGCCGACGGCATCCGCCGCACCCTCGACGCCAGCCTCGAACGGCTCGGCGTCGACCACGTCGACATCGTCTACCTGCACGACCCCGACGACCACGCCGAAGTGGCCTTCCGCGAGGGCTACCCGGCGCTGGAGCGGCTGCGCGCGGAGGGCGTCGTCGGCGCGATCGGCGCGGGCATGAACCAGACGCCGATGCTGACCCGCTTCGTGCGCGACACCGACGTCGACGTGGTGCTGTGCGCCGGGCGCTACACCCTCCTCGACCAGTCCGCCCTCACCGACCTGCTGCCCACGGCAGTGGACCGCGGTACGGCGGTCGTCATCGGCGGCGCCTTCAACTCCGGGCTGCTGGCCGACCCCCGGCCGGGCGCCCGCTACGACTACGCCGCCGCGCCGCCCGAGCTGCTGGACCGCGCCCTGCGCCTGAGGTCCGTCGCCGCCCGGCACGGCACCACCCTGCGCGCCGCCGCCCTCGCCTTCTGCGCCGCCCACCCGGCCGTGGTGAGCGTGCTGGCGGGGGCCCGCTCGGCCGCCGAGGCCGACGACTGCGCCGAGCAGTTCCGCGCCCCGGTGCCCGCGGCCTTCTGGCGGGAGCTGAGGGAGAGCGGCCTGCTCCCGCCGGACGCCCCCGTGCCCGCCACGGAGACGCCGTCATGACCGGCGTGGACGCCCACCACCACGTCTGGGACCTCTCCGTCCGGGACCAGCCCTGGCTGAACGCGCCCGGACTCGCCCCGCTGCGGCGGAACTTCACCGCGGCCGACCTCGAACGACCCGCCCGCGCCGCAGGAGTCTCCCGCACCGTCCTCGTCCAGACGGTCACCGTGCCCGAGGAGACCCCCGAACTCCTCGCCCTGGCCGCCGACCACGACCTGGTCGCCGGTGTCGTCGGCTGGACCGACCTCACCCGCCCCGACGCCGCCGACGAGATCGCCCGGCTCCGGGAACTCCCCGGCGGGCGGTACCTGAAGGGCATCCGGCACCAGGTGCAGGACGAGCCCGACCCGGACTGGCTGCTGCGCGCCGACGTACGCCGGGGCCTGACCGCCGTGACCGCCGCCGGACTCGCCTACGACCTCGTCGTACGGCCCCACCAACTCCCCGCCTGCGCCCGCGCCGCCGCCGAGCACCCCTCCCTCACCTTCGTCCTCGACCACCTCGGCAAGCCGCCCGTCGCCGACGGCCACCTCGAACCCTGGGCCACCGCCCTGCGCGCCCTCGCCGCCCTCCCCCACACCGTCGCCAAACTCTCCGGCCTCCTCACCGAGGCCGCCCCGCACTCCCGGAACGCCGCCGCGCTCCGCCCGTACGCCGACACGGCCCTGGACGCCTTCGGCCCCGACCGCCTGATGTTCGGCTCCGACTGGCCGGTGTGCACCCTCGCCGCGCCCTACGGCGACGTCGTCGAGCTGACGGGCGACCTGCTCACCGGCCTGGGCAGGAGCGAGCGAGCGGCGGTCCTCGGCGGCACGGCCAGCCGGGTGTACGGGCTCTCACGGGCGGAGTAGCCCCCTGTGTCAGACTCCCTGGCATATTCGGTGATGAGGCAGGGGTGGGCCATGCGTGGGGTGGGAGCGACCGTCGCGGTGCTGGCGGTGGCCGTGGCGTTGACCGGCTGCGGTGGTGGTGGCGGTGACGGGGCGGCGGAGAAGCCCACCGCGAGCGCGCGTGCGGCCGAGGCCACGGGCACGGACGTGGACACGGCTGCGGTGACCAGCCGGGAGGTGCGCCGTGACATCCGCGCGGCGGCCCAGGCGGCGGGGGAGGGGCGGTTGCGGTTCGTCGAGGTGCCCGGCCGCCTTCGGGACAAGGTCAACCTCTGCGACGCGTACGCCTTCCTCCAGACGGAGAGCGAGCCGGAACGCGTCAGGACCGAACGGGTCCGCGCTGTCCTGGAGGGCCGTGGCTGGCTGGTGGACGGCGACCTCCCGGTCGAGGAGGACGGCGCCTACGGCTGGACCATGAGCAAGGGCCAGTGGACGATGTTCCTGGCCGCGGGCGAGGTCCCCGAGGGCGCGGGGATCGCGCTCAGCGCGTCTGCCTCCCGCTGCGAGCTGTGGGAGCCGTCGCCCAGGACCACCGGGATCGCACCACCGGAGCCGCCCACCCCGCCCGCGCTGCGCTGAGTCCGTCACATCAGCCGCGTCGGTGGCAGGTACTCCCGTACGAAGCTCCGCTCCCAGCACGCGCCCGTCTCGCGGAGTTCGGGCCAGGTGGTGAAGCGGTAGTGGAACAGGCGGGCGCGGACGAAGCGTGGGGGGTCGTCGGGTGGGAACGGGGAGCGGCGCAGGAGCTTCAGGGTGGGGCGGTCGTTCTCCAGCAGCCGTTCCACCAGCGCCGCGAACCACGCCCCGGCGTAGCCCGGTGACAGCGCGGCGAACCACATCAGCCAGTCCAGGCGCAGGTGGTAGGGCGCGAACTGGCGCGGCCAGTGCCGTGGGTCGCCGGGCTTGCCCCTGAACTCGTACTCCCGCCAGTCGGAGTCCTCGCGCGGGGCGGCGTCCGAGGTGCCCTCGATCACCACCTCGTAGCGGACCCGGCTGACGCTGCCGAACGCGCCGTAGGTGTTCACCAGGTGCAGCGGGTCGAAGGAGCGGTTCATCACCTGGCTCCGGGAGACCATGTTCCGTACCGGCTGGTAGCTCAGGAACAGCAGCAGCGCGGCCACGGCGAGGACCACCACGACGTACCAGAGGGGCGCGTCCGGTGTGGTCGGCGGGTCCGTCGGGAAGCGGATCGCCGACAGGGCCAGCACGATGGTGATCCAGTTCAGCCAGGAGAAGTTGCCGGACAGCACCAGCCACAGCTGGGTGACGGCCATCAGCGCGGCGGCGGCCGTGGAGACCGGATGCGGGACGAACAGCAGCACCGGGACGACCAGCTGGGTGACGTGGTTGACCGCCACCTCGGCGCGGTGCACCGGCTTCGGCAGCCGGTGGAAGAACCAGCTCAGCGGGCCCGGCATCGGCTGGGTCTCGTGGTGGTGGTCCAGGCAGGTCAGCTTCCGCCAGCACTCGTCCCCGCGCATCTTGATCAGCCCGGCCCCGAACTCCACCCGGAACAGGACCCAGCGCAGCAGGAACAGCACCACCACCGGCGGCGCCACCTCGTCGTTGCCGAGGAACACCGCGAGGAAGCCGACCTCCAGCAGCAGCGACTCCCAGCCGAAGGAGTACCAGGTCTGGCCGACGTTGACGATCGACAGGTACAGCAGCCACGGCACCAGCCACAGCAGCATCCCGCCCCACAGCGGCAGCAGCCCGTCGAGCCCCGCCAGCAGCGCCGCCGACACCGCGCAGCCCGCCCAGGCCCACAGCGCGTAGAACCGGTCGGAGTAGTGCAGGTGGAAGACGCTCGGCGACCGCCGGAACGGCACCCGTGCCACGAACCGGGGGACCGGCAGCATCCCGCGCTCCCCGAGCAGCGCCCGGAACTGCAGGGCCGCCGTCAGGAAGGCGACGAGGTAGACCGCGGCGAGCGCCCGCTGGAAGACCAGTCGGCTCAGCCAGTAGTCGGAAGCGGTGAACCAGTCCACGGCCGTGCGCTCTCCTCCGTAGCGGGACCGCGTTCCTCGGTTGCGGTACCCGTGCGAGTGAAGCAGACAATAGTGACGAATCAGGACGATATCGAGCGGAAGAGAGCGGTGCGTACCTCCACCGGAATCCTGGCCACCGCCTGTCTGCTCTGGGTGGCGCTCCTCGTCACCGGCTGCGCCGACGGCGGCGGCAGCGGGACGGGCCCGGCCCTTCTCCTGCACCCCGCCGCGGCCCCGGGGCCGGACCCCTTCACCCGCTCCACGGCCACCACTCCGGCTACCCCGGCCGCGCCGCCCCGAACGCCGGGCGCACCACCGGCCCGGACCGGCCCGCGCACCCTCTCCGGCGGCACCCCCGGCCTCTACGGCGGCACCCGGCGGACCCTCAGCTGCGACGTCGAGCGGCAGACCGACCTGCTCACCCGGGACCCGGCCCGCGCGGGCGCCTTCGCCCAGGCCACCGGGGTGGCCCGGGAGGAACTGTCGGCCTATCTGCACTCCCTCACCCCGGTCGTCCTGCGCGCCGACACCCGGGTCACCGACCACGGGTACCGCGCGGGCCGCGCCCGGGTCCGGCAGGCCGTCCTCCAGGCGGGCACCGCCGTCCTGGTCGACGAACGGGGGCTGCCCCGGCTGCGCTGCGCCTGCGGCAACCCGTTGGCCCCGCCGCTCGCGTTGCCGCACGGCGCGGTCACCGGGGGCAGACCCTGGCCGGGATACCGGGCCGCCGGAATCGTGGTGGTGACCCGGGCGCCCCGGGTGATGGCCGGCCTCACCCTCCTCGACCTCACCCACGGCACCTGGCTCGAACGGCGGATCGGGCACGCGGTCCTGCACGACCGGGGGCTGCCGCCACCGCCGCGCACGGAAGCGCCGGTGACACCGGAGGCGCCGGTGGCCGAGAGTCCGGTCGAGGCCGAGAGTCCGGCCGAGGGGGAGACGCCGGGGACGCCGAGCGGGTCAGCGGAGCCCTCCGGCACCCCCGCGCCCACCCCCACCCCCACCCCCGTCCCCACCCCCGTCCCCGAGACCGTCCCCGACACCCCCGACCTCCCCGACGGCGGCGGACTGATCCCGGACGCCACCGACGAACCCGGTGAACCGGAGGAACCCGACGACCCCTCCCCGCCCGTCGAATGAGACGACGACAAGTCGAAGAATCGGTCGAACACTGGCAAGGTGGGCGCATGGCTGATCGGGGAGCGAGCGCCCTTTCCCTCCCGGACGACTGGCCCGCCCACCCGGACCCGATCCTGGCGCTCAACCGCATGGGCAGCTTCGACTGGGACCTGGACACCGGACTGATGGCCATGGACGCCCAGGCCCACGAGATCTTCGACCTGCGCCCCGACGAATACGACGACGACCCGGACACCCTCGGCAAACGGGTGCCGCCCTTGGAGGCCAGACGGCTCGACACCTACGTCTCCCGGGCGCTGAAGGAGGGCAGCGAGAACTACGGTGCCTACTTCCGTGTCCGCCGCCGCGACGGCACCCTGCGCTGGGCCCACACCCAGGGCTACATCCGGCGCGACGAGAACGGCCACCCGCGCCGGATCATCGGCATCGTCCGGGACGCCACCCAGGAGCTGAGCGACACCGCGGCCCGCCGGGACCAGGCCGCCCGCGACGACGCCCGGCGCCAGCAGACCAACGTCGTGGAGCTGACCACGGCCGCCCTCGCGCACGCCCGTACCGTCCAGGACGTCATCGACGTGCTCAAGGACACCCGCGGCCTGAGCCACCTCGGCGCCACCAGCCTGGTGATGGGCCGGGTCGAGGCGCACCGCATCCGGCTGATCGCCGAGGGCCCGGCGGGCAGCTTCGTGCCCGGCACCCTGGTCACCGGCATCGACGAGCAGTACCCGATGAGCGAGGTCGTCCGCACCCTGCGCCCCCGCTTCATCGAGTCCCCGGAGGACTTCGCCGAGAGCTACCCGCTGCTGTGGCCGCACATCACCGACCTGCACATCACCTCGGCCGCCTATCTGCCGCTGATCGTGCAGACCCGGCCGATCGGCGCCATGGGCCTGCTCTACAGCGACCGCCGCGGCTTCACGCCCGAGGAGCGCAACATCCTCATCGCGCTCGGCAGCAGCATCGCGCAGAGCCTCCAGCGGGCGATGTTCTACGAGCAGGAGAAGGACCTCGCCGAGGGACTCCAGCAGGCGATGCTGCCGCGCACCATCCCCAGCGTGCGTGGCGCCGACGTGGCCGTGCGCTACCGCTCCGCGGAGATCGGCGGCTCCCTCGGCCGGGACATCGGCGGTGACTGGTACGACCTGATCCCGCTGCCGGGGGGCCGGGTCGGCGCCGTCATCGGCGACGTCCAGGGCCATGACACGCACGCCGCCGCCGTCATGGGCCAGCTGCGGATCGTGCTGCGCGCGTACGCCGCCGAGGGGCACACCCCGGCCACCGTGATGGCCCGCGCCTCGGTCTTCCTGCACGAACTGGACACCGACCGCTTCGCCACCTGCCTGTACGCGGAGGCCGACCTGGGCACCGGGGTGGTGCAGGTGGTGCGCGCCGGGCACATCGACCCGCTGGTGCGGGCCGTGGACGGCTCCTGCCGCCGGGTGCCCGTCGACGGGGGGCTGCCGCTCGGCCTCTCGGCGGAGTTCGGCAGCCTGGAGTACCCGGTCTCGACCCTGGAACTGGACCCCGGCCACACCCTGCTGCTGTGCACCGACGGCCTGGTGGAGCAGCCCGGCACCGACCTCGACGACGGGATACAGATCCTCACCGGCCTCGTCGCCACCGGCCCCGACGACGTACGCGACCTCGCGGACCGGCTGATCGAGGTGGCCGGGGAGCGCGGCGGCGAGGACGACGTGGCGCTGCTCCTGCTGCGCCGCCGCGGCCTGGACGCGCCGCGGACCGGCGGCCGTCTCCAGCAGCACGTCGCGCCCGGCGACCCGGAGGCGCTCACCCAGGCCCGGCACATGATCCGCGCCGCGGTCCGCTCCTGGGGCGCCGCGGACCGGGCCGACGAGATCGAACTCGTCGCCGACGAACTGGTCACCAACGCGCTGATGCACACCGAGGGCGCCGCCGTCCTGACCCTGCGCGTCCTCACCGGTGGCGACCGGCGGCTGCGCGTCGAGGTCGAGGACACCTCCAGCGCCCTGCCCCGCCGCCGGGAGGCGGGCGAGTCCGGGGTGTCCGGGCGCGGACTGCTCCTCGTCGACCTGCTCGCCGACGTCTGGGGCGTGGAGGCGCGCGGCGGCGGCAAGGCGGTGTGGTGCGAGTTCGTGGTGCCGGTACGGCGCTGAGCGCCCGCCCGGCGTCCCTGGCACCCTGGACGTATGCCGGAACTGCCCGAGGTGGAGGCGCTGAAGGACTTCCTGACCGAGCACCTCGTCGGTCGCGAGATCGTCCGCGTGCTGCCCGTCGCCGTCAGCGTCCTGAAGACGTACGACCCACCCCTGTCCGCCGTCGAGGGCCACGAGGTCACCGCCGTGCGCCGGTACGGCAAGTTCCTCGACGTCGTCACCGGCGGCGGCCCGCACCTGGTGACCCATCTGGCCCGCGCGGGCTGGCTCCAGTGGAAGGACCGCCTGCCCGACGGCCCGCCCAGGCCCGGCAGGGGACCGCTGGCGCTGCGGGTGGCCCTGGCGGACGGCGCGGGGTTCGACCTCACCGAGGCGGGCACCCAGAAGCGGCTCGCGGTGTACGTCGTGGCCGACCCGGAGCAGGTGCCGGGGGTGGCCCGGCTCGGACCCGACCCGCTCGCCGACGACTTCGACGAGGCGCGGCTCGCGGCGCTGCTGAAGGACGAGCGGCGCCGGATCAAGGGCGCGCTGCGCGACCAGGGCCTGATCGCCGGGGTGGGCAACGCGTACAGTGACGAGATCCTGCACGCCGCGCGGATGTCCCCGTACAAGCTCGCCGCCACCCTCACCCCCGAGGACGTCACGACGCTGTACCAGGCGCTGCGGGGCACCCTCACCGAGGCCGTGGAGCGGTCCCGGGGGCTCGCGGCGGGGCGGCTGAAGGCCGAGAAGAGGAGCCGCCTGCGCGTGCACGGTCGGACGGGGGAGCCCTGCCCGGTGTGCGGCGACACCATCCGCGAGGTGTCCTTCAGCGACTCCTCGCTCCAGTACTGCCCCACCTGCCAGACGGACGGCCGACCGCTGGCCGACCGTCGGCTGTCCCGGCTGCTGAAGTAGGGGTACCGCGCCGGGTCAGGGGGCGGTGAGCGTCACCAGCCGGGTCCCCTCCGTGGTCCGCACCTCGTAGTGGTCGATCTCGTCGAGGTGCAGGGCCGCGCCGCCGTTCACGGTGTGGGGGCGGGCGTCCCGCCGGGGCACGGTCCAGGTGGTGACGGTCTCCTCCGAGCCGTCGTGGCCGACCGCGACCAGTCTGCACACGCGCGGGCCCGCCGCGTCCTTGACGGTCACCTCGACCCGGCTGCCCCAGGTCTCGTCCGCGCTGGTGACCCGCGCCCACACCCCCGAGCGTTCGTCCGTCGCCGTCACCCGCACGGCCGTCCCACCGTGGTCGCCGCCGCCACTCGCGAGGACGACGGCACCGGGTCCGGCGACCGCGAGCGCCACCGCGGCGGCCACCGCGTACAGCCGCAGCCTGCGCCCGGCCCGGTGCCGGGCCGCGACCTCGCCGAGCAGCCGCTCCAGGAGCCGGGCGCCGGGCCCCGCCAGGGGGTGCACCGAGCGTGGGGTCGCCCGCCGGTAGAGCATCAACTGCCGCGTGGCGGGCCCGAATTCGGTGACGTGCGCGGTACAGCTGGCGCAGTCCATGAGGTGGTCCTCGAAACGGAAGGACTCCGCCTCGTCCAGCACGCCGAGCGCGTACGCGCCGACGTCGCGATGCCTTTCCAGGGACCTCATGCCGAATCCTCGTGCCGTGGGGTGCGGGTGGGGTTGCGGTTACTCCTTGCTCCCACCGGTACGCACCGGGCAGCCGAATCACTCAAGGCGTACACCGAATCGCAACCTGGTGATTCGGAGCCGTCCGGCCCGCGGATTGGTACGGATCCCCGCCCGGCGCGCGTTTCCCGCCACACCCGGCCGGGCGGGGCGCGCCGGGCGCGTCAGAACAGGTGGATGGCGAGGTGCCCGAGCGGCAGCCCGAGCTGCCACGCCGGGGTCCACACCTTCGGCCCGTCGTCCTCGCCCACCGCCGTCGCGCCGCCCGGTACCGCGTTCAGGTCCGGCGCCAGCAGCTCGGTCTCCTCCAGCCAGCGCCAGGCCGCCCGGGCCAGCTCCAGGTCCGGGGCGTCCGCACCGGAGGCGGCGGCCTCGGCGGTGAGCTGCGTCATCCGCTCACCCACCCAGTCCTGCCAGGGCTGGTCGTACGCCGTCAGCGAGAGCCAGGTCTCCAGCTGGGAGACGACCCGGATGCCGGACAGGTCCTCACCGCCGTCGGAGAGGAAGATCGTCAGCGCCAGGGCGTCGCGCCCGGCGCGGAACTCGAAGGACGTCGGCGGCATCAGATCGCCGGTCCGCAGCAGTTTCTCGGCGATGTACTCGGCGTACAACCAGGCCATGGGGACGGCCAGTTCGCCGTCTCCGGTGCCGCCCGTACTGTGGTGACCTCTGTCCTGCATCCCTTCCTGCCTTCCTCCGGTGCCTGCGCGCGTCGCCCGACCCCCCGAGTCCCGCTCCGGAACACGGATGAGGACAGCCGATTACCCAACCGGGGTCAGCGGCAAGGCGCTTTACGGAGGCTTGACCCGACCCCCGGTTTCACCGCAGGTCGGCCGCGTAACCGGGAAGAACCCGGCGCAGGGCGCGCAGCGCGTAGTACGCGCGCGACTTCACAGTACCGGGCGGGATGCCGAGGGCCTTGGCCGCTTCCGCCACACTCGCCTCCTGGAAGTACACCAGCACCAGGACTTGCCGGTGCTCCGGAGTGAGTGTCTTCACAGCCTCCCGCACGTCGACGGCCGCCGCCGACCGTTCGGCGTGGTCCGCGCAGACCCGGGCGTTCTCCAGCACCGCGTCGCCGACCTCCGGCGGACGGGCCTGCCGGGCCCGGCGGGCGTCGATGGCGAGTCGTCTGGCCACGGTGAGCAGCCAGGGCCGTACGGACTCGAAGGCGTCGGCGCGCAGGGCCTCGGGGTGCTGCCAGGCGCGTACCAGGGTCTCCTGCACGAGGTCCTCGGCGCGCTGCCGGTCTCCGTCGCAGAGCCGCAGCAGCAGCGAGAAGAGGGGCCGGCCGTGCTCGCGCTGGAGGGCGGCAAGCTCGTGCTCGGCGGTCGTCGTCACGTCGGTGAGTGTGGTTCCGGCCGTCATGGCCGTATCGCATCGCAGGGCGGGGCGCCGGGACAGACGACGGACACGGCTCTGCGACGGACGGTCGATCGAGTCGACGAACGGTTCGACGAACGGTCCGTGAGCCCCGCGGGCGGACACCGGACGGGTTAAAGGGAGCGCTGGGGTTGTTTGCGCGCCGATCCACCTTCGTACCTATTTGTGGGTAAATACTATGGATCGCACTCTGGGGTGAACGGATGATCGCACGCAGACACCAGGTGGCCCTCGCCCTGACCGCCGTGCTCGCCGCGGCGGCGGCCTGCCAGGCCGAGCACCGGGAACCACCCGACCGGCCCGGACGCCCCGCCCCCGCCGCCGCCCGGGACCGCGGCTTCACCCTGGTCGCCTCCGGGGACGTCCTCCCGCACTCCTCGGTCATCGACCGGGCCCGCTTCGACGCGGGCGGCCAGGGCTACGACTTCCACCCGATGCTCGCCGGGATCGCCCCTGTCGTCTCCCGCGCCGACCTCGCCCTGTGCCACATGGAGACCGTGTACGGCGAGAACGGCGACTACACCGGCTACCCCCTCTTCAAGTCCCCGCCGGAGATCGCCCGCGCCCTCGCCGACACCGGCTACGACGGCTGCTCCACCGCCTCCAACCACACCCTCGACGACGGCGCCGCCGGAATCCGCCGCACCCTGAACGCGCTCGACCGCGCGGGCGTACGGCACGCGGGCTCGGCGCGCACCGAGGCCGAGGGGCGCGCCGTCACCGTGCTGCGCGCCGGAGCCGCCCAGGTCGCCCACCTCGCCTACACCTACGGCACCAACGGCCGGCCCCTGCCGCCCGGCCAGCCCTGGGCCGTCAACCTGACCGACGCGGAGCGGATCGTCGCCGACGCCCGCACCGCCCGGCAGGCCGGTGCCGACGTGGTCGTGGTCTCTGTGCACTGGGGCACCGAGTGGCAGGACGCCCCGGACGAGGGGCAACTGGACCTCGCCCAGCGGCTCACCGCCTCGGCCACCGCCGACCGCCCCGACATCGACCTCGTCCTCGGCACCCACGCCCACGTTCCGCAGGCGTATGAGAAGGTCAACGGCACCTGGGTGGTCTACGGCATGGGTGACCAGATCGCCGGTGAGATGGTCAACCACCAGGGGGCGACCGACCCGCGCGGCAACCAGTCCACCCTCGGCCGCTTCACCTTCGCCCCGCCCGCCGAGCCCGGCGGGCGCTGGCGGGTCACCCGGGCCGAGTTCGTGCCCCAGCTCTTCGACGTGGACGCCGGACGGGTGGTGAACCTCAACGACGCCCTCGCGCGGGGCGCCGACGTGCGCGCCGTGCGCGACCGCATCCGCGACGTGGTGCTGAGCCGGGGCGCCGCGCAGGACGGCCTGCTCATGGGGGAGTGACGCGGCGGGACGCTCTGCCGCTGGGGGAGTGACGCGCGGGACGGGCTGCCGCTGGGGGAGTGACGTGGCGGGCGGGCGGCCTACGGTACGACCGTCACCGGCCACCGCCCGGCCTTCACCAGCCGGATCGCCACCGACCCGACGATCCGGTGCCCGGCCTGCTCGGAGGCGCCGACGACCACCGCGTCCGCCTTCAGGTCGTCGGCGGCCTTCACCAGCCCGTTGTAGGGGTCGCCGCGGAACGTGTGGAACTCCCAGCGGACGTCGAAGATGCCCTTGACCCGCTCGGTGGCCTCCCTGATCTGCGCCACCAGGTCCTCGGCGATCTCGTCGGTGGTGTCGGCGACCGGCGCGCCGAGCGCCGCGCCCCCGGCGAGCACCGGCTGCACGTACACCATCGCCAGCAGCGCCCCCTGCCGCCGCGCCAGCCCTCCGGCGTACGCCGCCGCCCGCAGCGACGAGTCGGACCCGTCCACCCCGACCACGATGACCTTCGGCCCGTCCGTACCCCGCTCGAACCGCTGTGCCCGCTGTTCCGTCACGCCCCGAGATTATCCGACCGTCCCTCCGGCCCGCGGTGCGGGCGGAACCCCCGCCTCCGCCCGGTGCGGCCCCCGCCCCGCTGCGCCGCCCGGGTGGAATCGTGCCGCCGCACCGGTGCCGGGGTGGTGGGTCGGTGCTCGGGCGGGCGACTGATGAGTCATGAAGAAGGATCAGTTGCTCACGCGGCGCCGGGCGTTGCTCGCGGGGACCGCCGCCCTGGGTGCCGGTGCCGCCGGAACCGCCGGGCTGTTCACCCTCGGCACGGGCGACGCGACGGTCGGATCCGCCGCCCCCGCCGCCGGGCCCCCCGCGCGCCGCCCGCTGAAACCCTCCGCCCACCGCCTCCAGCCCCTGGCCGGATACGGCCCGCCCCGAGCCGTCCGCCACCTCCCGCCGGTGCGCCGCGCGCCCCTGCTGCGGGTCTCCGGACTCGGCCGCACCGTGGTGCTGACCTTCGACGACGGCCCCGACCCCCGCTACACCCCGGCCATCCTGGACACCCTGGGGGAGTACGACGTCCGCGCCATGTTCTTCGTCTGCGGCGAGATGGCTACCGCGCACCGCGACCTGCTCGCGCGGATGGCCGACGAGGGCCACGTCGTCGGCAACCACACCTGGTCCCACCCCCTGCTCACCCGGCTGCGCCGGTCCCGCATCCGCGCGGAGATGGAACGCACCAGCGACGTCATCGAGGAGGCCTGGGGCGACCGCCCCGAGTGGTTCCGCGCGCCCTACGGCGCCTGGAACCGCGCCGCCTTCCAACTCGGCGCCGAACTGGGCATGGAGCCGCTCGCCTGGACCGTCGACACCCTCGACTGGACCAGCCCCGGCGCCCGCACCATCGTCTCCCGCGTGGAGGACGGCGCCGCCCCCGGCGTCGTCGTCCTCTCCCACGACGCCGGGGGCGACCGCAGCCAGAGCGTCCGCGCCCTGCGCGACTACCTGCCGGACCTGCTGGACTCCGGTTACCGCGTCGCCGTTCCCCGGCGCCGGTTCGACTGACCCGGAATCCGTCGACCCGGAGTCCGTCGACCCGGAATCCGTTGACCCGGAACCCGGGTCAGCGGACCTCGGTCAGACGGGCGAAGACGACCACGTTCCCGTCGTATCCGTTCTGTTGGGAAAAGCCGCCCCCGCAGGTGATGACCCGCAGTTCCGCGGCGCCTTTCGAACCGTAGACCCGGTCACCGGGGAAGTTGTTCTTCTCGAACACCTCGATGCCGTAGATCTCGAAAAGCGCTGTCTTCCCGTCCTGCCGGGACACCTCGACATGGCTGCCCTTCTTCAGCGCGCCGAGCCCGTAGAAGACCGCGGGGCCCTGTTTGTTGTCGACGTGGCCGACGACCACCGCGGTGCCTTTCTCGCCGGGGGAGACCGCGCCGGTGAACCAGCCCGCGAGGTTGGGGTCCTCCGGCGGCGGCGCGTCCACCCACCCCGCCGCGTCCAGCCCCACCGGCATCACGGGCGCGTCCACCTGGATCGCCGGGATCCTGACCCGGTCCGGGACGGCGTACGGCAGTGGCTGGACGGGGGCCGGGAAGGTGTCGGGCGCGCTGCGGCTGTCCGCGTCGGCCGCCGCCGCGGTGGCGGGCTGCGGCGGGCCCACGTCGAACTCTCCCGAACCATTCCGAATAAGCGCGAGACCGGTCAGCAGAACAAGCGCTATCACGCCCCACGGGGCGCGCTTCTTCCGCCGCTCCTCCTCCTCGGCCAGCTCGGAAACAGACATTCGCCATCCCCTCTCGACACGGCCGTCGCCGCGTCATTCCGCGCATAGGAGAACGCTAGACGGCACACGCGGAACGGGCGACGGGGCAGATACGAACGGGTGGCCCCGGCGTGGCGCGGTGCGCCATCCGAGTCGCCGCCGACAGGAAATTTCTGACGGTCCGTGACCTGCGGTGATATCCGATTGTGTGGTTTTCCGTCGGCGTGTCGGCTCACCAGGACGGACCATTCCCGACATGCGGGCCGGTGCGGCGCGTTCGAGGGTCGTGTGCGGGAGACGCTTTCTCGCCGATCGACCGGGGACGGGCCCCGGGGGGCGTCTTCCGCGGAGGATCACATGCGTAGAACACGTGCCCTGGCGGTCTCGGCCGCCGCGGTCGCCACGCTCGGGCTCGCCGCCCCGGCCGCCGTCGCCTGGGACACCCCGAGCAACATCGTCGCCCTGCCCAGCGTCATCGCCCGCGGCGGCCAGCTGACGGTCACCGTCGACGGCTGCCGCACCGGCGGCACCATGACGTCCGGCGCCTTCCCGAGGACCAGCCTGACCCCCATCCACGGTGCCAACGAGACCGCCAAGGGCACCGCCACCATCAACAGCAACGCCCGGCCCGGCGCGTACGACATCACCGTCAACTGCGGCGGCCGGACCCTGACCCGCCCGGCCGCGTTCACCGTCATCGGCGGTGTCCGCGGCGGCCTCGGCGGCAGCAGCACCAGCGGCGCGACGCCGACCGACATGGCCATCGGCGGTGGGCTGGTCGCCGCGGCGGCCGTCGGCGGCGGGGTGTTCTGGATGCGCCGACGGGCCGAGCGGCGGGCCTGACCCGGCCCTCCGGTCGCTGACCGCCCCCTTCGGTCGCTCCGTCCTTCGCACGTGGCAGGCCCTTCGCCCCGGCACCTTCCCTCCCTCGTCAGTCCGGGAGGAGGAGGTGCCAGGGCGAAGGGCATGACGGGCTCAGGCGCCGTCCGTACCACTCCGGCGGCGTGAGAGGTGGTACGCCGCGCCCACCGAGCCGGTGACCAGCGCCAGCCCGAGGCCCATCTCCCGCAGGTCGAGCCCGCCGAGCGTGCCGCCCTCACCGGCGTGCACACCCCGCTGCGGCACGCCGGTCTCCGGCGCGGGCTCGTGGTGACGCTGCTCGGGCTGGTGGTCCGGCGGGGGCTGCTGCTCGGGTCGGTGCGGCTGTTGGGACGGCTGCTCACGCTCGTGCGACTTTTGGGACGGCTGCTCACGTTCGTGCGGCTGTTGGGGCTGTCGCTCGTGTGGCCGCTGCGGCTGCTCGGCGGGACGGTCCCCGGCGATGGTGAGGTCCGTCGACCCGCTCGCCCCGTCACAGGTGAACGTCACCCGGTACGTCGCCCCCGCGCGGGCGTCCCGGTCGACGACCGCGTTGGCCCGGTCCTGCCCCGGCCGGATGGTCACGGTGTCGAAGACCCCCGACGTCACGCTGGCGGCCCCCCGGCACCCCCCGCCCGCCCGCTCCACCCGCAGCGAGACCTGCCCCCCGGCCGCGATGGTCGAGGGCATGACGCTGAAACCGAACGGCGTGACGTTGTCGTCGCCCTTCGCCATGGCGGCGGGCGCACAGGAACTCAGGGCGCTGACGCCCAGCAGAGCGGCCGAAGCGACGCGTATCGCGCGCATGGTGAATCCTCCGGGTCCCCGAGGAGCGGCGGCGGACCTGTTCCGCTCGCGCCAGGAACGCACCTCGATGCCGGAAACGCTAGGAACGCTCCCCTGGTACCGCGATCGCAGTAGCGCGAACGGGTTACGGGTGTGGGTCGGCCGGGTGAGAGCACGGCCGCGGCGCCCTCGGCGGCCCCTCAGCCCCCGGCGCCGGGGAACAGCGTCACGAACGGTTCCGCCGTCGCCGCGAGGCCCCGGCTGAAGGGGGCGTCGAAGTCCCAGATCAGGAAGAGCAGGAAGGCGATCAGCGAGGAGAACACCGCGGCGAGGACCAGTTCGCGCGGGGTCCTCCTGATCTGCAGGGCGAGGATCATCCCGACGGTCACCACGGCCCCGACGATCAGTCCGAACCACACCACCCCCGGCATGGTCGGGTCCGTCGAGTCCGCCCGCGCCGCCCGCGCCTGGTCCGCGGCGGCGGCCTGGTCGACCAGCGGCTGGTACGCCTGGGCCTCGAACTCCGTCGCTGGTTCGTAGTCGGTGACGTCCTCACGGATCCGCTGCATCATCGCGTCCCCGCGCGCGGTGACCCCGCCGCCGTCGGTCATCTCCTTCCACTCGGTGTGGACGACGTGTCCGACATAGGAGTTGACATCGTCCCGAATCCGGTCACGGACATCGGCGGGGTAGACCCGGACCCGTTCCGAGATCTCGTGCAGTGCCTGGGCCTCCGCGCGCACGTGGTCCTGGGCCATGCCCCGGGCCTCCCAGACCCCGGCGATGGCCAGACCCAGGACGATGGCGTACACCACGCCGATCCACATCGTCATGTACTCGATGACGTCCGGGGTCTCGCTGGGGTCCTCGTCCTCGTCCGCCCTGCGGTTCCGCATCAGCGTGATGACGACCACCAAGGCGCAGGCGGCCACCATGGCGAGGGTGAGAACAAGCCATTCCGGCAAGGGGTTCCTCCAGGAGGTCTGCGGGGCGCGGCGTCAGCGGGGCCGCAGCGCGGCCACGGCGATGACCGCGGGCAGGGTGATGAGCAGGACGAAGGTGAGCGGCGAGGTGCGCCGGTGCGCGACCGGCCGCGGCGGTGTGGCCCGGTACTCCGGATAGGTGACCGGCGAGGCCGACGGCCGCGGGGTGGGCGTACGGGACGGACTCGGCGAAGGCGGAGGCGACGGCGACGGCGTGGGCGTAGGCATGGGCGTGCGCGCCGGGGTCGGCCGTGGAGCCGCGGGAGCCACGGGAGCCGCGACCGGCGGCGCGGGCGCGGGCGGCGTCGGCCGGGGCTTCGGTGGCTTCGGAGTGGGCTTCGGCGGAGGCGGCGTCGGGGGCGGCGGGGGTGGTGTCGGCGTCGGCGTCGGGGGCGGCGGGGGAGTGGGCGTCGGGCACGCCGGGATGGGCGGCCAGGTGAAGCCGTCACCGTCACCGTCCCCGGCGACCGCCACCGCGTCCGTGCCGCCCGGCCCCGTGGAGGCGTACGCGCAGGCATCGGCCACCGCGGTACCGGCCGGGGCGCCGACGAGCAGCCAGGTGAGTGCCACCAGCGCCAACCCCCGTGCGACGACGGGGCGGTGGGTCGGTTCGGGTCCATGCACGACGGAGATCCTGGGCCGCCACCCGGCGCGGCACGCCCGCCCGCGGGCGGATTGCCCCGAAGGAGGTACGCGGGGTGAACCCGGGTCCGCCCCACGGGCGTTCGCCCGTTCCCGCGGGCGCACACCCGTACGGCGTCACGGCCGCCGTGGAGAAAAACCGGGCCGCGGTTTGAACGCCACCCGTGTCCCCGTGCGTACCCCATGCCGTGCGGCGGCGCAGCGGGCGCTGCGACACCCATGTTGACGATTCGGGGAGTTGACGATGAAGACCTCCTGGCGGAGCGCCTCGCTCGTGGCGAGCGCCGTGGCCGTACTGGCGCTGACGACGGCGTGCGGTCAGGACCAGCCCGCCGCCCAGCCGGGCAGCCAGAACGTGGGCGCGGCGGCCTCGGCCACGGCCTCCGTGGGCGCCGGTGACGGCTCGGGCCTCGGCACCGGCTACGGCGACGGTTACGGCGACGGCGCGAGCGAGCAGGGCGGCGCCGGGACCGAGGCGGCCCCGGCGGGCGAGCTGGCGGTGTCCGCCAACGCCGAGATCGGCGACCTGGTGACGGACAGCGCGGGCCGCACCCTGTACCGCTTCGACGAGGACACCGCGAAGCCGCCCAAGTCCAACTGCGACGGCGACTGCGCCACCGCCTGGCCGCCGGTGCCCGCGGACGACGCCGCCGCGGGCGCGGGCATCGACGAGGCGAAGCTCGGCGAGGTCACCCGGTCCGACGGCACCAAGCAGCTGACCGTCGGCGGCTGGCCCGCGTACCGCTACGCCAAGGACGTCAACCCCGGCGACACCAAGGGCCAGGGCGTCAAGGGCACCTGGTACGCGCTCGCCCCCGACGGCAAGAAGGCGACGCTCGCCGACCTGCCGGGGCTGTCGACCCGGGAGGACCCGAAGCTCGGCGAGATCGTCATCGACAAGAACGGCATGACGGTCTACCGGTTCATGAAGGACACCCAGTGGCCGATGTCCACCGCGTGCACCGGCGAGTGCCTGAAGAAGTGGCCGGTGGTCGCGCCGGTCGCCGCCGAGGACACCAAGGGCATCGACCTCCAGGGCTCCACCCCCAACCGGGGCTACGTGGTCTTCAACCGGCCCGACGGCCTCAGGCAGCAGAGCATCGACTGCGTGCCGATCTACACCTTCGCCGGTGACAAGGCCCCCGGCGACACCAACGGCCAGGGCGTCGGCGGCACCTGGTACGCCGTGGCCCCCGACGGGAAGCCGGTCGGCCTCCCCGACTGACAGGCGTACGGCCGTACGCGACGTCCGCCCCTCCGCAAGCCGACGCGGAGGGGCGGACCGCTGTGCGCTGCCCGTTTCCCCTCCGTGGTCGGATTGGCACGTGCCGCAGGCAGTGACCGGGAACGGATGGTCAATTTCCGTTTCTGCTCGCTCCATTGGCGGGCGATCAGTAGCCTCAGCTCGAACACCGGATCGCCTATGCCTTGGAGAGATAGATGGAGCGTCCCGCCTGGGCCCCACGGAGCATCGACATCTCGGTGCCGAGCGTCGCGCGGATCTACGACTACTACCTGGGCGGTTCGCACAACTTCGAGGTCGACCGGCAGGCGGCCCGCAAGGCCATGGAGTTCATGCCGGGCCTGCCGAAGATCATGCAGGCCAACCGGGCGTTCACGCGCCGCGCGGTACGCTACGCCGCGGCCCGGGGCATCACCCAGTTCCTGGACATCGGCTCGGGCATCCCGACCTTCGGCAACGTCCACGAGGTGGCGCAGTCGGCCAGCCCCGGGGCGCACGTCGTCTACGTCGACCACGACCCCGTCGCCGTCGCGCACAGCCAGGCCGTACTGGACGGCAGGGAGAACACGGACGTCGTCGCCGCCGACCTGCGCAAGCCGCAGGAGATCCTGGCGAGTCCCGAAGTGACCCGACTGATCGACCGGAACCGCCCAGTGGCGCTGCTCCTCGTTGCCATACTGCACTTCGTGGAAGACGCGGACGACCCGTACGGGGCGGTGGCCGAGCTGCGCGACGCGTGCGCGCCCGGCAGCCTGCTGGTCCTCACCCATGCCTCGTACGAGGGAATCCCCCTCCCGGCGGAGCGGTCCGAGGGCACGGTGGGCGTATACAAGGACATTCGCAACCCGCTGATCATGCGCTCGCGCGACGAGATCGCGCGGTTCTTCGAGGGGTACGACATGGTGGAGCCCGGACTCGTGCCGATGCCGCACTGGCGGCCGGACACCGCACCGGAGGACGAGGACCCGTACGCCTTCTCCGGCTTCGCGGGCGTGGGGCGTACGGCGTGAGCGGGGAGCCGGACGGACCTCAGGACAGACTGCGCCGGTTCGCGACGATCTGGAGCCGGGCGGTGTTCCCGGTGACGTCGACGTCGCTCACCCGCCCGGAGTTCGAGCGGGAGCTGCTGCCGCTGGCGGCCCGGTTGAGCGAGGCGCTGCGTGAGCGGACGTTCCACGCGGAGGCGGGCCGGGCGGTCGGCGCCGCGCTGGTCTCGGCGCACTGCACCGACCCGGAGGCGCTCAGTCGGACGCTGGACTGCGTCGACGCCTACCTGGTGCTCTACTGCGGCGGCGACGGCCCGCACGAGGACCTGCGGGCCCGCTCCGCGCGCCTCCAGCACGCGATGGCCGCCGGTTTCGCCCAGGCGCTGCGGGAGCGGACGCTCGCCGAGCAGGAGGCCATCGCCCAGGCCGCGTTGCAGGCACAGGGCGTGGTGGCGCAGGCCCTGCACGCCAGCGAGGCCCGGTTCCGGGCGCTGTTCGAGGGCGCGGCCATAGGGATCGGCATCGCCGACCTGAGCGGCACCATCCTGGAGGTCAACGACGCCCTGCTGCGCATGTTCGGCGGCTCCGAGCAGGGGATGCGCGCCCGCAACGTCCAGGAGTGGACGCACGCCGAGGACGCGCCCACGGTGTGGCGGCTCTACGAGGAGCTGGTGCGCGGCGAGCGCGAGCACTACCACGTGGAGAAGGCGTTCTACCGCCCCGACGGCACGGTCCTGTGGACCAATCTCACCGTCTCCCTGCTGCGGGACGCCGACGGCAACCCGCAGTACCAGCTCGCCATGATGGAGGACACCACCGAGCGGCGGCTGCTCAACCTCCGGCTGCGCTACGAGGCCACCCACGACGCCCTCACCGGCCTGCCCAACCGCACCCTGTTCTTCGAGCGGCTGGAGAAGGCCCTCAACGCGGGCGAGGACCAGCGCTTCGCACTCTGCTACCTCGACCTCGACGGCTTCAAGACCATCAACGACAGCCTCGGCCACGCCGCCGGTGACCGGCTGCTCGTGGAGGTCGCCGACCGGCTGCAGTCCTGCGCGACCGCGCCCGGCGAGATGGTCGCCCGGCTCGGCGGCGACGAGTTCGTGGCGCTGACCTGTGGCCCCGACGCCAGCCGGGAGGTCGACGAACTCGCCTCCCGGATCATGAACGCGCTGCTCGCGCCGGTCCGGATCGAGGGCCGGGAGCTGACCGTGCGCGGCAGCATCGGCATCGTCGAGGGTCCGGCGGGCGGCCAGCGCAGCCCCGCGGAGGTGCTGCGCAGCGCCGACATCACCATGTACCGGGCCAAGTCGGCGGGCGGCAACCGCTTCGAGCTGGCCGACCCGGAGGCCGACGCCCGCGCCATCACCCGGCACGGACTGACCACCGCGCTGCCGACCGCGCTCGACCGGGGCGAGTTCTTCATCGAGTACCAGCCGCTGGTCAACCTCGACGACGGCAGTGTGCGCGGCGCCGAGGCGCTGGTGCGCTGGCTGCACCCGCAGCACGGCGTCCTCGGCCCGGACCGCTTCATCCCGCTCGCCGAGCACACCGGGCTGATCGTGCCGCTGGGCCGCTGGGTCCTGGAGCAGTCGGTACGGCAGGCCCGGGAGTGGCGGGAGCGGTACGACCAGAGCGCCGCGGGTCCGCTGCGCATCAACGTCAACCTCTCGCCCTGCCAGCTCACCCACCCCGGGCTCGTGCAGGACACGGTGGAGATCCTCCAGGCCGCGGGCGTCACCCCGGACGCGCTCTGCCTCGAAGTCACCGAGTCCGCGCTGATCGGCGCCGACGACGACCTGCTGAAACCGCTGCGGCGGCTGGCCGAGATGGGCGTCGACATCGCCCTCGACGACTTCGGCACCGGCTACTCCAACCTGGCCAACCTGCGCCGCCTGCCGGTGAGCGTCCTCAAGCTGGACCGCTCCTTCACCCAGTCCATGCAGCAGTTCCCGGCCGACCCCGTCGACCTGAAGATCGTCGAGGGCATCGTCTCCCTCGCCCACAGCCTGGACCTCGCGGTCACGGTCGAGGGCGTGGAGACCGGCGCCCAGGCCGACCAGCTCCGCATACTCGGCTGCGACACGGCCCAGGGCTGGTACTACGCCCGCCCGGGCCCCCCGGACCGCCTCCACGAACTCGCCCTGGTCGACGCGACGGGCTGAGGTACCGGAGCGCCCCGCCCCCTGACACGGGTGGCGGGGCAACGCCCCCGGGACAGCGTCGTAAGGGGCGCGGGGCTGTATCGATGTGCTGCTCCGCCGCGTGGGCGCGACCAGCCACGGACCACCCGCACCCCGCCACGGCGCACCACACCAACGGCGCACCCCGGCTACCGCTCCAGCAACATCCGCTGCAACTCCCGCGCGGCCCGCGGCGGCGCCACGTCACTACGGTGCGCCAACGCGATCGTCCGATGCAGCCCGGGCCGCGCCAGCGGAGTCACCCGCAACCCCCGCCCCGCCCGCGCCGCCACCATCCGCGGCACCACGGCCACCCCGAGCCCCGCCCGCACGAACCCCAGCACCGCGTCCATCTCCCCGCCCTCCACCGCGAAGGACGGCTCGAACCCCTCGGCACGGCACGCCGCCACCGTGAGTTCCCGCAGGTCGTACCCGTGCCGGAACATCACCAGCGGCTCGCTCTCCAGGTCGCCGATCCGCACGGTCCGCCGCTCACCCCCCGGCCGCGGCGCCTCCGGCGAGGACACCACCACCAGGTCCTCCCGCAGCAGCTCCACCGTGGTCAGCGCCGGTGACGGCGTCGGCAGCGGCAGGACCACCAGCGCCAGGTCGAGCGCGCCGCGCGCCAGCTCCCGTACCAGGTCGTGGGAGCCGCCCTCCTCGATCATCAGCCGGATCCCGGGATAGCGGTCGTGGAAGGCGCGCAGCACGTCCGGCAGCAGCCCGGTGCACAGGCTCGGCGTGGCACCGAGCCGCACCCGCCCGCTCCGCAGCTGCGCCAGCTCCTGCACCTCGTGCCGGGCGGTGTCCGCGTCCGCGAGGATCCGCCGGGCCAGCGGCAGCAGCGCCTCCCCGGCGTCCGTGAGGGTGATGTTGCCCCGGGCCCGCAGGAACAGGTCCGCCCCCAACTCCCGTTCCAGTGACTTGATCTGCTGGGACAGCGAGGGCTGGGCAACGTGCACCAGCTCGGCGGCCCGGGTGAAGTGCCGGGTCTCGGCGACGGCCACGAAGTACTGGAGCTGCTGGAACTGCACCCCGCCATCCTAGCCCGGCATAGGCAGCACCTATTGAAACAAGGCGTTCCATGTCTTGGACCGATGGGGACCTTCGGCCCTAGCGTCTTGAGTCATGGCTCTGGCAACGCGGACGGACCGACGGCCGTCCATGGCACGCACGATGTGGGACAGCTCCGTCGGCAAGAAGACGGTGATGGCGGTCAGCGGACTGATCATGCTGCTCTACCTGGTCATCCATGTGATCGGCAATCTCAAGATCTTCTTCGGACCCGGCGAGTTCAACCACTACGCCCACTGGCTGCGCACCCTCGGCGAGCCGTTCCTGCACTACGAGTGGGCGCTCTGGATGATCCGGGTGGTGCTGGTCGTGGCCGTCGTCGCGCACGCCGTCTCCGCGTACCAGCTCAGCCGCCGCGACCTCAGGGCGCGCCCCAGCAAGTACGTGCACACCAGGGCCCGCGCCTCCTACGCCACCCGCACCATGCGCTGGGGCGGGATCATCCTCGGCCTGTTCATCGTCTGGCACATCCTGGACCTCACCACCGGCACCGTGCACACCGGCGGCTTCGAGCACGGCAAGCCCTACCAGAACGTCGTGGACACCTTCTCCACCTGGTACGGCAACACGATCTACCTCACCGCGATGCTCGCCCTCGGCCTGCACCTCCGGCACGGCTTCTGGAGCGCCGCCCAGACCCTCGGCGTCGGCAGCCGCACCCGCGACCGCGCCCTCAAGACCACCGCCAACGTCCTCGCGCTGACGCTCACGCTGGGCTTCATCGCCGCACCCGTGGGCGTCATGACCGGATTGGTGAGCTGACATGTCCGCTGAGTACACGCACTACACGACGGGCGAGCCGGTCGCCGACACCAAGGCCCCGGCCGGTCCGGTCCACGAGCGCTGGGACAAGCGCCGCTTCGAGGCGAAGCTGGTCAACCCGGCCAACCGGCGCAAGCACACCGTGATCGTCGTCGGCACCGGCCTCGCGGGCGGCTCCGCCGGGGCCACCCTCGCCGAGCAGGGCTACCACGTCGTCCAGTTCTGCTACCAGGACTCCCCGCGCCGCGCCCACTCCATCGCCGCGCAGGGAGGCATCAACGCGGCGAAGAACTACCGCAACGACGGCGACTCCGTGCACCGGCTGTTCTACGACACCGTCAAGGGCGGCGACTTCCGGGCCCGGGAGTCCAACGTGCACCGGCTCGCGCAGATCTCCGTGGAGATCATCGACCAGTGCGTGGCGCAGGGCGTGCCGTTCGCCCGCGAGTACGGCGGTCTGCTCGACACCCGCTCCTTCGGCGGTGTCCAGGTCTCCCGCACCTTCTACGCCCGCGGCCAGACGGGCCAGCAACTCCTCCTCGGCGCCTACCAGGCGCTGAGCAGGCAGATCGCGGCCGGGAACGTCGAGATGCACCCGCGTACCGAGATGCTCGACCTGATCGTCGTGGACGGCAGGGCGCGCGGGATCGTCGCCCGGGACCTGGTCACCGGCCGGATCGACACCTACTTCGCGGATGCCGTCGTCCTCGCCTCCGGCGGCTACGGCAACGTCTTCTACCTGTCGACGAACGCCATGAACTCCAACGCCACCGCCGTCTGGCGGGCGCACCGGCGCGGCGCGTACTTCGGCAACCCGTGCTTCACGCAGATCCACCCGACCTGCATCCCGCGCACCGGCGACCACCAGTCCAAGCTGACCCTGATGAGCGAGTCGCTGCGCAACGACGGCCGGATCTGGGTGCCGAAGGCCAAGGGCGACGACCGGCCCCCGCACCAGATCCCCGAGGACGAGCGCGACTACTACCTGGAGCGCGTCTACCCGTCCTTCGGCAACCTGGTCCCGCGCGACATCGCCTCCCGCGCCGCGAAGAACGTCTGCGACGAGGGCAGGGGCGTGGGCCCCGGCGGGCAGGGCGTCTACCTGGACTTCGCGGACGCGATCCGGCGGATGGGGCGCGAGGCCGTCGAGGCGAGGTACGGCAACCTCTTCGACATGTACCAGCGGATCACCGACGAGGACCCGTACCAGGTGCCGATGCGGATCTACCCGGCCGTGCACTACACGATGGGCGGCCTGTGGGTCGACTACGACCTCCAGACCACCGTACCCGGGCTGTTCGCGATCGGTGAGGCCAACTTCTCCGACCACGGCGCCAACCGGCTCGGCGCCTCCGCGCTGATGCAGGGCCTGGCCGACGGGTACTTCGTGCTCCCCGCCACCCTCAACGACTACCTGGCCCGCAACCCGCACCAGGAGCCGCTGACCGGCGACCACCCGGCCGTGCGCGCGGTGACGGCGGAGACCAGCGAGCGCCTGGAGCGGCTGCTCGCCGTCGACGGCGACCGCACCCCGGACTCCTTCCACCGCGAACTCGGCGAGCTGATGTGGGAGTTCTGCGGCATGGCCCGCACCGACTCCGGACTGCGCAAGGCGCTGGAACGCATCCCGCAGATCCGCGAGGAGTTCTGGCGGCGGATCAAGGTGCCCGGTACCGGCGAGGAGTTCAACCAGTCGCTGGAGAAGGCCAACCGCGTCGTCGACTACCTGGAGCTGGCCGAGCTGATGTGCCTCGACGCGCTGCACCGCGCCGAGTCCTGCGGCGGCCACTTCCGCGAGGAGTCCCAGACCCCCGACGGTGAGGCCGCCCGCCGCGACGAGGAGTTCTCCTACGCCGCGGCCTGGGAGTTCACCGGCACCGGCACGGCCCCCGTGCTGCACAAGGAAGACCTCGTCTTCGAGTACGTCCACCCCACCCAGCGGAGCTACGCATGAGGCTCACCCTGCGCGTCTGGCGGCAGCGCAACGCCGACGCCGAAGGCGCCATGTCCACGTACGAGGTGGACGGCATCTCCTCCGACATGTCCTTCCTGGAGATGCTCGACACCCTCAACGAGGAACTCATCCTCAAGGGGGAGGACCCGGTCGCCTTCGACCACGACTGCCGCGAGGGCATCTGCGGCGCCTGCTCGCTCGTGATCAACGGCGACGCGCACGGCCCGGAGCGCACCACGACCTGCCAGCTGCACATGCGGTCCTTCGAGGACGGCGACACCATCGACATCGAGCCGTGGCGGGCGTCCGCGTTCCCGGTGATCAAGGACCTGGTGGTGGACCGGTCGGCGTTCGACCGGATCATCCAGGCGGGCGGCTACATCACCGCCCCCACCGGGTCCGCGCCGGAGGCGCACGCCACGCCGGTGCCGAAGCCGGACGCGGAGTCCGCCTTCGAGCACGCGGAGTGCATCGGCTGCGGGGCGTGCGTGGCCGCCTGCCCCAACGGCGCGGCGATGCTGTTCACCTCCGCGAAGGTCAACCACCTGAACGTGCTGCCGCAGGGGGCGCCCGAGCGGGAGACGCGGGTGCTCGACATGGTCGCGCAGATGGACGACGAGGGCTTCGGCGGCTGCACCCTCACCGGGGAGTGCGCCACCGCCTGCCCCAAGGGCATCCCGCTGATGTCCATCACCAGCATGAACAAGGAGTGGCTGCGGGCCACGCGGAAGGCGGGGAAGCGGTAGCCCCGAGGACGTTCGCCGGGACGGCGGGCGGGCGGGGCCGGGGTGGTGCTCATTCCCGGCCCCGTCTGGTTTCTGCCGTTCAACAGGTTCACATCAGCTCTCCCGGCGGTCGTCACGTGGGCGCCAACCGGTCTCGGAAGAACAAGGGGCGACGGCACCGCTCGCCGTCACCCCGCCCTGACCAGGAGAAACCCATGACCGGCGTGTCCACGCTCGACCGTCCCCGACAGCCCGCGGCCCCCACCCGCTACACCGTCACCGTGGCCCGCGACGAGGCCGACGTCCGCGCCGCCCAGCGGTTGCGGCACGACGTCTTCGCCGGGGAGATGGGCGCGCTGCTCGCCAGCGCCGAGCCGGGTGTCGACGCCGACGCGTTCGACGCGTACTGCGACCACCTGCTCGTCCACGACAACCACACCGGGCAGGTCGTCGGCACCTACCGCCTGCTGCCGCCGGAGCGGGCCGCCGTCGCCGGGCGGCTCTACTCCGAGGCCGAGTTCGACCTCACCGCGCTGGACCCGATCCGCGGCCAGCTGGTCGAGGTCGGCCGCTCCTGCGTCCACCCCGACCACCGCGACGGCACCGTCATCGGCCTGATCTGGGCCGGGATCGCCCGCTACATGGTCGACCGCGGACACGAGTGGCTGGCGGGCTGCTGCTCCGTACCGCTCGCCGACGGCGGTGCCCTCGCCGCCGCCACCTGGGACCGGGTGCGCGACAAGCACCTGGCGCCGCCGGAGCACCGGGTACGGCCGCTGCTGCCGTGGAACCCGGACGGCGTGGCCCGCCCGGCCGGGCGCACCGAACTGCCGCCCCTGCTGCGCGGCTACCTCCGCCTCGGCGCCCGGGTGTGCGGCGAACCCGCGCACGACGCGGACTTCGGGGTCGCCGACCTGTACGTGCTGCTGTCGATGCGCCGGGTCAACGAGCGCTACCTGCGGCACTTCCTCTCCCTCGTCCCGTCGGTCTGATGAGCGTCTGGCTGCCCGGCGCGCCCTGCACCCCGCGGGCGTGCGTCGAGCCCGCGGGGCGGGGCGCGGTGACGGCGCGGGCCGTGCTGCGGCTGACGGCCGTGGCGGTGGTGCTGCTCGCCGGGGTCGCGCTGCTGCCGCTGGGCGGGCGCGTCCCGGCCGGGCTGGTGCGCCGCTGGGCGCTGACGGTGGTGCGGGCCGCGGGCGTGCGGGTCCGGGTGCGCGGGGGCGCCGCCCCGTCGGGCGGGGTGCTGCTGGTCGCCAACCACATCTCCTGGCTGGACATCCCGCTGCTGGCCGCCGTACGCCCCGCCCGGCTGATCGCCAAGGCGGAGATACGGCGGTGGCCGGTCGCCGGGGCGCTGGCCGCGCGGGCCGGGGTGGTCTTCCTCGAACGCGACCGGCTGCGCGCCCTCCCGGGCACCGTCGCCCACCTCGCGGACGCGTTGCGCTCCGGCGCCGCGGTCGGTGTGTTCCCCGAGGGGAGCACCTGGTGCGGGCGCGCGCGGGGCACCTTCCGGCGGGCCGTCTTCCAGGCGGCCCTGGACGCGGGCGTCCCGGTGCAGCCCGTACGGCTCGGCTACCGCCTGGACAGCGGGGCCGTCAGCACGGCCGCCGCCTTCGTCGGCGACGACTCCCTGCTGGCCTCCCTCTGGCGGGTGGCCGCCACCCGTGGCCTGGTCGCGGAGGTGGACGTACGTCCCGTGATCCCGCCCGGCAGCCACCCGGACCGGCGCACTCTGGCTCGATCCGCCCAGAAATGTGTGACTAGAGGCGCTTTTGTCCTGTTTCTCGATTCTTGTGGCGGTGACTCGGAACAGGTCGCACCGCATTCCGGAAGGAGGGTGATGCCAGATGATCACCCGCGACCAGATCAGCAACGTACTCGACCACCCCGTCTACGACGGAGAGGGCCACAAGATCGGTGAGGCCAAGCACGTCTTCTTCGACGACATGACCGGCCGCCCCGAATGGGTGACCGTCAAGACCGGGTGGTTCGGCTCCAACGAGTCCTTCGTCCCGATCCGGGAGGCCCGCCTCGTCGAGGACCACGTCGAGATCCCGTACCGCAAGGACCAGGTCAAGGAAGCCCCCAACGTGGACGTCGACGCGGGCGGCCACCTGTCGGAGTCGGAGGAGCACCGCCTCTACGACTACTACGGCATCACCTGGGACAGCGTCCTCGACGACGGCGGCGAGACCGGCCAGTACGGTCAGGGCGAGCAGTATGGCCAGACCGGCTACGCCGCGGGCACGGCGGGCGCGATGGGCGCCGCGGGGACGGCCGGTACCGCGGGGACGGCCGGTACCGCCGGTGCGGCGGGCGGGACCGGGCAGTACGCCGACGACGACGCCATGACCCGCTCCGAGGAGCAGATGCACGTCGGCGTCGAGCGCCGGGAGGCAGGACGGGCGCGGCTGCGCAAGTACGTGGTCACCGAGGAGGTCGAGACGACCGTGCCGCTGCGGCACGAGGAGGTCCGCGTCGAACGGGAGCCCATCACCGATGCCAACCGCGACGCCGCGCTCTCCGGTCCGCAGATCGGCGAGGCCGAGCACGAGGTCACCCTCCATGAGGAGCGCCCCGTCGTGGAGACCGAGGCGGTGCCCGTGGAGCGGGTGCGGATGACCACCGACGAGCAGACCGAGGAGGAGACCGTACGCGGCCAGGTCCGCAAGGAGCACATCGAGGCCGAGGGCGTCGAGCCGGACGACATCCGGCCGCAGGACGGCTGACCCGGCGCCCCGTGGCGGCGGGCGGCCGTCCGGGCCGCCCGCGTCAGCCGGCGAACAGCTCAGCCAGCCGCCGGTAGGAGTCCAGCAGGGCGGCGCGGTCAAAGGTGCTGGTCGTGACCAGCACCTCCTGCGCCCCGGTCTCCTTCAGCACCGTCTCCAGCTCGTGCGCGACCTGCTCCGCGGTGCCCGCGACCTGACCGGCGAGGCCCTCCTCGTAGAAGCCGCGTTCCCGCGCGGTGAGGGTGAGCGCCTCGACGCGTTCGGCGGGCGGTAGCGGCGGGAAGGTGCCGTGGGTGCGGGAGTGGGCCATCGACCAGGCCTCGGGGACCAGCAGTCGCCGGGCCGCGTCGGGTGTGGCGGCGACCGCGACGGTGCCGGAGACCACGACGTACGGCTCGGCCGCCCAGGGGGAGGGGCGGAAGCGCTCGCGGTAGCGGTCGACGCCACGGCGCATCCGGTCCCGGTTCCTGAGGTCGCCGATCACCATCGGCAGTCCCGCGCGGGCCGCGATGTCCGCGCCCTCGCCCATCGCCAGCACGAACGGCGGCACGGTCAGACCCTCGGCGGGGCGGGCCCGTACCCCGGTCGGTGAGGTGCCGCGGAAGAAGCCGAGGAGGTCGTCGAGCTGGGCGGCGAAGTCGTCCGCGGCGTGCCGGTCCCGGCCGAGCGCCCTGCGCACCCCGCCCGTGAAGCCGACCGAGCGGCCCAGACCCATGTCGATCCGCGCCGGGTACAGCGACTCCAGGACGCCGAACTGCTCGGCGACGACGAGGGGCTGGTGGTTGGGGAGCATCACGCCGCCGGTGCCGACCCGGATGGTGCGGGTCGCGGCGGCCACCGCGGCGGCCAGCACCGTCGGCGCGGAGCCCGCGACCCCGGGCACGCCGTGGTGCTCGGCGACCCAGAAGCGGTGGTAGCCGAGCCGTTCGGCCTCCCGCGCCAGCTCCACGGTGTCCCGCAGTGCCTCCCCGACCGGCCGTCCCTCGCGGGTGCGGGATCGGTCGAGGACGGAGAAGCGCGTCGACGCCAGCACGGAAGTCACGCAAGGGTCAACGCCTGGGAGGCCCGGGCATTCCCGCGCGGCCGTTGTCTAGGGTGGCCGGGTGACAGCCCACAGCGAGCGCCCCGTCGCCGTGTTCGACCTGGACAACACCCTCGCCGACACCGCCCACCGGCAGCGGTTCCTCCAGCGCGGGCCCCGGGACTGGGACGCCTTCTTCGCCGCCGCGCCGCACGACCCGCCGCTGGCCGAGGGGGTGGCGCTGGTCCGGGAGAGCGCCGAGGAGTGCGAGGTCGTCTACCTCACCGGCCGTCCCGAGCGGTGCCGGCGCGACACCGTGGAGTGGCTCGCGGCGCACGGACTGCCCGGGGGCACGGTGCACATGCGCCGCGACGACGACCGCAGACCCGCCCGCCGCACCAAACTGGAGGTCCTGCGCCGCCTCGCCCGCACCCGGGACGTCCGGGTGCTGGTCGACGACGACGAACTGGTCTGCGACGACGCCGAACGGGCGGGTTTCACCGTCGTCCGCGCCCGCTGGGCGACCCCGTCCGTCGCGCTGAAGACGGCCCAGGAGCGGGAGGGCCGCACCTGACCCCCGGGCGCGCTGCCCGTCAGTCCGCGTCGTCCAGGCGGAAGCCGACCTTCATGCTCACCTGCCAGTGGGCGATCTCCCCGTCGTTCAACTGGCCCCGCACCTCGGTCACCTCGAACCAGTCGAGGTTGCGCAGGGTCTGCGAGGCGCGGCCGATGCCGTTGCGGATGGCCTGGTCCACGCCGTCCGGCGAGGTGCCGACGATGTCCGTGACCCGGTAGGTGTGGTTCGACATACGGGGGTTCCTTCCGTCGTGTTCGGTGTGTCGTACGTCACTCAACGGTGCCCCAGGCTGCGACGGAGCGCGAGGCGTCGCCTCCGGGTTCCCCGTTCCGCTTGACCTCCGCATTGGTCCATACCAAAATCCAGCACACCCGTGCGAGCGACGCGCTCGTCCCCCCACGTCGGGCCCCTCGACCCTGTCCACAGACAGAACAGGACCCCTCGTGAGACCACCCGCAGGCCGTCTGCTCGCGTGCGTATGTCTGTCCGCCACCCTGACCAGCGGCTGCGGTCTGCTGCCCGGGGACGACGGAGCCGAGCGGCACACGGTCACCGTGTGGCTGATGAAGGGCAGCGCGTCCCAGGAGTTCATCGACCGGTTCACCGAGGAGTTCGAGAGCGAGCACACCGACCTCGACCTCGACATCCGCATCCAGGAGTGGACCGGCATCGGGGACAAGGTGCACACCGCCCTCCAGGGCGGCTCCCCGGACGGCCCCGACGTCATCGAGGTCGGCAACACCCAGGTCTCGCAGTACGTCGACGGCGGCGGCCTGCTCGACCTGACCCTGGAGTCCATGCGGGACTGGGGGATGCGCGACTGGCTGCCCGGCCTCGCCGAACCCGGCGAGCAGCTCTCCCAGCAGTACGGCATCCCCTGGTACGCGGCCAACCGGGTCGTCGTCTACCGCAAGGACCTCTTCGCCCAGGCCGGGATCGACGAACCGCCCAAGACCCGCGAGGAGTGGCTCACCGCCACCGAACAGCTCAACACCGACGGCAACCAGGGCATCTACCTCGCCGGACAGGACTGGTACACCCTCGCCGGGTTCATCTGGGACGAGGGCGGCGACCTCGCCAAGGACACCGGCGGGAGCTGGCAGGGCACCCTGCACAGCCCCGCCGCCCTGCGCGGCATGGACTTCTACCGCCGGCTCCAGGAGCTCGGCGAGGGCCCCGTCGACGCCGACGAGGAACACCCGCCGCAGGCCGGAATGTTCGCCGCGGGACAGGTCGCGCAGATCGTCGCCGTCCCCGGCACCGCCCGCACCATCCTCCAGGAGAACCCCGACCTGGAGGGCAAGCTGGGCTTCTTCCCGGTACCGGGACCGACCGCCGAGCAGCCCGGCGCCGTCTTCACCGGCGGCTCCGACCTCGTCGTACCGAAGAACACCGACCACCGGGAGGGCGCGATCGCCGTCGTCTCCGCGCTGGCCGGGGAGAAGTGGAACACCGAGCTGGCCCGCACGATGAACTACGTGCCCAACAAGACGACGCTGGCCAGCGCGGTCGCCGGGGAGGAGGGCGTCGCCGCCATGGCGGCCGGGGCGGCGCGGGGCCGGGCGACCCCCGCCACCCCGGAGTGGGCCAACGTCGAGGCGGACAACCCGATCAAGGAGTACATGACCAGGGTCCTCAACGGCGCCGACCCGGCGACAGAGGCCCGCAACGCCTCCCGGCGCGTCACCGAGGCGCTGGCGGTACCCCTGTCCTGACCGCTACGGCACCACGCTCAGCGACAGCGCGAACCGGTCCTCGGCATCCGTCCACCAGTGCGTCAGCTCAAGGCCGGCCACGGCGAGTTCCGCCCGTACGCCGTCCTCGCGGAACTTCGCCGACACCTCGGTGCGCAGTTCCTCGCCCGCCGCGAAGTCCACGGCGAGGTCCAGCGTGGGGATCTTCACGGTCTGCGCGGTACGGGCCCGCAGCCGCATCTCGATCCACTCGCACCCGGCGTCCCACAGGGCCACATGGGTGAACGCGTCCGGATCGAAGTCGGCGCCCAGCTCACGGTTGACGACCGCCAGCACGTTCTTGTTGAACGCGGCCGTCACCCCGGCCGCGTCGTCGTACGCCCGCACCAGGACCTCTTCGTCCTTGACCAGGTCGGTGCCGAGCAGCAGGGCGTCGCCCGGGGAGAGCAGCGCCCGCACCGCGCCGAGGAACTCGGCACGCTCGGCGGGCAGCAGGTTGCCGATGGTGCCGCCGAGGAACGCCACCAGCCGGGGCCCCGGTGTCTCCGGCAGCTCGATCCGGGCGGTGAAGTCGGCGATCAGGGCGTGCACCCGCAGCCCCGGCCGCTCGGCCACCAGCGCCTGCCCGGCCTGGGTGAGGGCGCTCTCGCTGACGTCGACGGGCACGTAGGTGTCCAGGCCCGGCAGCGCGTCGAGCAGGTGCCGGGTCTTGTCCGAGGAGCCGGAGCCCAGCTCCACCAGGGTGCGCGGGCGGGCCGCCGCGGCGATCTCGGCGGCCCGGTTGAGCAGGATCTCCCGCTCCGCGCGGGTCGGGTAGTACTCGGGCAGTTCGGTGATCCGCTCGAACAGCTCGCTGCCCCGGGCGTCGTAGAACCACTTCGGCGGCAGCGTCTTCGGATCGCGGGTCAGGCCCAGCAGGACGTCGGCGCGCAGCGCGGCGTCGGTGGCGTCCTCGGGCAGGGTCCGGGTGAGAAGGAACGGACTCACGAGCGGGGCTCCTTCGGCGGTGCGGGGAGCGAGGCGTCGCTCGGCTCCTTGAGCGGGGTGAGCCGCACCTCGGTGCGGCCGGCGGTGAGCAGGGTGCGGTCGGGGACCTCGCGCCACTGGGGGGCGTCGTCGGCGGGCTCGGAGGCGACGACGGTGCCGCCGCCGGGCAGCGAGCGGTACCAGAGCGTGTCGCCCCAGGCGGTCGCGGCGATCGAGGTGCCGTCGGTCAGCAGCAGGTTGAGCCGGGACTCCGGGGCGGCGGAGGCGACCTCCGCCACCGCGGCGGACAGCGCCAGACCCGGGTCGTCCCCGGCCCGCAGCCGGGCCAGGACCAGCGCCCAGACCAGTGCGGAATCGTTTCTGGCCTCCAGGCTCAGCAGGTCCTCGGGCGGCAGGCTCCGGGACAGCGCGGCCAGCGAGCCGGGCCAGCCCCGGACGGCGCCGTTGTGGCTGAACAACCAGCGCCCCGAGGCGAACGGCGCCGCCGCGGCCTCGGCGTCCGCGCCCGCCAGGGTGGCGTCCCGTACGGCGGCCAGCAGTGCCGCCGAGCGCACCACCCGGGCCAGGTCCGCGAACGACAGGTCGGCCCAGATCGGCCCGGCCCGGCGGTAGCGCGCCGGAACCGGGTCGCCCCCGGCGTACCAGCCGACGCCGAACCCGTCGGCGTTGACCGTCCCGTGGCGCTGCCGACGCGGCGCCCACGACTGCCGGTACAGCCCGTGCGGTGGCTCGACCAGGAGTCTGCCGAGCGGCACCTCCGGCCCCACGTAGGCGATATGACGGCACATCAGGCCGCCACCGGCGCCGAGCGGGCGGTGCGGAAGCCGGAGAAGATCTGCCGCCGGACCGGGTAGTCCCAGTTGCGGAACGTGCCCCGGCAGGCCACCGGGTCCACCGCGAACGAACCGCCGCGCAGCACCTTGTGGTCGGGCCCGAAGAACACCTCCGAGTACTCCTTGTACGGGAACGCCGTGAAGCCCGGGTACGGCGTGAAGTCGCTCGCCGTCCACTCCCACACGTCGCCTATCAACTGCCGTACCCCCAGCGGTGACTCCCCGGCCGGGTAGCTGCCCGCCGGGGCCGGGCGCAGGTGCCGCTGGCCGAGGTTGGCGTGCTCGGGCGCCGGGTCGGCGTCGCCCCACGGGTAGCGGGTGGAGCCGCCGGTCGCCGGGTCGAAGCGGGCCGCCTTCTCCCACTCCGCCTCGGTGGGCAGCCGCCGCCCGGCCCAGCGGGCGTAGGCGTCGGCCTCGTACCAGCACACGTGCAGCACCGGCTCGTCGGCCGGCACCACCTCGGTGACGCCGAAGCGGCGGCGCAGCCACTGCCCGCCGTCCCGGCGCCAGTACAGCGGCGCCCTGATGGCGTGGCGGCGGATGTGGTCCCAGCCCTCCGCCGTCCACCAGCGCGGCTCCTCGTAGCCGCCGTCCTCGACGAACGCCTGGTAGGCGCCGTTCGTCACCGGCGTGGTGTCGATCCAGTACGGCGCCACCTCGCGCCGGTGCGCGGGCCGTTCGTTGTCCAGCGCCCAGGGTTCGGTGGAGGTGCCCATGGTGAACGGGCCGCCGGGGACGAGCACCTCGGCCGGTCCGGTGAACAGCGGCACCGGCTCCGGGTCCGGGGCGGTGAGCGCCCGCGGGCCCGTGCGGAGCTGGTGGGTGATCAGCATCGTCTCGTCGTGCTGCTGCTCGTGCTGGGCGATCATGCCGAAGGCGAAGCCCGCCTCCGTCAGCCGCGTGCCCTGGAACGCGGTCGACGCCAGCACGTCCAGCGCCCGCCCGCGGACCTCGGCGGCGTACCTGCGCGCCTCCTCGGGCGACAGCAGCGGCAGGCTGGGGCGTTCGGCGCGCGGGTGCTCGAAGGCGTCGTACAGGCTGTCGATCTCGGGCCGGATCGCGTCCTGCCCGGCGACCGCCCGCAGCAGCCACAGCTCCTCCTGGTTGCCGATGTGGGCCAGGTCCCACACCAGCGGCGACATCAGCGGCGAGTGCTGGGCGGTGAGGTCCGGCCCCTCGACGCAGGACGTCAGCAGGGTGGTCCGGTCCCGGGCGGTGAGCAGCGAGGCCAGCGCACGCTCCCGGAACGCTTCGGTGTCGACGGCGGTTTCGGTGACGTGCTCGGTCATGTGCTCAGGTCCTTCCCGTCCAGCTCGTCCAGCAGGTCGTCGGCGGGGCAGCGGCCCGGCACGACGTAGCGGTCCCGGTACCCGGTGACGGCGCCGACCACGTCGGCGGTGGCGCCGAGCCGGGGCAGGCCCGCGAGGGCCGCCTCGAAGCAGGCCACGGCCGCCTCGTGCAGCTCCGGGTCGGCGAGCCCGTGCCGGGCGGCGTCGACCCACAGCGGGTTGTGCGGCGCGGGCAGCCCGAGCGCCCGCTCGGCCAGCGGCTTCACGGTCCGGTAGGCGGTCTCGGCGGCCTGCGCGTCGTCGAACAGCGCGGCCGTCACCGCGAGCGGCACGATCCACCCGTCCTCGCCGGGCTGCGCGTCGATCATCCGCAGCTCCAGGTGGCCCCGGGGCCTGACCGGCGGGAACAGCGTCGTCAGGTGGTAGTCGACGTCGTCACGGGTGGGCGGCCGGGGACCGCCCGACCGGGTCCACTCCCGTAGGGTCAGCCCCTCGGGCACCTCCCACGGCCCGCCGTCCCGCCGTACGCACATCACCGGGGCGTCCAGCACGTGCCGGGCCCAGGCGCCGCGCGGGTCGGCGTCCAGCGGAGGCGCGCCCGCCCGGTCCGCGCCGATCTCCGTCCAGGTCAGCTGCCGGGTGGAGCGCCAGCCGGTCGGTTGCCGTCCGGCGAGCGGGGAGTTGGCGAACGCGGCCACCAGGACCGCGCCCAGCTGGTGGGCCAGCCACCAGCGGCGGACGTGCCCGAGCGGGCCCGGCTCCTCGGTGCCCGCGTCCAGACAGACCTGGACGGAGGCGGAGGTGCACATCATGGCGCGCCCGGCGGGGCCGGCGCGGTCGAGACAGGCTTCCATGGCGTCGTAGCGCGGCTGGCGCAGGAAGCGCCGGGGCGGGTGCCAGGGGTCCTGGCCGATGCCGAGGAGGCCGAGGCCGTGCTCGCGCAGTGCCGCGCGGACGGCGTCGAGGTCGGCGGAGACGGTGCCCACGCACTCCATGAGGGAGGCGGCGGGCGGCGAGCTGAGTTCCAGCTGGCCACCGGGTTCGACGGTGAGCGCCGAGTTCAGGGGCACGGTCCGCAGGGCGGCGTAGGCCGCTTCGAGACGTTCGGTCGAGACGGGGAGCCGCGGGGCGCGCAGCTCCTGGACGAGCCATTCCACTTCGACGCCCAGGGAGCGCGGCGGTCCGGTCTTGAAGCAGATGCCCCTCACGAGGGCTTCCACCTCGGCGTCCGTGACGGCGGTGCGGGTATCGGTGCCCCCACTCCGGTGGGGAGTGGTTCTTGCTTGGGACATGTCGGGATCCTCCTGAGATTCCACCATGTCGCCGGACCCGGCCCGTGAGGGCCCGACCCGGCACACCCGTCCCACCCAAGACCGTCGCGCCGTTCCGCACAAGGGTGCAAGGCGGGCTTTTTCCGGACCCGGCCGCCGGATCCCGTGGGAGTTCCGGCGGCCGGGAAACTCTGTTGCACCGCACGACCAGCATCGCTCACGATGCGTTCACGGGCACGGCGGGGGAGACGACGGGGAGATGACCGAGTGATGACGTCCGCGGGGCGCGCGCCCATGGCGCACACGGGGGTGGCGCCATGAGCGCGCGCCTGCGCGGCATCGCCCGCGAGACGGAGGAGATCGTCGCCGCGGGCGGCTACCGCGCCTCGGACGGGCGGTGGGTCTCCCTCGCCGCGGCCGTCGACGCGGCCCGGGACGGTACGCGGATGCACGGCCCGGAGCCGGTGCCGGTCGAGGTGGTGCCGTCCGTGCCGACCTCGTTCGAGGTCACCGGCGAGAGCAGTCTGGAGGCCGCCCGCAGGATGCTGTGGGCGGACCCCGACCCGGTCGCCGTCCTCGACTTCGCCTCGGCCCGGAACCCCGGCGGCGGCTACCTCAACGGCGCGCAGGCGCAGGAGGAGGCCCTGTGCCGGGCCTCCGCGCTCTACACCTGCCAGCTGCGGGCGCCGGAGTTCTACGACCACCACCGCGCCCACCGCGACCCGTTCTACACCGACCGGGTCATCCACTCACCCGCCGTGCCGGTCTTCCGCGACGACCGCGGCCGTCTCCTCGACGAGCCGTTCCACGCCGGGTTCCTCACCGCCGCCGCGCCGAACGCGGGCGTGGTGCTGAGCCGTACCCCGCAGCGGGCGGCCGAGCTGCCGACGGCCCTCGCCCGCCGCGCCGAGCGGGTGCTGGAGACGGCCGCGCACCACGGCTACCGGCGGCTCGTCCTCGGCGCCTGGGGCTGCGGCGTCTTCCGCAACGACCCGGCGCGGGTCGCGGGCGCGTTCCGGGCGCTGCTCGGGCCCGGTGGGCGGTTCGCCGGGACCTTCGCGCAGGTGGTGTTCGGCGTCCTTGACCGCACCCCGGGTCACACGGTGCGGGCCGCGTTCGAGCAGGCGTTCCCGGAGCGTCAGCTCCAGCCGTAGGGTCCGTCGCCGCTGTCGTACGGCGTGGGCGGGGTGTCAGTCCCAGCCGTAGCGCTCCCGCAGCCGGTGGCGTACGGAGTTGAACCGCATCCGGTCCAGCGCGCAGGCCTCCCGCCGCATCCCCCGCTCGTGCAGCCGCAGGACGCGGTCCACTCCGACCCAGGAGTCCCGGCCCGACCGGTCCCACGGTCCGCTGCCGATCGGCAACCAGTCCCGCTCCCCGTCGTGCCGCCTGCTGGACAGCTGTACGGCGAGCAGCGTGCCGGCCGCCTCCCGGGCCACCACCAGCACGGGACGGTCCTTGCCCCGTCCGTCGTTCTCCTCATACGGCACCCACGTCCAGACGATCTCGCCGGGGTCGGGGTCCCCGTCGTAGGCGGGCGCGTACTCGGTGCGCACCCGGCCCACCTCGCGGCAGTCGGCCTCGGTGGTCGCGGTGGGGCCGTGGCGGCCCGGGGCGTTCTCATCGGTCGGAGCGGTCACGGTGATCACCGTAGCCGGTGGACCGTGAGGCGGACCAGGGGCCGCCGTGGGCGGAGCGGCAGCCGGGGGCGCGGCCCGTCTCAGCGGTAGCGCAGCAGCAGCATCGCCGCGTCGTCCTGGAGCGGGCCCCCGACGTGCTGGAGCAGGTCCCGCCGTAAGGCGTCCAGGGCGGACTCCGGGTCGTGCTCCTTGAGCAGGTGGGCCCGGTCGGCCAGCGGGTAGAAGCGCCCCTCGCCGTCCCGGGCCTCCGTGATGCCGTCGGTGTAGAGCAGCAGTTGGTCCCCGGGGCGGAAGTCGGCCCGGTACGGCCGCGGTTCGGACGTGCCGTGCGCGCCCAGCCCCAGCGGCAGCGCGTAGACGTCGGGTTCCGGCAGCGCGGAGGAGCCGTCGGCGCGGATCACCAGCGGCGCCGGATGGCCGTAGTTGAGGAAGGTGACCTCGTGGTCGGTCACCTCGGCGAGGATCGCGGTGACGAACTTCTCGCCCTCCAGCTGCCGGTCCACGGACCGCGAGAGCCGGTGCCCCACCCGCGTCAGGTCGGCCTCGTCCAGGGCGGCCTCGCGGAAGGCGCCGAGGACCACGGCCGCGGTCTCCACCGCCTCCAGGCCCTTGCCCTGCACGTCACCCACGACCACCCGCACCCCCTGCGGCGCCGCGACCACCTCGTACAGGTCGCCGCCGATCCGGGCCTCGGCCACGGCGGAGGTGTACGACACCGCGGCCCGCAGCTGCCCCGCGAGCCGCGGCACCGGCTTGAGCAGCACCCGCTGCGCGGCCTCGGCGATCGACCGCACGCTGGCCAGTTCCGCCTCCCGCCGCTGCCGCATCGCCACCGCGACCAGGCCCGCCGCGGTCACCCCGAGCACCGACAGCACGCTCACATAGCCGCGGGCCCCGTCCAGCAGACCGTCGTACAGACCGAGGCCGACGGTGAGCAGCATCGACACCAGCCCGACCGCGGCGGTCCGCCGCCAGCCGCCGACCAGCGGGGCGAAGGCGGGCCCCAGCGACAGCAGCGGCAGCAGCCCCACCGAGGGCCCGATGGCGATGTCCACCAGTGACACCAGGGTCATCATGGTGAACGGCAAGGCGGACAGCACGGCGATCCGGCTGTTCCCTTCCCACACGTCCCCTCCAGCGCCGGTGGCTGTTCCGCGCTCCCCGCGACGCGGGGGGTGGCCACCGACGCCCCGACCCGTCGCACGCTCCCGACGGAGCTGGGTCCATCGTCGCAGACGGCGCCGCCCGGCGAACCGGTCAGGCGGTGTCATCCGCGCCGGGCGGCCCGCCGCTGGTACCCCACCAGGCCGAGGAGCCGGCGAGGAAGCTCGCGACCAGCCCGGAGACGCCGTGGTTCAGCGCGTTGACGGTGGCGTCGGCGGGCATCCCCGCGACGGCGTAGTCGGCCAGGGCGCTGGTGACGGCGCCGGCGGACCCGGCGATCGCGCCCCCCATGAGGGCCGGCCGGAGGTCACGGGCCGCTGCCGTACCGCGCGGTGCGGTCATGGGTGGTTCCCTTCCCGGGCGTACCCGCCAGGCGCGGGGACGTGACCGCCACCCTGCGGCCCGCGCGGCCCGGTGGGAACGCCCCGTCCGGGCCGATCTCCGGGTACGGCCATCGACGGTGTGGATGCCCGTCCGCCCGTGCGCAGGGCACGCCCCCGGGCCGGGGCCCCGGCTCAGGCCCGTTCCGGGCGCCGGAAGGCCCACTCCATCCTCGGCTCCACCACGCCCCGGAAGACCGCGCGCACCGGCGGCGAGCACAGCAGCGTCACACCCGCCGCGGCGACCAGGGTGACGGTGAGCGCCCCCAGCGGCCGGTGGAACCAGGCGTGGTCGGCCCAGTTCCAGTGGCTGGCCGCCTGGATGAAGAAGCCGTGCAGCAGATAGCCGTACAGGGTGCCCGCGCCCAGCGCGGTGAACCACATCCGGCGGCGCGGCACGAGCGCCAGGAAGCAGGCGGCGAGGACCGTCGAGCAGCCGAAGACGGCCAGCGTCATCACGGGCCCGTACCAGGACGGTACGCCGAACTCCTCGGCGGCCGAGCGGTGGAAGAACCAGGCGTAGTCCATCCGCGGCACCGCCCAGTACGCGGTGAGGGCCGCGCAGCAGAACACCGGCACCGCCAGCATCCGCACGGCCCGGCGGCGCAGCAGCTGGAAGTGCTCCGGCTTCAGCAGCAGCCCCAGCACGAAGTACGGCAGGAACTGGAGCGCCCGCTGGAGGTCGAGGTCCTTGCCGATGCCCGGTGACAGGGTGGCCAGCATGGCGACCCCCACGGCGACCGGCAGCGGCCAGCGGACGAGCTTCCAGAGCGGGGTGGTCAGCCGCCAGATGAACAGCGCCGCCAGGAACCAGGTCAGGTAGTGCGGGTCCAGCAGCGTGATCGGACGGTCCGGCACGCCGTCGGTCCACCGGGTGAAGAGGGTGTACGCCACCTCGAAGACGACGTACGGCACGACGATCCCGGTCAGCAGCCGCCTCAGCCGTCCCGGCGCCCCGTCGAAGCTACGCGAGAAGTAGCCGGAGACGATGATGAACGCGGGCATGTGGAAGGCGTACACGAGCATGTAGAGCGCGGTGACGGTGCGGCTCCCGGCGCGCAGCGGCTCCCAGGCGTGCCCCACCGCGACCAGGACGATCGCCAGGTACTTGGCGTTGTCGAAGAACGCGTCCCGCCCCTTGCCCGGCTGCCGGTCCGCCCGGTCGGTGGGTCTGCCGGAGGCCGCCGGTGGCGGCGGCGCCTGCGCGGGGTCGCGTGGCAGAGTCTCGCTCACGATTCCTTCGTGCGGGAACCCAGACAGGACGGAACACCTCTTACTGGAGCTGCGGGAGTGGCCGGTGGGCGAACACCGGGTCACCCTAGCCACGGCGTTCCCGCGCGTAAACCTGGCAGGCCGTGGTGGGGGCGCGGGGCCTCAGGGGCGGCCGGTGAGCTGTCGGTGTACGGCGAGTACCGACTCCTCGGGGCCCAGGTGCCCGTTGACGCGGACTTCCAGGTAACGGGTGTCCCTGGCCCGGTGCCGGGCGCGTACGGCGGCCATGGCCCGGGGCGCGCAGGGGACCACGGCCACCACGCCGTTGCGGGCCAGCACCTCCGCGACGATTCCGACCCGGTGGGCGTCGGTGCACAGCGCGTCGAACCGGTCGAGCACCTCCACCCGCCGCCCCTCCCCGAGCAGCCGCTCCGCCAGCGCGTACGCGGCGGCCAGCCGGTCGGCCACGGGACCGCCCGTCACCCACACCGTGGCGCCGGGGCAGGTGCAGCGGCAGCGCACCCCCCGGCGGTCGCCTCGCGCGGTCAACTCGGATATCCCCAGGCGCGGGTGATCTCGCGCAGCGGCGCCGGGACGTCCTCGGGCGCGGGGAGCGGGCGGGCCCGCTGGATCCTCCCCGACTTGATGTTCTCGCTCCAGTCGCCGATGAACGGCACGAACGGACCGTGGTCGACCTTGCGGTAGTCCAGCATCCTCGGCGTCCACTCCACGCCGAGGAAGGCGCAGATCTCGCGCGTCACGTCCTCGGGCCGCTCGGTGAGCGTCTCGTAGCGGACGGTGAGGCCGGGCAGCGCGGCGCGGGCCGCCTCGACGGCCTCGACATAGCCGAGGACCTCCTTCACCGTCGCCCCCAGCTTCCGGTCCGGGCGGTTGTTGATCAGCGAACTCACCATGGACGCCGGGTGCCGCAGCAGGAAGACGTACCGCGCCTTCGGCCACGCCTCGTGCAGTCGCTCCCACACCCCGGCGTTGCCGGGCGTCTTGTCCACGATGATCTGCTTGCCGCTGCGCACCAGCTCCCGGTGCAGCACGCGGTCCCACAGGAGGTACTCCAACTCCCGCTGGTCAAGTCCGAGTTCGGACATCGCCTTCTTGGAGTACGGCTTGCCGAGGTCCACCGTCAGGGTGCGCAGGTGCATCTCGTGCGGGGCGCGGATCAGGGGGTGGCTGTTGAGCAGGACCCGCAGCAGCGTGGAGCCGGAGCGGACGGAGGAGATGATGAACACCGGCTCGGGCACCAGCCGGTGGGCGGACTGGGGCACCGGGGGCTCCGCCAGTCTGCGTAGGCGTCGTCTGACCCCGCGGGCCACCCGACGGAGTTCCGTGCCGGTCCGGGTCATCGCTGCCGCCTCCCTGCGTCACCGTGTACGACGTCGATCCCCCCGTCCCCCTCGTGCGTCCCCCTCGTGCGTCCCCCTCGTGCCCCCTGGGTCCACCCGACGATACTGCCTCCCCCGGGATTGTCAGTCGTCGGTGTCGGTGCCCTCGGGAGGTGACTCGGCGGTGGTGGGGCGGTCGGTGGGGGCGTCCTCCGACTGCTGGACCATCGAACCGCCCGGCGTCTCGTACCCCTCCCGACCGCTTCCCGGGCCGCCGGAGGCCACGAGCAGGAACAGCACCACCGCGGCGGCGGCGCCGAGCGCGCGGCAGACCAGCCGACGGCGGCCCGGGCCGTCCAGGTCGCGCCAGGCCGGGGTCTCCCGGGCGTCGTCGGGCTGCCACAGCTCACCGACGGCGTCCGCCGGCCCCGGCGCCGCCACCCGTGCCCCCGCGGCCCGTTCCCGCGCCGACGGCTCCCGCGGCACCCCGGTGGCGGGGGACCGACGGCAGTCCTCGGCGAAGCGGCGCCACACCTCGTCCGGGGCGCCGCCGCTGTCGTCACCGCGCTCGCGACTGGCCACTGCTCCAGCTCCTCATCGGCAGAACGGTTGCACAGCCTAAAGGAAGGGCGGGGAAAGCGGGGTCCGCCGACGGGGACGGACCCGCTCCGGTGCCGTGCGTCAGGTGGGGAAGGCCAGCGACCAGCGCGGGGCGCTGCCCGTCAGACGGCAGGCCAGGAAGTACAGCGGGAGCGGCGGGGTGTACGGGGAGCCCGCGTCGGGGCTGTGGATCAGGTGCGGCACGGGCCGCGGGCGGGTGGGTGTCCAGGACGGGTCGGACAGCCGGGCGCCGACGGCGTAGCGGACGGTCGGGGGCCAGTCGACGCCGATGTGGGATCCGGCCGGCACGATCCACCACCAGCGCTGGTCGTCGGCGAAGACACAGCCGACGCGGGGCAGGCAGGCCAGGATGCGCTCGCCGTGCTCGCGCGGGGTGCCCACGGCGTCGTAGCCGAGGCTGGTGGGGAGTTGGGCGGGGATGGGCAGGGCGCGGGTGGCGCGGCGGCGCGCGGGGCGGGGGCAGGACAGGTCAGGGGTGTGCGATCGGTCCATGGGCGTCGAGTCCTTCGGCCGAGTGGGGGGTGGGCCGGGCGGTCGCGGGGCCGCCGCTGGCGGGCGGTGCGGGGGACCGGGGCGCGGGTCCGGGCAGTTCGGCCCAGACCGTACGGCCCTGGCGGTGCCCGGGACCGGTGACGCCCCAGGCGCTGCTGAGCGCCTCGACCAGGAACAGGCCGCGTCCGCTCTGGTCGCCGGGGCCGGACCGGCGGGGGCGGGGGTCGGCGCCACCGCGGTTCTGGTCCGCCACCTCCACGCGGAGCGCGCCGGTGGCGGTGAGGTGTGCCCGGAACACGATCCGGTCGCTCGCCGAGTGGGTGACGGCGTTGCCGACGAGTTCGGAGACGACGAGGAGGGCGTTGTCGTGGGCCTCCTCGTCGATGTGCCACGCGGTCAGCAGGGCGCGCAGCCGTCCGCGGGCCCGACCCGCCGACTCCGGGATCCCCGGCAGGACGAAGGTCTGTGTCCGGTGGGGCGGTCGAGGCCCGGAGGCGAGCCGGTCGGGGCCCTGGGGCCCGGGGAGTCGACCGTGGCGCTCGCCTCCGGGTGGCCGGTCGGGGAGATCCGGCAGGGGAGAGGGGCTGGGTAACCGGTCCCTGTCGCCGGGCAGTCGGGCCGGCGGCCGGGAGGGGGAGGGCGGAGCCATCGCGGTATGCCTTTCGTGTGCTCGCGCACAGCCCCTCCCCTCTACCAGGCTGCGGTGTCTGCCGTGCGGCGACCGAGTCGGTGTGCCTACTGTGGCACCTGCCAACATCACGTCGCAACTGGCGAGTTGAAATGTGCAGAGAGTCAAGTGCATCCTTCAACCACTCATGATGTGCCGGAACGGAACCGCCGGAGACAACCTGGCGGAGGTCGGGCAAAAAGGGGTAGCGCGTGACCGCGGAGACCGACTGGGGCGGCGCCCCTTCCGTCCTGCGCATGATCCTCGGCAGACAGCTGGAGGAACTGCGCACCCGGGCCGGACTGACGTACGAGCAGGCGGGTGCGGCGATCGGGGTCAGCCACTCCACGATCCGCCGGATGGAGTCCGCCAAGGTCGCCCGGCTGCGTCTCGCGGACGTCGAGAAGCTGATCCAGACGTACGGGGTGCGCGACCAGCAGGAGATCGACACCTTCCTCAAGTCCGTCCGGGAGGCCAACAAGCGCGGCTGGTGGCACACCTACCGCGACGTGATGCCGGACTGGTTCGCCGCCTACCTCAGCCTGGAGCAGGCCGCGATGCAGATCCGCGCGTACGAGAACCAGTTCGTGCACGGCCTGTTGCAGACCGAGAGCTACGCCCGCGCCCTGCTCGGCGCGGGCAACCCGCACGCCCCGGCGGAGGCCACCGAACGGCGGGTGGCGCTGCGGATGCGCCGCCAGGAACTGCTGGCCCGCGAGTCACCGCCCCGGCTCTGGGTGGTGATGGACGAGACGGTACTCAGATGGCCGGTCGGCGGCGCCCAGGTGATGCGCGCCCAGATCGACCACCTCGTCGAGGTCAACTCCCGGCCGCACGTGACGTTGCAGATCATGCCGTTCGCCAACGGACCGCACCCCGCCATGCGCGCGGGGGCGTACCACCTGTTCCGGTTCCGGGCACCCGAACTGCCCGACATCGTCTACCTCAGCGGCCTGGTGGGGGCGGTCTACCTGGACAAGGGCGACGACGTCGTGGTCTACCGCGAGGCCCTGGACCGGCTGGGCGCCCAGGCGACGCCCGCCCGGAAGACCGAGGCACTCCTCGGCGCGATCCGCAAGGAGCTGTGACCCGTGCACCACCCCGTACGCAGCGGAACGCCGTCCCGGGAACGCGGCGCGCTCGGCTGGACCAGGCCGTGGAGCGACGACGCCGGAGGCGCCTGCGGGGAAGTGAAGAAGCTCGCCGACGGCCGGGTGGCGGTCCGCCGGTCGACCGACCCGGAGGGCCCCGCGCTGGTCTTCACCCCGTACGAGATGACCAGGTTCCTGACGGGGGTGAAGGCGGGCGACGCCGACTTCCTGCTCTGATGTGTGTGTCACACCGACCGTGCGTGCACCAGTGAGACCGACCGAAGGGGAGGGGCGGCGTTGCCCGACAACGGATGGCCTGCCGACCGCATCGACACCCAGAGCGCCCACTCGGCGCGCATCTACGACTACATCCTCGGCGGCAAGGACTACTACCCCGCCGACCAGGAGGCGGGCGACGCCATGGCGCGTGAGTGGCCCGCCCTGCCGATCCACATGCGCGCCAACCGGGACTTCATGAACCGCGCGGTGCGCTGGCTGGCCGAGGAGGCGGGGATACGGCAGTTCCTCGACATCGGCACCGGCATCCCCACCTCGCCCAACCTGCACGAGATCGCCCAGCGGGTGGCCCCCGGGTCCCGGGTGGTGTACGTCGACAACGACCCCATCGTCCTCACCCTCTCCCAGGGGCTGCTGGCCAGCGCGCCCGAGGGCAGGACGGCGTACATCGAGGCCGACTTCCGGGACCCGGACGCCATCCTCGGCTCGCCGGAGTTCCGCGAGACCCTCGACCTCGGCCAGCCGGTCGGCCTGACGGTGATCGCGATCGTCCACTTCATGCTGGACGAGGACGACGCGGTGGGCATCGTCCGCCGCCTCCTCGAACCGCTGCCGTCCGGCAGCTACCTGGCGATGTCCATCGGCACCGCCGAGTTCGCGCCGGAGGAGGTCGGACGGGTCGCCCGCGAGTACGCCGCCCGCAACATGCCGATGCGGCTGCGTACGCACCCGGAGGCCGCGGAGTTCTTCGAGGGCCTCGAACTCGTCGGCCCCGGCATCGTCCAGGTCCACAAGTGGCACCCGGACGGCACCGGCGAGCAGGGCATCCGGGACGAGGACATCGCCATGTACGGCGCGGTCGCCCGCAAACCCTGAAACCGGTGACGGCGCCTCAGCCGCCGCGCTAGGGCAGCGGCTTGGCCCAGTCGGGGTCGGCCCAGCGGCCCGTGTCCTCCGGAGCGGGCAGCGCGTCCCGGCGGTACCCGGCGTCCCGCTCCCGCCGCAGCCGCACGGAGGCGTGGCAGCGCGCGTCCGGCGGCAGCGGCCGGGAGCGGCGGCCCGCGAGAAGCCACAGCGGGCCGTTGTCGTGCACGGGCGCGTGCGCGAACTCCTCGGTCACCGCGCAGGTCTCGGCGTAGGCGCCGGGCCGGAAGTCGAGGTCGTGCAGGACCCCGTCGGTGACCCACTTCAGGGAGACCGTGGACAGCAGCGGCGCGCCCTCCTCATGGGCGAACGTGCCGCCGACGTCGCTGTGCACGCCCGCGAACCACACCTCCTCCACCGTCTCCCGCAAATCCCCCTCCCGCGGTGTGACCAGGTACTCCCGGTACGGGCGGCGGCGCTCGTCGAGGGAGACCGCGTGGCGGATCCGGGCCGCGTTCGGCAGCATCCGGGTGTACGGCCAGCGCAGGTTCCCCAGCCGCAGCACCCCGGCCGCCTTCACGGTGTCCCAGACCCCGAGGTAGGCCACCGGCAGCGCGTAGCGCGACACCTGCCGACGGTTGTTGCGCTTGACCACCGGCCACAGCGGCTCGCCCTCGGTCACCCGGCAGAACGCCCGCGAGAACCGGGCGACCTCCCGCTGGCTCTCGTCGATGTCCTGGTTGAAGGCGTACTTCGACACCGCGTACGGCACCAGGTTCTCCGACCCGGGACGCATCAGCCCCGGCTTGTTGAGCATCCCGACGAGCGCGCGGGCCGTGTAGGCGCCCCGGCTGAAGCCGAAGACGTACACCGCGTCGCCCGGCTCCCAGTTCCGCATCAGGTAGGTGTACGCCTCGGCCAGGTTGGTCTTCAGGCCGGTGCCGAACGCGAGGCCGCCGAGCCGGGAGAGCCTGCGGGTGAGCGGACCGTAGGCGTTGGCGGACGCCATGGTGCCCACGCCGGCGTCGTAGTACAGCAGTTGCCGGGTGGGGTCGTCGGTCTCCAGCATCTCGTAGAGCCGGACCACGTTGGTGGGGTGGTGGGCGCCGACCTGGTTGCCGGTGCCGTCGAGGCAGATGACGATGGTGCGCGGCATGGGCCGCCTCCCGCTGTCGTTCAGGTGCGTGGCGGCGGCACCGCGGCATCGGCCGTGCGCGGGCCGGAGGCGGTACGGCTGCCGGGTGCGATCTGCTCCGCGAACGCCTGGAGCGCCACGGGGCTGTTGGGCGGCAGCACCGCCATCATGCTCAGCTCCTGCGCCTCGGCCACCGTGTCCGCCGCCGCGCTGCCCTCCGGTACGTGCAGCAGTCGCACGTGCCCGTCGCCGGACCCGCGCCGGCCCAGCGGGGCCACCGCGCCGTGGGTGCCGTCGGGCAGGGTCACCCACAGCTGGAAGTCGTCGTAGCGGAAGTAGTCCGCGCCCTTGACGGGCCACGGGTAGTGGTGCTCGCCGGGCACCCGGGGCAGGATGCCCTGGTGGTTGGACCGGCTCAGCGGCACACAGGAGTTGAAGAGGCCGTCGGTCCACGCCTCCACCCCGTCGGCGTCGGTGACCGGGGTGTGCAGCAGGTCCCCGGCCTCCTCGTAGCCGAGCGCCGCGAGCGCGGGCAGGGTGCGCGGGAAGGCCGCCACCAGTTCGGCGGCCTCCCGGCGCAGCCGGTCCACCTTCACCGGGTCGGCGCAGAACTGCATACTCCACTCGATGCCCACCCGCGCCCGGTACATCTGCCAGCCGCCGCTGGCCCTGACCCACAGACTGCCGCCGTGGTGCATCTCCCAGTGCTCGTCGGCGCCGGGCGGCGGGCCGTAGGGGAGGTGCTCCTCGCCGGTCTCGGCGAGGATCTTCTTCGCCACCTTCTTGGCGGCGCGGAAGTGCGCGGACTCGAACCGCTTGGGGTGCTTGACGAGCCGTATCCGCCAGGGATGGTCGCCGCTGCGCACCCCACCCGGCCGCACGTCGGCCGGAGTTCGGGACGCCGGCGTGGAAAAGGTGTCGGCCATGGCAGCCGCCTCCTCCCGCCCCGGGAGCCGCCCCGGGGGACCCCTCTTCCATGGTGGTCCCCCGACCGCCGAACGGCCAGTCAGCGGCGGGGTCGAACCGGCAAGGACCGGGGCCCGCTGGTGTGCCGACCCGTGCCGGGCGACCGACACTGCAAGGAGTGACAAGGCAGTTCACAGCAGTGACGTGGAGCCACCGGCGCTCCGACGACTCCGCGCCGGCCCGACGAGCGGCGAAAGGGCTGAACCGGGGGAGAGGGAACTGCGGATCGTCCTTTCTGTCGCGGTCCTGGCGCTGCTGCCGGCCGTCGGCTACCTGGTCCCCAGCCACCTGGCCCGACCCCGCGCACCAGGGGCGGCGGGGTCAGGCCGGGGGTCCGGCGTCGTCAGGCGGCGATCCGCGTGCCCGCGTGGCCGTGCAGCCGGGCCACGACGTCGGCGAGCTGGGCCGCCACCTCGGCGTCGTCGGCCGGGTGGGTCTCGGCGAAGCGGGTGACCGAGCCGGGGATGGACAGCTTGACGTCCTCCAGGACCTTGCCGCCCGCGATGCCGACCGCCTTGCGGGCCTCGTCCTGCGCCCAGACGCCGCCGTACTGGCCGAAGGCGGTGCCGACCACGGCGACCGGCTTGGCGGTGAGCGCACCGGAGCCGTACGGGCGGGACAGCCAGTCGATGGCGTTCTTCAGGACGGCGGGGATGGTGCCGTTGTACTCCGGCGTGAACAGCAGCACCGCGTCCGCGGCGCCCGCGGCCTCGCGCAGCCGCGCGGCGGCGGCCGGGACGGCGCCCTCGACGTCGATGTCCTCGTTGTAGAAGGGGACCTCGGCCAGGCCCTCGTAGAGCCGTACCTCGGCGCCCTCGGGGGCGAGCTTGACGGCCGCCTCGGCGAGCTGGCGGTTGTGCGAACCGGAACGCAGGCTTCCGACGAGGGCGAGGATCTGCACGGACATGGGAACTCCCAGGGCTGAGACGCGACTGCACGACTACGGTTAGAACCGGACCGAGGTCCGCTTCAATGTTGTAGCACCATAACCGGACCGCGGTCCAGTTTCTTCCCGGTGCTTTACCCTGTCCTCATGTGCGCCGCCCTGCCGCCCTTCCCCTCGCCCCAGGAGCCCCTGGACAGCGCCGAGTTGATCCAGCTCAGCACCTCGGTCGAGGAGCAGTGCCTGCGCGCCGACGCCGCGCGCAACCGGGCCCGCCTGCTGGAGGCCGCCGCCCACCTGGTCGCCGAGCACGGCGCGGCCGGGGTCACGATGGAGGCGGTGGCCGCCGCCGCCGAGGTCGGCAAGGGGACCGTCTTCCGCCGCTTCGGCGACCGGGTGGGCCTGCTGACGGCGCTGCTCGACCACTCGGAGCAGAAGTTCCAGGCCGCGTTCCTCTCCGGCCCGCCACCGCTGGGCCCCGGGGCGCCCGCGGTGGAGCGGCTGCGCGCCTTCGGCGTGGCGGCCCTGCGCCGGTCGGCCGAGGCGCTGGAGCTGCACCTCGCCGCCGAGCGCACCGCGGACCGCCGCTACACGGCCCCGTCGTGGCGGCTGCTCAACGGGCACATCCTGCTGCTCCTGCGCGAGGCGGTCCCCGACGCCGACTGCGAGGTCCTCGCCCAGACCCTGATCGGCTTCCTGGACCCGGCCGCCATCCACCACCTGACCAAGGTGCGCGGCATACCCATGGAGCGCCTGGAAGCGGGCTGGACGGACCTGGTCGACCGCCTGACGGCCCCCCGTCCCCCCGACTGACGGCCCGCGCGGCCGGATTCGTACAAGATTCACCCGTCGGGTCCCGGTCGACGGCCGGACACCGGGCTCTGCCAAGATGCGGTACGTCATGGTGCAGATACCGAAACCGCCCACGCCCGCGTCGGCCGCCGTCGGCTCCGTACCCACCAGCGCCGACGTGGCACGCCTGGCCGGGGTCTCACGCGCCACGGTCTCCTACGTCCTGAACAACGCCAGCGCCGTACGGATCAGTGAGCCCACCCGCCGCCGGGTGCACGCGGCGGCGAAGGAGCTGGGGTACGTACCGCACGCCGCCGCCCGCAGTCTGCGCGCCGGGCACAGCCGGATGGTCCTGATGCCCGCCCCGGCCATCCCGGTGGGCCCGCTCTACAGCCAGTTCCTCAGTGACCTCCAGGGGGCGCTCGGCCGCCTCGACTACACGGTCGTGCAGTACGGCGCCGTCGGCACGCACGGCGACGAGGCCGCCCGCGCCTGGGCCGAGCTGCGCCCGGTCGCCGTCCTGGTGCCCGGCTCCGGACTCGGCCCGCAGGGGGTCGCCGTACTCAAGCGCTCCGGCGCCCGTGCCGTGGTCACCCTCGGCCCCGAGACCGTCGAGGGCGCGCACGCCCTCCTCATGGACCACACGGCCGTGGGCCGGGCCGCCGCCGCCCACCTGCGCGCCCGCGGCCGGAGCCGGATCGGCGTCGTCGTCCCCGCCGAAGCGGGCCTGTCGGTCTTCTCCCGGCCCCGGCTGGACGGCGTACGGCACGCCGTGCACGGCACCGGCGCCACCGTCACCGAGCTGCCCCTCGCCTACGACGAGGAGGACGCCGCCCGCCTCGCCGCCCGCTGGCGCGACCTCGGCCTGGACGCGGTGTTCGCCTACAACGACGAGTACGCCATGCTGCTGATGCGCGCCCTCGCGGACGCGGGCGTCGACGTCCCCGGCGACACGGCGGTCGTCGGCGCCGACGACCTGATGCTCGGCCGACTGCTGCGGCCCCGGCTCAGCACCGTCCACATCGAGCTGCCCTCCGGCCGCGAGCTGGCCGAACTCGTCGACCGCGCGGTCCGCGACCCCGCCGCCCCACCGGAGCGCCGCGAGGTGCTGGGCGCCAGGGTCGTGCACCGCGAGTCCAGCTGAACACACGCGGCCGCCGCCCCCACGGACGGTGGAGGCGGCGTACCGGTGAGGACGTGGGTCAGGCCTGCTCCTCGCCCTGCGCCTGCTGCGCGGCGACGGCCTTGTGGACCTCGTCCATGTCCAGGTTGCGGGCCTGCCCGATGACGTCGGTCAGCGCCGCCTCGGGCAGCGCCCCCGGCTGCGCGAACACCGCGACCCGGTCCCGGACGATCATCAGCGTGGGGATCGACTGGATGCCGAAGGCCGCCGCCAGCTCCGGCTGCGCCTCCGTGTCCACCTTGCCGAACACGAGATCGGGGTTGTCCTCGGCCGCCTTCTCGTAGACCGGAGCGAACTGCCGGCACGGCCCGCACCAGGACGCCCAGAAGTCGATCAGGACGAACTCGTTGTCCGTGACCGTCTGGTCGAAGTTCTCCTTGGTCAGCTCCACGGTGCTGCTCATGGCGTGTTCCCTCTTCCTGATGTGGGGGCGAAGCCGTCGGCACAACGCGGCCGGACCGGCACGTATTCCGCCCGCGCCCATACCCGTGTGGCCCCGCGCCACACCACCCGACAGACTGACCCCATGACGGAAACGGATTCCATCGCATACGACGTCGTGGTGCTCGGTGCCGGACCCGTGGGGGAGATCGTCGCCGAGCGCACGCGCGCGGCCGGACTGTCCACCGCGGTCGTGGAGAGCGAACTCGTCGGCGGCGAGTGCTCGTACTGGGCGTGTATGCCCAGCAAGGCCCTGCTGCGCCCGGTGATCGCCCGCGCCGACGCCCGCAGGGTGCCGGGACTGAGCCAGTCGGTGCAGGGCCCCCTGGACACCGCGGCGGTGCTGGCCCACCGTGACTCCCACACCTCCCACTGGCAGGACGACGGCCAGGTCGACTGGCTGAACGGCATCGGCGCCGAGCTGTACCGCGGCCACGGCCGGATCAGCGGCCCCCGCACGGTCACGGTCACCGCGCCGGACGGCACCACGCACACCCTCACCGCCCGGCACGCCGTCGCCGTCGCCACCGGCAGCCGCGCGCTCCTGCCGGACCTGCCCGGACTCGCCGCGGTGCGCCCCTGGACCAGCAGGGAGGCGACCAGCGCCAAGGCCGCGCCCGGCCGTCTGATCGTCGTCGGCGGCGGGGTGGTCGCCACCGAGATGGCCACCGCCTGGCAGGCCCTCGGCTCCCAGGTGACCGTCCTGGTGCGCGGCAAGGGCCTGCTGAACCGCATGGAGCCGTTCGCGGGCGAACTCGTCGCCAAGGCGCTCACCGAGGCGGGCGCGGAGGTCCGCACCGGCACCTCCGTCAAGTCCGTCACCCGCGAGAACGGCACCGTCGTCGCCGTCACCGACACCGGGGACCGGGTCGAGGCCGACGAGATCCTCTTCGCCACCGGCCGCGCCCCGCGCACCGAGGACGTCGGCCTGGACACCGTCGGACTGGAACCCGGCTCCTGGCTCACGGTCGACGACAGCCTCCGCGTCGACGGCACCGACTGGCTGTACGGCGTCGGGGACGTCAACCACCGCGCCCTCCTGACCCACCAGGGCAAGTACCAGGCCCGGATCGCCGGTGCCGCGATCGCCGCCCGCGCCGCCGGTGACCCGCTGGCGGACGTCGAGCCGTGGGGCGCCCACGCCGCCACCGCCGACCACCACGCCGTACCGCAGGTCGTGTTCGCCGACCCGGAGGCCGCGGCGGTGGGCCTGTCACTGGCGGAGGCCGAGAGGGCGGGCTACCGGGTGCGCGCCGTCGACGTCGAGTTCGGCTCGGTCGCCGGGGCGGGCCTGTACGCCGACGGCTACGAGGGCCGCGCGCGGATGGTCGTGGACCTGGAGGAGGAGATCCTGCGCGGGGTGACGTTCGTGGGCCCCGGCGTCGGCGAACTCATCCACTCGGCGACGATCGCGGTCGCGGGCCAGGTGCCGGTCAGCCGCCTGTGGCACGCGGTCCCGTCCTACCCGACGATCAGCGAGGTGTGGCTGCGCCTGCTGGAGGCGTACCGGGGCTGAGGGGTCCTCTCACTCCGGCAGCCGGAAGCCCAGCTCACGGGCGGCGGCGTGCGGCGTGGGCGCGTTCCAGCGCTCGGCCATGGCCCGGCTGGAGGAGAAGGAGCGCGGGTCCGCCCGGTCGAGGTAGAGGACGCCGTCCAGATGGTCGGTCTCGTGCTGCACGATCCGCGCGGGCCAGCCGGTGACGACCTCGTCCAGGGCGCGGCCGTGCTCGTCCTGACCCGTCAGCCGCACGGCGGCGGGCCGGGACACCACGGCCTGCCACCCCGGCACACTCAGACACCCCTCGAAGAAGGCGGCACGCTCGAGTCCGACGCCCTCGTACGACGGGTTCACCAGCACCCGGAACGGCTGCGGCACCCGCCCACGGGCCACCCGCACCTCCTCGGGCACCGGCGCCGGGTCCTCGATCACCGCGATCCGCACCGCCACGCCCACCTGCGGCGCCGCGAGCCCCACGCCGGGCGCCGCCCGCATGGTGAGCCGCAGGGCGGCCACGAAACGGCCGAGCAGCGCGGGCGGCAACTCCCCGTCGTAGGGCGCGGTGCCCTGCCGCAGCACCGGTTCCCCGGCCTCCAGCAGAGGCAGCGGCCCTCCGGCGGCGAGGAGTTCCTCGACCTGCTCGACGAGCGACGGTCGACCGGCACGGTCAGCGGGAGCACCCATCGGGCCAGCATGACACGCCGCCCGGCCCGCGACGCCGCCGAGCGGCGGCGCGGGCCGTGGACGTCAGAGTTCCGTGAAGTCACCCGCGAGCGCCGAGGCCAGCCGCAGGTGCGGTTCGGCCTCCGCCGTCCGTCCCTGCCGCTCCAGGGTGCGGCCGAGCAGCAGCCGGGCGTACTGCTCCACCGGGTCGCGCTCCACGATGCGGCGCAACTCGCTCTCCGCGCGGCCCAGTTGGGCCGAGTGGTAGTAGGCGCGCGCCAGCAGCAGCCGGGGTCCGGTCTGCTCCGGCACCTCCTCGACCAGGGCGCCCAGGACGCGGGCGGCGGTCGCGTACTCCTTGGCGTCGAAGAACATCCGCGCCCGCTCCCAGCGCTCGGCCGGTGCCCCGTGGTCGTAGTACGTCGTGTCCACTGTCGACCTCCTTCGACGCCTCCAACCACCCGAGGTGGTTAAACATTCCACTACTTCAGGGCGGCCAGCTCCGCGTCGGCCCGCTCCCGCACGAGGGCCAGCACGCGACCCGTGGCCGCCAGGTCCTCCGCGGGGATGCCCGCCCAGATCCGCGCGGAGATCTCCGCCGTCTCGGCGGTGGAGGCGGCGTGGAACTCCCGCCCGGCGTCGGTGAGTCGCAGCGCGGCCCCCTCGGCGGCGCACAGCCCCTTGCCGACCAGCTCCGCGACGGTGCCCCGCACGTCCTCGGGGTCGGCCTTCAGGGAGCCCGCGACCTGGCCGACGACCGCCTCCCGGTCGGTCGGACCCCCGGCGACGGCGAGCGCCCGGAGGGTGACGCTCTGCTGGAAGGTGACGTCGTAGCGGGTCAGCACGGACTCGAGAACGCCGCGCGCGGCGTAGTGGGCCAGCGCGAGGGCGCGACTGTCGGCGGTGGGTGTGGTGGTGGTCATGACTGCTCCTGCCGGTGGTCAGCGGACGGGTCGAGCGGTGCGTCGAGCAGGGCCGCGAGGTTCCGCGAGAACTCCCGCGCGCGGGGGTCGTCGAGCCCGCCGAGGGGCGCCAGCAACTGCTGGAGCAGCCCCTGGACGACCTCCACGGCGCGCCGGGTGACCGCCACCCCCTCCTTGGTGAGCGCCAGCTGGACGGCGCGCGGGTCCTGCGGGTCGCGGGTGCGTTCCAGCAGACCGGAGGTCTCCAGGGCGCGGGCGAGCTTGGAGACGTAGAGCGGTTCGAGCCCGGTGTGGTCGGCGAGCCGCCGCTGGCTGGGCCGCTCGCCGGAGCGCCGCATCCCGTACAGGGACGCCACCAGCGCGTACTGCGCGTGCGTCAGCCCCAGCGGCGCCACCGCGCGGTCCACGGCGACCCGCCACTTCATGGACAGCCGCCAGACCAGGAACCCGGGCGTCGCGCTTTCGAAAGTCGTCCTCACCCGGCATAGAGTACATGGCTACTATGTACATGGCTACTATCGGCGCCGGGCAGCCCCCGGCCGCCCCGCGGCGGTACGGTCAGCGGCTCACCCTGTCGATCGGCTGCTCCGGTGGCGCCCCCCGAACGGGCCGACGGACCCGGTCCGTCAGCCACAGGGCGACCGGCTCCGTGTACCGGGCGGTGAGCGGTCCCACGACGACCAGGATCAGGACGTACGCCGTGGCCAGCGGGCCGAGGGACGGCTCGATACCGGCGGTGACCGCGAGCCCCGCGATGACGATGGAGAACTCACCGCGCGCCACCAGCGCGCCACCGGCCCGCCAGCGCCCCTTGACGGAGATCCCGGTCCGCCGGGCGGCCCAGTACCCGGTGCCGATCTTCGTCAGCGCCGTGACGACGGCCAGCGCCAGCGCGGGCAGCAGCACCGGCGGGATGGTGGCCGGGTCGGTGTGGAGCCCGAAGAAGACGAAGAACACGGCGGCGAACAGGTCCCGCAACGGCGCGAGCAGCGTGTGCGCGCCCTCGGCGACCTCACCGGAGAGCGCGATGCCCACCAGGAACGCGCCCACCGCCGCCGACACCTGGAGCTGCTGCGCGAGCCCGGCGACCAGCAGCGTCAGACCGAGCACCACCAGCAGCAGCTTCTCGGGGTCGTCGCTGGAGACATGGCGGGAGATGTGCCGCCCGTAGCGCACCGCGACCACCAGCACGAGCCCCGCGACGCCGAGCGCGACGGCCAGCGTCAGGCTCCCCGCGGCCAGCCCGGTCCCGGCGAGCAGCGCGGTGACCACCGGGAGGTAGACGGCCATGGACAGGTCCTCCAGGACCAGGATGCTCAGGATCGTGGGCGTCTCCCGGTTGCCCAGCCGCCCCAGGTCGCCCAGCACCTTCGCGATGACACCGGACGACGAGATCCAGGTGACCCCCGCCAGCACCACCGCCGCCACCGGCCCCCATCCCAGCAGCACCGCCATCGCCGCCCCCGGCAGCGCGTTGAGCGCGGCGTCGACCAGCCCGGCCGGGTAGTGCGTCTTGAGGTTGGTCACCAGGTCGCTGGCCGTGTACTCCAGGCCCAGCATGAGCAGCAGCAGGATGACGCCTATCTCGGCGCCGACCGCGACGAACTCCTCACTGGTCCCCAGCGGCAGCACCCCGCCCTCGCCGAAGGCGAGCCCGGCGAGCAGGTAGAGCGGGATCGGCGAGAAATGGAACCGCCCGGCGAACCGGCCCAGCAGCCCCAGGCCGAGGATGAGCGCGCCGAACTCGATCAGGAAGACGGCGGAGGAGTGCATCCGCGGTCACTCCCGACCGAGTATCGCGGCGGCGGCCTCCACGCCCTCGCGGGTGCCGATCACGATCAGGGTGTCACCGCCCGCCAGCCGGAAGTCGGGGCCGGGGGACGGTATGGCCTCGGCGCGGCGCAGCACGGCCACGATGGAGGCGCCGGTCGCGGTCCGCATCCGGGTGTCGCCGAGCAGCCGCCCGTTCCAGTGCGAGAGCGCAGACAGCTCGATCCGCTCGGCCACCAGCCCCAGGTCGGTGGTGGAGAGCAGGTTCGGCGTGTGGTGCGCGGGCATCAGCGCGTCGATCAGCGTCGCCGCCTCCTCGGACGTCAGCCGCACCGACAGCGAGCAGGCGTCCGGATCGTCCTTGGCGTACGCGTTGAGGGTGCGCTGCCCGTCCCGGTGGGCGACCACCGACAGGTGCCGCTGCTCCCGGGTCGTCAGGTCGTAGCGGACGCCGATCCCCGGCAGCGGTGTGCTGCCCAGACGTGGCGCGCCCATGGCGGACCCCCTTCTCCGGGCGGGTCGGTCCGCCCGTGTGTGGTCTGTGGGGATCATCCTAGGCGCGCCCGTCCGGACACCGCTGACCTGGGACGGCGGTCAGCGGCAGGGCGGGTCAGCGCACGGTGGGACTGGCGCTCGGGGTGGGCGTCGTGGTCCTGACGTCCAGGTCGGGCCGCGGGGTCAGCGCGACCACCGGCGAGCCGGGCTGCGGCGGGGGCGGGGTGAGCTGCTCCCGGGGCAGCTTCGGGGGAGCGGTCTGCTGGAAGTTGACCTGGTCGTAGTTGACCATCCCGGTCTTCTCCAGCACGGTGATGTGGTCGAGCACCGTGTCGTTGGCCTGGTCGGCCAGCTGACGGACGAGCGTGTTCTGCGTGCTGGCGCGGATCTTGGCGATCGCCGGGAAGATCTGGCCGTGCGTGACGCGCATGATGTTGACCGCGGTGGAGTCGAACTCCCGCCCGGACTTCGACTCGACGGTGGCGACGAACTGCTGCTGCTGCGGTGTCGCCTGGTTGGGCAGGATGACGCCCAGCTCGGGGGCGATCTTCCGGCAGGTGGCGTCCAGCCCCGCGTGGCCGACGACCAGGTGCTCCCCGGCCTCCTTCATCTCGGGGGTGCTGCCCCGCTCCATGGCCAGTTCGCCGAGCGGGTACTCCCACAGCCCGGCCGAGCGCACCTTGACCACGAAGTCGCGGTCGGCCTCGGTCAGCGGCCCGTACCGGGTGTTGGCGATGATGCGGCTGGTGTCCGACGCGGTCTTGTCGATGCCGAGCACGGCCGGGTACGCGAGCGCCGTGAGCGTCAGGCTCAGCGCTCCGCCGACGAAGACGGTACCGACCAAATTGCGCGACAAGCGCATCGTGCCTCCCGGAGTGAACAGTCCGAACGCCAGGGAGTACGGATGCGGCGGGCGAGGCAGTCACCGCGGGCGGCAAAACGTGCCGGTAACCGGTGTGGCGTCGGTCACAGAAAGCGGTGCGGGGGTGCGGCGTAGAGTGACGTCCGTGACGACACCGCAGGTCACCGCCGCCGACGTCCACGCCGCCGCCGCCCGCCTCCGGGGCGTCGCCCACCGCACCCCGGTGCTCCGCTCCCGCACCCTGGACGCGCTCGTCGGCGCCGAGGTGTTCCTCAAGTGCGAGAACCTCCAGCGCGTCGGCGCCTTCAAGTTCCGCGGCGCCTACCACGCGGCCTCCCGGCTCACCCCCGGCCAGCTGACCCGCGGCATCGCCGCCTACTCGTCCGGCAACCACGCCCAGGCCGTCGCCCTCGCCGCCCGCGAACTCGGCACCACCGCGGTCATCGTCATGCCCGAGGACGCCCCGCGCTCCAAGGCCGCCGCCACCGCCGGGTACGGCGCCGAGATCGTCACCTACGACCGCTACACCGGCGACCGCGCCGCCATCGCCGAGTCCCTCGCCGCCGAGCGCGGGCTCAGCCTCATCCCGCCGTACGACCATCCGCACGTGATCGCCGGACAGGGCACCGCCGCGCTGGAACTCCTGGAGGAGACCGGCGGACTGGACGCCCTCGTCGTCCCCGTCGGCGGCGGCGGGCTGATCGCCGGGAGCGCCACCGTGGCCAAGGACCGGTACCCCGGCATCCGGGTGGTCGGCGTCGAACCGGAGGCCGGGGACGACACCAGGCGGTCCCTGGAGGCGGGCCACCGCGTCGCCGTCCCCGTGCCGCGCACCATCGCCGACGGCCAGGCCCTCACGACACCCGGCGAACTGACCTTCGCGATCAACCAGCGCCTCGTCGACGCCGTCGCGGTGGTCTCGGACGACGACATCCGCGCCGCGATGCGGTTCGCGTTCGAGCGGCTGAAGACGGTCGTCGAACCCAGCGGCGCCAGCCCGCTCGCCGCGCTGCTCACCGGCCGGGTGACCCCGGTGCCGCGCCGCGTCGGCGTGATCGTCTCCGGCGGCAACGTGGACGCGGACCGCTTCGCGCGGCTCTGCGGCGAGGGGAACTGACGGGTCGTCCCCCGGATGGCGCCCCCCGCTTGACGGGCGGACGATGGAGGAACGGAGGCGGGGCCACCGTGATGCCAGTGGGGGCAGCCGGACGACCGGTCCCGCGGCCGGAAGGGAGAGCGTCATGCTGGAGGTCAAGACGCTGGACAAGCCCGACGAGCGCCGCGATTTCCCCCGAGGCCACCTGGAGGCGGTCCACATGACGGGGCTCGACTTCGCCGTGGCCACCTTCGAACCGGGCTGGCGCTGGTCCGAGTCGGTGGGTCCGCTCGCGGGCACCGACACCTGCCAGATCCACCACAACGGCTACGTGGTCAGCGGGCGGATGCGCATCGTCATGGACGAGGGCGGCGAGGGCGAGGTCGGCCCCGGCGACGCCTTCGTCTGCTCCCCGGGCCACGACGCCTGGGTGCTCGGCGACGAACCCTGCGTCGTCCACGACTTCGCGGGCCAGATGGCCCAGAAGTACGCCAAGACCGACTAGTGGCAGATCGATGAAGTGTTCTAGATCGGCAGCAGTCGCCCCACGATCGCGCCGAGCTGGCGGGCGTTGCGGCACTCGTGCATCTCCACCAGTCCGGCGTACTCGGGCGCGGCGGAGTCGCCGGTGCCCCACTGGGTGCGCGGTTCGGGGTTCAGCCAGTACAGGCGCCGGGCCCGCCCGGCGATCCGGCGTACGGCGGGCAGGTTAGGGTCGCCCAGGTTGGTGCGGGCGTCGCCGAGCACGAACACCGTGGTCCGCGGGCCCACCGCGTCGCCGTACCGTTCCGCGAACTCGCCCAGGGCGACGCCGTAGTCGCTGCTGCCGTGCCAGCCGGTGAGCGTCGCCTCGGCGCGGATGCGGGCGCCGAGGCCCTCCGGGTCGGCGGTGCCGCGTACCAGCAGCCCGGTCACCTCGTCGACCCGGTTGACGAAGGCGAACACGCGCACCTTGCTGAACTGGTCGTGCAGCGCCTGCACCAGCAGCATCGTGAAGTCGGAGAACCCGGACACCGAGCCCGACACATCGCACAGCAGCACCAGCTCGGGCCGGGCCGGACGGCGTCTGCGCAGCACCGGCCGCATCGGCACCCCGCCCGTCGACAGCGAACCGCGCAGCGTCCGCCGCAGGTCGATGGTGCCCCGGGCGGCCCGGCGCCGGCGGGCGGCCAGCCGGGTGGCGAGCTTGCGCGCCAACGGCTGCACGGTCCGGCGCAGTTCGGCGACCCGGTCGCGCCCGGCGTACAGGAAGTCCACCCGGTCCGCGGTCGGCGCCACCGCCCGCCGGGCGATCCGGTCCCGCCCGCGCCGCTCGGCGACCCGTCGCCGCGCCTCCGCGGCCACCTGCCGCCGGAACACCTCGATACGGCCCCGGATCTCGTCGTCAAGGAGCCGGTCGGTGAACCCGGGCGCGCCCGCCCGCATCCCCCGCCGTACCCGCGCCAGCAGCGTCTGCGGCCGGATCCGCTCCAGCGTCTGGTACGACGACCAGCCGTCCGACCCCGGTGAGCTCCCGTACCCGCCGAAGCCGTCGACGGCCTCCACGGCCAGCCGTCCCAGCAGTTCGGTGTCGCCCGCGGCGAGCGCGGCGGCCAGCCGCTCCCGCAGGTCGTCCCGGTCCGTCGTGCTGCCGTCCGGGCCGCCGACGCCGCGCGGGAAGTACAGGTCGAAGACCGGGTCGAACACCGGCCGCTGGGCCGCGGTGTGCAGCAGCGTCGCCGCCAGCCCTTCGCGCAGCAGCTCCCGGTCGGCCAGCCCCAGCGCCGTCACCGCGCGGGCCGCGTCCACGGTCTCCCCGGTGCCGACGCGGACACCGTGCGCGCGCAGCGCCGCCACGAACCCCGTCAACCGCACGTCGAGACCGTCGGGTCCCTCGGGAGCGGCCGTCACACCGCGTCCAGGTCGAGCTTGGCCGCGGCCTTCGCGATGTCCTCCTGGTGCTTGAGGACCACGCCCAGGGTGTCGCGTACCACCCGCTCGTCGAGGGTGTGCGCGCCGAGCGCGAGCAGGGTGTGCGCCCAGTCGACGGTCTCCGCGACGGACGGCGCCTTGCGCAGGTCGAGGGCGCGCAGCGCGCCGACCACCCGGACCACCGACTCGGCCAGGGCCGTGTCGATGCCGGGCACCTTCAGCCGGACGATCCGCCGCTCCAGCTCCTCCTCGGGGAACCCGATGTGCAGGAAGAGGCAGCGGCGGCGCAGTGCCTCGGACAGCTCGCGGGTGGCGTTGGAGGTGAGGACGACGAACGGGCGGCGGGTCGCGGTGACCGTGCCCAGCTCGGGCACGGTCACCTGGAAGTCGCTGAGGACTTCGAGGAGCAGGCCCTCCACCTCCACGTCGGCCTTGTCGGTCTCGTCGATCAGCAGCACCTTGGGCGCGTCGCCGCGGATCGCGGTGAGCAACGGGCGGGGGAGCAGGAACTCCTCGCTGAAGATGTCGGTGCGGGTCTCGTCCCAGGTCTCGTCGCGGCCCGCGCTGATCCGCAGCAGCTGCTTGGCGTGGTTCCACTCGTACAGCGCCCGGGACTCGTCGACGCCCTCGTAGCACTGGAGCCGTACCAGTTCGGCGTCCGCGACCCGCGCGACCGCCTTCGCCAGCTCCGTCTTGCCGACGCCCGCCGGGCCCTCGACGAGCAGGGGCTTGCCGAGCCGGTCGGCGAGGAAGACGGTCGTGGCGACCGCGGGGGAGGCCAGGTACCCGGTCTCCGCGAGCCGCGCGGAGACCTCGTCGACGGAAGTGAACAACCGGTCCTCCGGGCGTCGCGGTGAATGGTCCGCCCCTATCCAAGCGCTTGTTCACCCGATCTGTCACGGGGTGCCGCCGCACCGGGACGCGGCCCCGTGCCGCCGCGCGGACGACGGCAAGGAGCCGTGGGCGGTCAGCGGGCGCCGCGGCCGAAGGGGCCCTCGGGGCCGAACGCCAGCCGGGCGAAGCGCTCGCCCATCCGGCGGTGGGCGGCGGCGTCCGGGTGCAGGCCGTCCGGCAGCGGCAGGTCGGCGGCGTCGGACTCGCCGTAGAGCGTCCGGCCGTCGAGGTAGTGCAGGCGCGGGTCGTCGGCCGCCCGCTGGTCGACGATCCGGGCCAGCTCGGCGCGGATGACGGCCAGGGTCAGCTTGCCCTCCGCGGTCTGCGCCGGGTCGCCGGTGGCCCGGAAGCCGAGGCGGCCCTCCGCCAGCGCGGCGAAGTCGTAGGCGGTGGGCCCCGGGGTCTCCTCGTGCATCGGGCACAGGACGGGGGAGACGACCAGCAGCGGGACGTCGGGGTGGCCCTCGCGGACGGTGTCCAGGAAGCCGTGCACGGCGGGGGTGAAGGCCCGCAGCCGCATCAGGTCCTGGTTGACCACGTTGATGCCGAGCTTGACGCTGACCAGGTCGGCCGGGGTGTCCCGCAGGGCGCGGGCGGTGAACGGGTCGAGCAGGGCGCTGCCGCCCAGGCCGAGGTTGACCAGGTCGACGCCCGCGAGCCGGGACGCCAGCGCGGGCCAGGTAGTGGTGGGGCCCGCCGCGTCGGAGCCGTGGCTGATCGAGCTGCCGTGGTGCAGCCACACCGGGCGGCCCCGGTCGGGCAGCGGCTCCACGGGGGCGTCGGTGCGCAGCGCGACCAGTTCGGTGATCTCGTTGTGCGGCAGCCAGATCTCGATGTCCTTGGCGTGCTCCGGCAGTCCGGTGAAGCGGGCGGTGCCGGGCTCGCCCGGCCGCAGCCCGGTCTTCCCGGTGCTCATGTCGACGGTCACGGTGTGGCCGCCGGTGACCGTCGTCCGGCTGGCCGGGGCGCCGTCGACGAGCAGCTCGTACACGCCGTCCGGGCGGGGCGGGGCGCCCGCGTAGGCCCGCTTGGTGGGCAGGGTGTCCAGCTCCACGGCGGTGGCCCGGCTGCGGAAGGCGAGCCGGACGCCGGAGGGCTGGGACTCGGCCATCTCCAGCTGCGGGTCGGTGTTCTGGGCGCGGGCCCGGGCGGGCAGCCGGTGCGGGAGCAGGCCGTGCACGGTGCGCTCCAGGTCGAGGGCGCCGCGCAGCAGGTCCGCGGTGAGGGGGGTGGTGATCCAGTCGGTGCGCATCGTCTCAATCCGTTGTGCCGGGGGTGCCCGGACCGGCCGTGGGCCAGTTCCGCAGCAGGGCGTCGAGGGCGTCGAGGATGCGCGCCCAGCTCTCCTCGCTCCCGGGCGCGCTGTGGCTGAAGCCGCCCGCGGCCTCCAGGCTGACGTAGCCGTGGAAGACGCTGCCGAGCATCCGGACGGCGTGGGTCTGGTCCGGTTCGGTGAGGTGGTAGCCGCGCAGGATCGCCCGGGTCATCTGGGCGTGCCGGACGCCCGCGCTGGCGGCGGCGGTCTCCGGGTCGAGGGGGAGGCGGGCGGCGGTGTAGCGGCCGGGGTGCTCGCGGGCGTAGTCGCGGTAGACGTGCGCGAAGGCGGTCAGGGCGTCCCGCCCCGCGCGTCCGGCCAGGGCCTCGGCGGCCCGGTCGGCCATCTCCTCCAGCGCCAGCAGGGCGATCCGGGTCCGCAGCTCCCGGGAGTTGCGCAGGTGCGAGTAGAGGCTCGCGACCTTCACGTCGAAGCGCCGGGCGAGCGCGGAGACGGTCACCTGGTCGAAGCCGACCTCGTCGGCCAGCTCGGCCCCGGCGCGCGTGAGCAGCTCGGGGGTCAGTCCCACGCGGGCCATGGCGGGTGCTCCTCTCGTCGGGCAATGCCGAGTATGCATTTGCCTAATACTTTTAGGCAAATACCGAGAGGGGTTCTCCGGGGGCGCTCAGTCGACGAGGACGACCTCCAGTACGCGCGGCCCGTGCACCCCTTCCACCCGGTCCAGCTCGATGTCGCTGGTCGCGGAGGGGCCGGAGATCCAGGTCAGCGGGCGCAGCGGGTCGAGGCGGGGCATGGCCCGCGGGACGGACGAGACGACCTGGTCCGGCACCCGTACGACGCAGATGTGGTGGTCGGGGACGAGGGTGATGCGGCGGCGGCCCTGGTCGGGGGAGCCGTCCAGCACGATCGTGCCGGTCTCCGCGACGGCCACCGCGCACCCGGTGACCACGCTGTCCACCCGGTCCAGCTCGGCCGGCGTGCTCTCCGCCCGGTCGGCGACCTGGCGCACGTCCGTCCGCGCCAGCCAGCCCGCGTCGAGCCCCGGCGGGACCAGCACCGACTCCGCGCCGCGCCCGGCGAGCAGCCGGGCGATCAGCGCGGGCAGGTCGGCGCTGGCGCAGCGGTGCACCCGGGCCCGGTAGTCGGCGAGGTTCTCGGCCAGCAGGTCCACGGTCTGCTCGACGCCGCGGTCACCGTGCTCGGTGAGGTAGTCCCGCGGGACCGCCTCCTCGTACGGCGTCCCGTCGGGCGGCACGTCCGCCAGCGCGCGCCGCACCCGGCCCAGGATCCGGTCCCTGCTGTTCACTTCGTGTCCTTTCCGCCGTTGGTCCGCCGCCACCAGTCCCGGAACGGCTCCGCCGGTACCGGCGGCAGGTCCCGGGTGCCGCTCCACGCCCTGCCAGGACCGGGCAGGGCGCGCGGGTGGAGGCGCCGGGTGCGGGAGGCGAGCCGCTGGCCGGCGCGCAGGGCGCCGGGGTGGGCGAACGCCCAGCGGGCGGCCCGCATCGCGGCGCGCTCGGCGGCGTGCCCCTTGGCGGGCTTCAGCACCACCCTGTTGCCCCCGCGGGTCACCTGGCCGCCCTGCGCGACGCGTTCCCGCAGGTGCACCAGGACCTCGGGGATGTCGATGGCGACCGGGCACACGTCGTAGCAGGCGCCGCAGAGCGACGACGCGTACGGCAGGGAGGCGTCGATCTCGCTGCCCGTGCCGCGCAGCTGGGGGCTGAGGATCGCCCCGATGGGGCCCGGGTAGACGGAGCCGTAGGCGTGGCCGCCCGCCCGCTCGTACACCGGGCACACGTTCAGACAGGCCGAGCAGCGGATGCAGCGCAGGGCCTGGCGGCCGACCTCGTCGGCGAGGGTGTCGGTGCGGCCGTTGTCGAGCAGGACCAGGTGGAAGGCGCGCGGGCCGTCCTGGTCCGAGGTGCCGGTCCAGGTGCTGGTGTACGGGTTCATCCGCTCGGCGGTGGAGGAGCGCGGCAGGGTCTGCAGGAAGACCTCCAGGTCCCGCCAGGTCGGCACCACCTTCTCGATGCCGACCACCGAGATCAGCGTCTCCGGCAGGGTCAGGCACATCCGCCCGTTGCCCTCGGACTCCACCACGACCAGCGTGCCGGTCTCCGCGACCATGAAGTTGGCGCCGGAGACGCCGACCTTGGCGCGCAGGAACTTCTCCCGCAGGTGCAGCCGGGCCGCCTCGGCGAGTTCGGCGGGGGTGTCGGTGAGGCCCTCGGGGGCGGGCCGGCCCCACTCGCCCATCTCGCTGCGGAAGATGTCCCGGATCTCACCCCGGTTGCGGTGGATCGCCGGGACCAGGATGTGCGAGGGCCGGTCCTTGCCCAACTGCACGATCAGCTCGGCGAGATCGGTCTCGTAGGCGTGGATGCCCGCCGCCTCCAGGGCCTCGTTCAGCCCGATCTCCTGCGTCGCCATCGACTTGACCTTGACGACCTCGGACTCGCCGGTCGCCCGGACCAGTCCGGTGACGATCCGGTTGGCCTCCTCGGCGTCGGCGGCCCAGTGGACGACGCCGCCCGCCGCCGTCACCGACTCCTCCAACCGCTCCAGGTAGCGGTCGAGGTGGCGCAGCGTGTGGTCCTTGATCCGCTTGCCCGCCTCGCGCAGCTCCGCCCAGTCCTCCACCTCGGCGACCGCGGTCGCCCGCTTGGCGCGGATGGTGTGGGTGGCGTGCCGCAGGTTGCCCCGCAGGGTGGTGTCGCGCACCGCCTCGTGCGCCGCCTTCGGGAAGGACGGCATCCCGACGAACGTCCCGCTCATACGGCCGGTGCCTCCTCCGTGCTCGCCAGGATCTCCGCGAGGTGCACCGGCCGCATCCCGGTGCGCAGCCGGGTCATCGTGCCCCCGATGTGCATCAGACAGGAGTTGTCGGCCGCGCACAGCACCTCCGCGCCCGTGGACTCGGCGTCGCGGACCTTGTCGGCGCCCATCGCCGCGGAGACGTCCGCGTTCTTCACCGAGAACGTTCCGCCGAAGCCGCAGCACTCCTCCGCGCCCGGCAGCTCCACCAGCTCCAGCCCCTTCACCGCCTCCAGCAGCCGCCGCGGCCGGTCGCCGAGCCGCAGCCCGCGCAGCCCGTGGCACGTCGGGTGGTAGGTCACCCGGTGCGGGAAGTACGCCCCGACGTCCGTCACCCCCAACACGTCCACCAGGAACTCCGTCAGCTCGTACGTCTTCGGTACCACCGGCGCCACCGCGGTCGCCAGCGAGGTGCCGCGCCCCTCGGCGCGGGCCCGCTCACCCATCCGCGGGTACAGCTCCCGCACCATCGCCGCGCACGACCCGGACGGCGTCACGATGGCCTCGTACTCCCGGAAGACATCGGAGAAGTGCCGGGCCATCGGCTCCGCCTCGTGCCGGTAGCCGGTGTTGTAGTGGGCCTGCCCGCAACACGTCTGGGCCATCGGGAAGTCGACCTCGACGCCCAGTCTGGTCAGCAGTTCCACCACGGCGCGTCCGGTGTCCGGATAGAGCGTGTCGTTGATGCAGGTCATGAACAGGGCGACACGCATGGCGGCTCCTCGGTCATCGGATGGGTGCAGGGTAGTGCGGGTGAGGCGGCCGGGGGAGACCGCGCCCACCCGCCAGACTCACTGGTGCGCGGCGCCGAGCCGGGCCGCTGCCGCGCGCCACCGCTCCGCGTCACCGCGCGGCTCGTACCGGGTCATCGGCTGGGTCGCCTTCAGCAGCAGCCGCATGTCCGTGCGGTCGCCCACCAGGCCGTCGGCCCGCGCCTGGACCAGCACGTTGCCGAACGCCGCCGCCTCCGTCGGGCCCGCCACCACCGGCAGCCCCAGGGCGTCGGCGGTGAGCTGGCACAGCAGCGCGTTGCGGGTGCCGCCGCCCACGATGTGCACGACGTCCACCGGATGGTCGGCCAGCTGCTGCGCCTCCTCGATCGCCCGCCGGTGGGCCAGCGCCAGGGAGTCCAGGATGCAGCGCGTGATCTCCGCCCGGGACTCCGGCACCGGCTGCCCCGACGCCCGGCACGCCTCGGCGATCCGCTCCGGCATCCGGCCCGGCGCCAGGAACGCCGCGTCGCCCGCGTCCACCACCGACCGCAGCGCCGGGACCCGGGCCGCCTCCCGCAGCAGCGCGCCGAGGTCCGGCTCGCCCCAGGCCCGCACGCACTCCTGGAGCAGCCACAGACCCATGATGTTGCGCAGGTAGCGGACCGTGCCGTCGATGCCCAGCTCGTTGGTGAAGTTGGCGGCCCGGCTCTCCTCCGTCAGCACCGGCGCGGCCAGCTCGAGCCCGGCCAGCGACCAGGTGCCGGTGCAGATGTAGGCGAACCGCTCCCCGACGGCCGGTACGGCGGCCACCGCGGACGCCGTGTCGTGCGAGGCGACCGCCCGCACCGGCACCGGCCCGCGCAGCCCCGTCTCCTCCAGCACCCCGGCGCGCAGCGGACCGGCCGCGTCCCCGGGCTCCCGCAGCGGCGCGAACAGGCCCAGGTCGATGCCGAGCCGCCCGGCCACCTCGGTCGACCAGGTGCGCGTGCGCGGATCGACGAGCTGGGTCGTGGAGGCGTTGGTCAGCTCGGTGCCCTGCTCGCCGGTGAGCCAGTACGCCAGCAGGTCCGGGATCAGCAGCAGCCGCTCGGCGTGCGCGAACTGCGCCGAGTCCCGGGCGGCGACGAGTTGGTACAGCGTGTTGAAGGGCGCGTACTGGAGCCCGGTCGCCCCGTACAGCTCCGCGGCGGGCAGGGTCGCCCACACCTTCTCCGCGACCCCCTCGGTGCGGGCGTCCCGGTAGTGCACCGGGTTGCCGAGCAGCGCCCCGTCGGCGTCCAGCAGGCCGTAGTCCACGGCCCAGCTGTCGATGCCGACGGAGTCGACCCGACCGGCCGCCCGCAGCCCTTCGAGGACCCCCGCGTACAGCGCCAGCACATCCCAGCGCAGCCCCTCCGGCACCCGCACCGGCCGGTTCACGAACCGGTGCGCCTCGGCCAGCTCCAGGCTCTCCGGGCCGACGCGGCCGACCATGACCCGCCCGCTGGAGGCGCCCAGGTCGACCGCGGCGTACGACCTCACGGGCGCGCTCACCGCAGGAAGGCGGCGGCGACACCGGCGTCGACCGGGACGTGCAGACCGGTGGTGTGCGACAGCTCGCCGCCGGTCAGCGCGAACACCGCGCCCGCGACGTGCTCCGGCAGCACCTCCCGCTTGAGCAGGGTGCGCTGCGCGTAGAACTCGCCCAGCTTCTCCTCCGGCACCCCGTACACGGCGGCGCGCTTGGCGCCCCAGCCGCCCGCGAAGATGCCCGAGCCGCGCACCACGCCGTCCGGGTTGACGCCGTTGACGCGGATGCCGTGCTCGCCCAGCTCGGCGGCGAGGAGACGGACCTGGTGGGCCTGGTCGGCCTTGGTGGCGGAGTAGGCGATGTTGTTCGGACCGGCGAAGACGGCGTTCTTCGAGGCGATGTAGACGACGTCGCCGCCCAGTTCCTGCGCGATCATCACCCGGGCCGCCTCCCGCGACACCAGGAACGAACCGCGCGCCATGATGTCGTGCTGGAGGTCCCAGTCCTTCGCGGATGTCTCAAGGAGCGGCTTGGATACGGAGATCCCGGCGTTGTTCACCACCAGGTCGACCCCGCCGAACGCCAGCAGCGCCGCCCTGAACGCCTCCGCGATCTGCTCCTCGGAGGTGACGTCCACGGTCACCGCGACGGCCTTGTCAGGACCGCCCAGCTCCTCGGCGACGGCCGCGGCGTTCTCCGCGTTCAGATCCGCTACGACCACACAGGCGCCCTCGGCGACCAGCCGCTCCGCGATCGCCCTGCCGATGCCGCTGCCCGCGCCGGTCACCAGCGCCACCCGGGTGGCCAGCGCCTTCGGCTTCGGCATCCGCTGGAGCTTGGCCTCCTCCAGGGCCCAGTACTCGATGCGGAACTTCTCCGACTCCTCGATGGGCGCGTACGTCGACACGGCCTCCGCGCCGCGCATCACGTTGATGGCGTTGACGTAGAACTCACCGGCGACCCGCGCCGTCTGCTTGTCCTTGCCGAAGGAGAACATGCCCACGCCCGGCACCAGCACGATCGCCGGGTCCGCGCCGCGCATCGCGGGGGAGCCGGGCTCGGCGTGCCGCTGGTAGTAGGCGGCGTACTCCTCGCGGTACTCGGCGTGCAACTCCTTCAGCCGGGCGATCGCCTCGTCCAGCGGAGCGGTCGGCGGCAGGTCCAGGACCAGTGGACGCACCTTGGTGCGCAGGAAGTGGTCGGGGCAGGAGGTGCCGAGCGCGGCGAGCCGCGGGTGCTCGGCGCGGGCCAGGAACTCCAGCACCGGCGCCGAGTCGTTGAAGTGGCCGACCTGCGCCCTGTCCCGGGAGGCGAGGGCCCGCACGTACGGCGCCAGCGCCGCCGCCCGCTCCCGCCGCCCGGCCTCCGGCAGCGCCTCGTACCCCTCGATGACGGGCCCGAAGGGCTCCGCCTTCCCCTTCTCCGCCAGGAACGCCTCCGCGGTGCGGATGATGTGCAGCGAGTTGCGCTCGCACTCCTCGGAGGTGTCGCCCCAGGCGGTGACGCCGTGCCCGCCGAGGACACAGCCGATGGCCCGCGGGTTGGCGGCCTTCACCGCCGCGATGTCCAGGCCGAGCTGGAAGCCGGGCCGCCGCCACGGCACCCACACCACGGTGTCGCCGAAGCACTCGGCGGTCAGCTTCTCGCCGTCGGCGGCGCAGGCCAGCGCGATACCGGAGTCGGGGTGCAGGTGATCGACGTGCGCGGCCCCGACGAGCCCGTGCATCGCGGTGTCGATCGACGGGGCGGCGCCGCCCTTGCCGTGCAGGCAGTAGTCGAACGCGGCGACCATCTCGTCCTCGCGCTCGACGCCCGGGTAGACGTCCACGAGCGCCCGCATCCGGTCGAGCCGCAGCACGGCGAGCCCCGCCTCGGTCAGCGTCCCGAGGTCCCCACCGGACCCCTTCACCCACATCAGCTCCACGTCACCCCCGGTGACGGGATCGGTCTCGGTCCCCTTGGCGGAGGCGTTGCCCCCCGCGTAGTTGGTGTTGCGGGGGTCGGAGCCGAGCCGGTGGGAACGGGCGAGGAGGGCGGCGGCCTCGGAGTGCGTAGCCATGATCATTTAGTCCTTACGTGAGTTCTCGACTGGGGGTGGCGCGTCGCCGGTAAGGGGCGCGGGGAACTGCGCGACAAGCCACAGACGGCCCGCACCCGGCGACAAACGGCATCGGGCAGCCGCTCACGCCCCCCACCCGGCCTGCTCCCCGCCAACCCGCTCGGCCACGATCCGCTCAGCCCACCCGGACGAGGCGTACGCACCCAGGGGATCGGGGCCCAGCCCCATCTCCTCCCGCACCTCACGAAGCAGCGGCCGCACGTCCGTGTTGAACGCGTCCATCACCACACCGTTGGCGCCGAGCACATCCCCCGAAGCCTGCGCAGCAGCGAGCGCCTCCCGGTCCACCAGCAACGCCTTCGCCGTGGCCTCCTGCACGTTCATCACGGACCGGATGATCGCCGGGATCTTCGCCTCGATGTTGTGGCACTGGTCGAGCATGAACGCCACGTCCGGCGTGAACCCGCCCCCGCGCACCACCTCGTACATGATCCGGAACAGCTGGAACGGGTCGGCGGCGCCGACCATCAGGTCGTCGTCGGCGTAGAACCGCGAGTTGAAGTCGAACCCGCCGAGCTTCCCCTCCCGCAGCAGCGTCGCGACGATGAACTCGATGTTGGTCCCCGGCGCGTGGTGGCCGGTGTCGACCACGACCCGCGCCTTCGGCCCGAGCTTCAGGCAGTGCGCGTACGCCGTCCCCCAGTCGGGCACGTCCGTCGAGTAGAACGCGGGCTCGAAGAACTTGTACTCAAGCAGCATCCGCTGGCCGTCGCCGAGCCGCTCGTACACCTCCGCCAGGGCCTCCGCGAGCCGGTCCTGCCGCCCGCGGACGTCGTCCTGGCCGGGGTAGTTCGTGCCGTCGGCGAACCACAGCTTCAGATCGCGGGAGCCGGTGGCGTCCATGATGTCGACGCACTCCAGCAGGTGGTCGACGGCCTTGCGGCGGACCGCCGCGTCCGGGTGGCAGACGCTGCCCAGCTTGTAGTCGTCGTCCTGGAAGGTGTTCGAGTTGACGGCGCCGAGCCGCACCCCGTGCTCCTCCGCGAACTTCGCCAGCGCGGCGTAGTCCTCCACCTCGTCCCAGGGGATGTGCAGGGCGACCGTCGGCGCGACGCCGGTGTACTCGTGCACCTTGGCGGCGTCGGCCAGCTTCTCGAAGGGGTCGCGGGGCACACCGGCCTGGGCGAACACCTTGAAACGGGTCCCCGAGTTCCCGTACGCCCACGACGGCGTCTCGATGGCCTGGGTCTTCAGGGCGGCCTTCACCGCGGCGACATCGGTCACTTGAGGGCTCCTGTGGCGAACGACAGTTGATGAAACGATTCAGAACGGCAAGTTAGGGGCCGCCAGTAGGGGTGTCAAGCATCCTGGCCCACCCGTTTCTCCGTGACTCGGTCGTGACCTTCGGGTATCGAAAACTTTTCGACACGGAACCATTGACGTGTGACGCCCCGCCTGCCTAACGTCCCGGCAACCCAGTTGAAACCTTTCACGACGCCGTGCGGGACGCCTCGCCGTTCGCGCCGCGTCGTCGAGGAGCCCCCATGACCCACCCGTCCGACACGGGTCCGGCGCCGGTGCTCGCGCTTGAGGACGTCTCCAAGTCCTTCGGCGCGGTACGGGCCCTGCGGGACGTCTCCCTGGAGCTGTTCCCCGGCGAGGTACACGCCCTCGCCGGGGAGAACGGCGCCGGCAAGTCGACCCTGATCAAGACGCTCGCCGGGGTGCACCGGCCGGACGCCGGCCAGGTGCTGCTCGACGGTGAGCCCGTCGTCTTCCACGGACCCGGCGACGCCCGCGACGCCGGAATCGCCGTGATCTACCAGGAGCCCACGCTCTTCCCCGACCTGTCGATCGCCGAGAACATCTTCATGGGCCGCCAGCCCCGGCGCGCCCTCGGCCGCATCGACCACAAGGCCACCCACGCGGCCACCGCCGCCCTGATGACCCGGCTCGGCGTCGAACTCGACCCCGACCGCCCGGCGCGCGGGCTGTCCATCGCGGACCAGCAGATCGTGGAGATCGCCAAGGCCCTCTCCTTCGACGCCCGCGTCCTCATCATGGACGAGCCGACCGCCGCCCTCACCGGCAGCGAGGTCGCCCGCCTCTTCGGCGTCGTGCGCACCCTGCGCGCACAGGGCGCGGCCGTGCTGTTCATCTCGCACCGGCTGGAGGAGATCTTCGAGATCTGCCAGCGGGTGACGACCCTGCGCGACGGCGCCTGGATCTCCAGCGAACCCCTCGCCGACATGACCGAGGACGACCTGGTGCGCCGCATGGTCGGCCGCGACCTCGACGAGCTGTACCCGAAGCAGGACGTCGCCCCCGGCGAGGTCGCCCTCAGCGTCCGCCGCCTCACCCGCGAGGGCGTCTTCACCGACGTCTCCTTCGAGGTGCGCCGCGGGGAGATCGTCGGCCTCGCCGGCCTCGTCGGCGCCGGGCGCACGGAGGTCGCCCGGGCCGTCTTCGGCATCGACCGCTGGGACGCGGGCGAGGTCGAACTCGACGGCCGCGCGCTCACCAACGGCGCCCCGTCCACCGCCATGGCCGCCGGGCTCGCCCTGGTCCCCGAGGACCGCCGCGCCCAAGGCCTGGTGATGGACATGTCCATCGAGCGCAACATCGGCCTCACCGGGCTCCGTACGACGGTCAGGGCGGGCCTGATGGACCGCGGCGCCGAGCGCAGCCGGTCCCTGGACTGGGCCGTCAGGCTCCAGGTGAAGTACGCCCGGATCGCCGACGCGGTGGCCACCCTCTCCGGCGGCAACCAGCAGAAGGTCGTCCTCGCCAAGTGGCTCGCCACCGGGCCCAAGGTGCTGATCGTCGACGAGCCCACCCGCGGCATCGACGTCGGCACCAAGGCGGAGGTGCACCGGCTGCTGTCCCAGCTCGCCGCCGACGGCGTCGCCGTCCTGATGATCTCCTCCGACCTGCCCGAGATCCTCGGCATGGCCGACCGCGTGCTGGTGATGCACGAGGGCCGCCTCACCGCCGAGATCCCGCGCTCCGAAGCCACCGAGGAAACCGTGATGGCCGCAGCCACCGGGAGGGCCGCCGCATGACGGTGACCACCCCTGAGAAGACCCCCGTGGTCGACGTCCCCAAGTCGAGTGGCACCCGGCTGGTCGACCGTGTCTTCAGGATGCGGGAACTGGCGATCCTGCTCGTCTTCCTGGTGATGATCGCCGTCACCCAGGCGGGCAACAGCGAGTTCCTCTCCGAGCAGGGCATCAAGGACCTGCTGCTGAACGCGACCATCCTGGTGCTGGTCGCCACCGGCCAGTCCCTGGTCGTCATCACCCGCAACGTCGACCTGTCCGTCGGCTCCACCCTCGGCATCAGCGCCTTCGCGGCCGGTACCCACCTCCAGGGCGGCGGCGACCCCGTCGTCGCCATCGCGCTCGCGGTGCTGCTGGGCATCGGCTTCGGCCTGCTCAACGGCCTGCTGGTCAGCCTCGGCCAGGTGCCCGCCCTGGTGGTCACCCTCGGCACGCTCTACATCATCCGCGGCATCGACTCCATCTGGGTCGGCTCCCGGCAGATCACCGCGGCCGACCTGCCCGGCGGCTTCGTCGACTTCGGCTCCGGCGGCATCTCCGCGGTGCCCTACCTGGCACTGATCGCGCTCGCCGTGCTGGTCGCCACCGCCTCCTACCTCAGGCACTTCGGCGGCGGCCGGGAGCTGTACGCGCTCGGCTCCAACCCGGAGGCCGCGCGGCTCGCCGGCATCCCCGTCCGCAAGCGGATCCTGACCGCGTACACCTTCTGCGGCGCGCTCGCCGGTCTCGCCGGGGCGATGTACCTGGCCCGGTTCGGCAACGTCGACTCCGGCACCGGCACCGGCTACGAGCTGACCGTCGTCAGCGCCGTCGTGGTCGGCGGCGTGGTCTTCACCGGCGGCTCCGGCAGCGTCTACGGCGCCGCCCTCGGCGCCCTGCTGCTGACCTCCGTCAACAGCGTGCTGCCCGCCCTCGGCGTCAGCTCGGTCTGGGTGCTCGCGATCAACGGCACCCTGCTCATCCTCGCCATCGCGGTCGACCGGATCGTGGCACTGCGCGTGGCCACCGCACTGAAGAAGAGGAACGCCCGCCATGCCTGAGTCCCTGACGCGCGCGGTCCGCTGGGACACGGTCGTCGGCGCGCTGCTCATCGTCCTGCTGCTGTTCTCCTTCACCACCGTCGACGGCTTCAGCAACGCGCTGAACCTGTCCTTCCTGATCGGCAACACCCTGCCGATCGCGCTGATCGCCCTGCCGATGACGCTGCTCGTCGTCTCCGGTGAGATCGACCTGTCGGTGGCCTCCACCGCCGGGCTCTCCGGCGCCGTGATGGGCGCCCTGTGGAACCAGGGCATGACCATCGAGGCGATCATCCCCGTCTGCCTGCTGCTCGGCGTGGTCTGCGGCCTGGTCAACGGCCTGCTCGTCACCCGGCTGGGGCTGCCGTCCCTCGCCGTCACCATCGGCACCCTCGCCGCCTACCGGGGCGTCGCGCAGATCGTGCTCGGCTCCGACGCGGTGACCGACTTCCCCACCCCGTACCTGGACTTCGCCGCCGGACGCGTCGGCGACACGTTCATCCCGTACGCGCTGCTGCCCTTCCTCGTGCTGCTCGCGATCGCCGTGGTCGCGCTGCACGCCACCCCGTTCGGACGGTCGCTGTTCGCGATCGGCGCGAGCGAGGAGGCGGCCCGGTTCGCCGGGATCCGGGTCAGGCGGCAGAAGCTGATCCTTTTCACGCTGACGGGCCTCATGGCGTCGCTGACCGGCGTCTTCTGGGCGCTGCACTACGCCAGCGCCCGCTACGACAACGCCACCGGCCTGGAGCTGTCCGTCGTGGCCGCCGTACTCCTCGGCGGCATCGACTTCGACGGCGGCAAGGGCACCCTCGGCGGCGCCGTCGCCGGTGTCTTCCTGCTCGGCGCGCTGCAGAACGTCATGAGCCTCCAGGACGTCTCCGCCCAGTCGCAGATCGTCGTCACCGGCGTGCTGCTCGTGCTGTCGGTGCTCGGACCCCGGGTGGCCCGGCAGATCGCCGTCGCCAGAGCCGGGCGACAGGCCCGGGCCGCCACCCCCACCTCGTCCTCCTAGCCCACCCCCGGCCCTCCCGTGAAGGAACCCATCATGCGCAAGTCATCCCTCCGGCGTGTCTCCGTGACCCTCGCCGCCGTCACCTCGCTCGCCCTCGCCGCCACCGCCTGCGGCGGCACCACCAAGGAGGACGTGGCGAACGAGGGCGGCAGGACCGCCGCGGCCGGGAAGGCCGACCCGAACGCCGAACTGAAGAAGGGCCTGACCGTCGGCTTCCTGCCCAAGCAGGTCAACAACCCCTACTTCACCACCGCCGACAAGGGCGGCGAGGCGGCCCTGAAGGAACTGGGCAACAGCTACAAGGAGGTCGGCCCGTCCAGCGCCACCGACACCGCCGGCCAGGTCTCCTACGTCAACACGCTCACCCAGCAGCAGGTCGACGCGATCGCCGTCTCCGCGCAGGACCCGGGCGCGCTGTGCACCGCCCTCAAGCAGGCCATGAGCAACGACATCAAGATCGTCACCTATGACTCCGACACCAAGCCCGAGTGCCGCAACGCCTTCATCTCGCAGGCGTCCGCCGAGGACCTCGGCCGCACCGAGGTGCAGCTCCTCGCCGAGCAGCTCGACTACAAGGGCGAGATCGCGATCCTGTCCGCCGCGCAGACCGCGACGAACCAGAACACCTGGATCGACTTCATGAAGGAGGAGCTGAAGGACCCCAAGTACAAGGACATGAAGCTGGTCAAGGTCGCCTACGGCAACGACGACGCCCAGCAGTCCTTCCAGCAGACCCAGGGCCTGCTCCAGGAGTACCCGGACCTGGCGGGGATCATCTCCCCGACCACCGTCGGCATCAAGGCCGCCGCCCAGTACCTGTCGGGCTCCAAGTACAAGGGCAAGGTCAAGCTGACCGGCCTCGGCACCCCCAACGACATGCGCAAGTACGTCAAGAACGGCACCGTCGAGGCGTTCGAGCTGTGGGACCCGGCGAAGCTCGGCGAGCTGGCCGCCCGTACCGCCGTCGCCCTGTCCTCCGGTCAGATCACCGGTCAGGAGGGCGAGACCTTCACCGCCGGTGACATGGGCGAGTACACCATCGGCGCGGACGGCGTGATCAGCCTCGGCAAGCCGACCGTCTTCAACGCCGAGAACATCGACCAGTTCGACTTCTGAGAGCCGGGGGCTGTCGATGCAACGCGTGTGCTTCCTGCTGAAGGTCAGGGCGGACCGCCTCGACGAGTACCGCGAGCGGCACGCCGCCGTCTGGCCGGAGATGCTCGACGCGCTGTCGGCCACCGGCTGGCACAACTACTCGCTCTTCCTGCGGGACGACGGCCTGCTGGTCGGCTACCTGGAGACCGAGGACTTCGCCGCCGCCCAGGCCGCCATGGAGGCCACCGACGTCAACGCCCGCTGGCAGGCGGAGATGGCGCCGTTCTTCGAGTCGCTGGACGGCGCCCGACCCGACGAGGCGATGCGGCCTCTCACCGAAGTGTTCCACCTGGCCTGAGCACCTGCCCCGAGCACGTCACGAGCCGGAGAGCCGCGGCCATGAAGAGACGAACCGTGATCACCACGTCCCCGCTGGGGGCCGTGGCCGGGCCGGGCCTCGGGCCGGGCGCCGCCGTCGCCGCGCCGGGCCCGTCCGTCACCCGGACCGGGATCCAGCGAGCGGTACGACACCCCGGCGCCGCGCGTCACCGACTTCCGGCTGCCCGCGTGAGGCGCTCAGCAACGCGGCGGCGGGGCGGTAGGGTGATGCCTCCCCCGCCGCCCCCCGTTACCCAGGAGGTCCCTGCCTGATGGCCCAGTCGGTGGGTATCAAGGACGTCGCCCGCGCCGCCGGAGTCTCCGTGGGAACGGTCTCGAACGTCATCAACCGGCCGGACACGGTCGCCAGCGAGACCCGCGCGCGGGTGCTGTCCGCGATCGACCGGCTCGGCTACGTCCGCAGCGAGTCCGCGCGCCAACTGCGCGCGGGCCGCAGCCGGATCATGGGCCTGCTCGTCCTCGACATGGGCAACCCGTTCTTCGTCGACGTGGCGCGCGGCGCCGAACGGGCCGCCCGGGAGGCCGGACTGGGCGTGATGGTCTGCAACAGCGCCCAGAGCCCGGCCGAGGAGGCGGACTACCTGTCGCTCTTCGCCGAGCAGCGGGTGCGCGGCGTGCTGCTCACCCCGGCCGACGCGACCGGCCGCAACATCGCCGCGTTCCGCCGCCACGGCATCCCCTTCGTGCTGGTGGACCGGGTCGCCGAGGGCGCCACCGAGTGCTCCGTCTCCGTCGACGACGTGGCGGGCGGCGCGCTCGCCGTCCGGCACCTGGTGGACGCCGGGCACCGGTCCGTCGCCTACGTCAGCGGGCCGCCCGCGCTGAACCAGGTGCGGGACCGGCGCACCGGCGCCCTGAACGCGCTCGCCGAGGCCGGGCTCGGCCCCGACGCGCTGCGCGAACTGCCCACCGAACGGCTCGACGTCGCCGCGGGACGGGACGCCGGGGCCCGGCTGCTCGGCCTCGCCGACCGACCGACCGCCGTGTTCTGCGCCAACGACCTGCTCGCCCTCGGCGTCCTCCAGGCGATGTACGCGGCCGGGGTCGGCGTCCCCGACGACCTCGCCATCGTCGGCTACGACGACATCGAGTTCGCCGCCGCGGCGGCCGTCCCGCTCACCTCGGTACGGCAGCCCGCGGTCACCATGGGCGCCCTCGCGGCGGGGCTGCTGCTGGAGGAGACGGAGAAGGAGAGCGGCCTCGCCCGCCACGAACACCGCCGGGTGGTGCTCCAGCCGGAATTGGTGGTGCGCCGCTCCAGCCTCTCCGGCCGCTGACCGGCGCTCCGGAACCGCTGACCGGCGGTCCGGAACCGGGGGCGGGCGGTCCGGGGGAGGGCCGGGCGGTCCGAAAAGGGGGCGGGCCGCTGCTGAACCGCCGTTCAGGACCCCCAGCCCCCGCCCGCCGTCCCGGACTGTGCTGAACTGGGACGCGGTCCGCACACCGTCCGTCCCGGGAGCCACGTTGTCCGACAGCTACCGCCAGCCCGGCGTCGTCCTCACCGACCGCCGCTTCACCGTGCCCCTCGACCACGCCGACCCCGCGGGGGAGACCATCGAGGTGTACGGCCGTGAGGTCGTCGCCAGCGACAAGGCGCACCAGGACCTGCCCTGGCTGCTCTACCTCCAGGGCGGCCCCGGCTTCGGGGCGAATCGTTTCGTCGGGAGGCAGGCCTGGCTCGGGCGGGCCCTGCAGGAGTACCGCGTCCTCCTCCTCGACCAGCGCGGCACCGGCCACTCCACCCCCGCCAACCGCCAGACCCTGCCCCTGCGCGGCGGCCCGGCCGCCCAGGCCGACTACCTCACCCACTTCCGCGGTGACTCCATCGTCCGCGACTGCGAGCTGATCCGCCGCGAGCTGACCGGGGGCGCCCCCTGGACCGTCCTCGGCCAGAGCTTCGGCGGCTTCTGCGCGGTCAGCTACCTCTCCCTCGCGCCGGAGGGGCTGCGCACCGCCCTGATCACCGGCGGGCTGCCGTCCCTCGACGCGCACGCCGACGACGTCTACCGGGCCGCCTACCCGCGCGTGGAGCGCAAGGTCACCGCGCACTACGCCCGCTACCCGCAGGACGTCGAGCGTGCCCGCCGCATCGCCGACCACCTCCTGAACCACGAGGTGGTCCTGCCGAACGGCTACCGCCTGACCGTCGAGGCGTTCCAGTCCCTCGGCATCCTGCTCGGCGGCGGCGACGGCTCCCACCGCCTGCACTACCTCCTGGAGCACGCCTTCGTTCCCACCCCCGTCGGCGCGGCGCTCTCCGACGCCTTCCAGGAGGAGGTCCAGGGCCTCCTGTCGTACGCGGGCCACCCCCTGTACGCCCTCGTCCACGAGGCGATCTACGGCCAGGACGCGCGGCCCACCGACTGGTCGGCCGAACGGGTGCGCGCGGAGTTCCCGCAGTTCGACGCGGCCAAGGCGCTCGCGGGTGACGCCCCCCTGCTGTTCACGGGTGAGACCGTGCACCCCTGGATGTTCGCTTCCGACCCGGCCCTGCGCCCGCTGCGCGAGACCGCCGACCTGCTCGCCGCCCGCACCGACTGGCGCCCGCTGTACGACGCCGAGCGCCTCGCCGCCAACGAGGTGCCGGTCGCCGCGGCCGTCTACCACGACGACATGTACGTGGACACCGCGCACGCCCTGACCACCGCCCGCGCGGTCCGGGGCCTGCGCACCTGGGTGACCGACGAGTTCGAACACGACGGGGTGCGCGCGGGCGGCCCGCGGGTCCTGGACCGCCTGCTGGCCCTCGCCCGTGACGAGGCGTGATGTCAGCGGCGGCGGTTAGGCTGCGGACATGACCGAGCCGACGCCGCCCCCGCTGAAGCCCATGCCCGACGACTGGCGACGCGCCCTCGCGGTGGTCGCCCACCCGGACGACCTGGAGTACGGCTGCTCGGCGGCGATCGCCCGGTGGACCGACGAGGGCCGCGAGGTGGCGTACGTGCTGGCCACCCGGGGCGAGGCGGGCATCGACACCCTCGCGCCCGCCGAGTGCGGCCCGCTGCGGGAGCGCGAGCAGCGGGCGAGCGCGGCGGTCGTCGGGGTCACGGAGGTGGAGTTCCTCGACCACCGGGACGGCGTCATCGAGTACGGCGTCCCGCTGCGCCGGGACATCGCCGCCGCCGTCCGCCGCCACCGGCCCGAGCTGGTGATCACCCTCAACCACCGGGACACCTGGGGCGGCGTCGCCTGGAACACCCCCGACCACGTGGCCGTCGGCCGAGCCACCCTGGACGCGGTGGGCGACGCGGGCAACCGCTGGATCTTCCCCGAGCTGACGGAGCGGGACCTGGAGCCCTGGGACGGCGTGCGCTGGGTGGCGGTCGCCGGTTCCGGCACCCCGACGCACGCGGTGGACGCCACGGCCGGAATGGAGCGTGCGGTGCGCTCGCTGCTGGAACACCGCGCCTACATCGAGGCGTTGACGGACGAGAATATTCGTAGGACACCTAAGGAAAGGCCCTGCTCATCCGCCACGGGGGAGGCAGACGAGCAGGGCCTCGGCTCATCTCGTCAGCGCAGGAATCAACCGGAGTACCAGCGGCCCTCGCGCGCACCCTTCTTGTGCAGGGACTGAGACACCATCGCCTGCTGCTCCTGCGCGGTGGTCGCCCCTGCCTCCTCCGAGTCGCGGTCACGACGCCTCGTCGCGGCCGCCACGGTCGGCGCGGGCTTGCTCCTCTTGAACATGGGTCTTCCATCTCCCTTCTCGCTCATGTGGACCCGCCCCAGGCTCGACCTGCCCAGGGTGGGGACCTGGGGCGGGAACATCGGGGGTCAGCAGCCGGCAGTGACGATGCCCCAGACCAGGGCCACGGCCAGCGCCGCCAGCACGACCAGGTACACAGCCTGGCGCCGGTCAGGCTTCGGCACGGGGCGCCATCCTCTCCGCACGGTCCAGCGCGAGGTAGTCGGCGGCCAAGGACTTACCCGTCAGGCACCGGTCCTCGCCGCACTCACGGCACTCGGTGATGTGATCCGTGTACCGCTGGAACGCCGCACGGGTCAGCGCTTCGGGGGTGACGATGATGGCCTGCTGGTGCGGCGCCCCGCCCCGACCGCTCTCCTCCCACCGCCGCATGACGCCGCTCATACGCCCAACTCCCGCACCAGCCGGGCAAGCCCGGCCGTGACCAGCTGCTCCACGGCGAGCGGATCACACAGCTCGCCGAGCGACGGCATCGGCACCGCCCAGTACGAACTGCACGCGGCCCCGGGGCCGCCCTCCGCCTCCACCGGCGGCACGCCGAGCAGGCAACCGGAGCCGAGGACGTCGATCCCCGCGGCGTGCCAGTGCTCGATCACCGAGGCCCACGGCGGGGCGACGCGCGGTACGAGGGCGTAGTAGCGGGGGTGGCGCAGGTCGCAGATCACCGGCCCGCCGAGGGCCTCGGCCAGGACCTCGTCGACGCGGTGGGGGTCCTCGCTGTCTACGGCGAGGTGGACCAGGCGGCCGGGGATCCGTACGGCGCTGTAGCGCACGCCGAGCGGCAGCATCGCCAGCCCCATCGTCTGCCACTCCCTGCGGGCCGCCTCGCGGCGGGGCCCGTCCAGGGCCGCCAACAGCCACTGCTCGACGGCCAGGCGCCGGTCGGAGCCCGAGTGCACCAGCACCCCAGGCGCCGCCGCCACCGGGTGGAGCGCGCGCTCCCTCCCCAGCTCGATTTCAGAGGGATGTTCTTTGGCCATAGCTCTCCCTTTCCGACCCGACTCGGATGGCTGAGAGAGCATCGTGAGAGGGAAACACCGCCAATCCCATGTAACGGCTACATGGCGCGGTCGTATGGTCGCTGTATGAGTGGTCGGGAACTCTGGGCGGACGGGCGTCTACGCGCAGCATGGGCGGCCCGTGACTGGCCCACGCTCATCCGCCGGTACCGGGCCCTGGCGGGCCTCTCACAGACGGCGTTCGGTGAACTGGTAGGGGTGGACCAGGGCTACGTGTCACGCCTGGAACGGGGGCACGCGCGGGTCACCAGTGAGGACGTCATCACACGGTTCGTGAGGGGATTACGAGTGCCATCTGAGCTGGGCGGCATGGGCGGCGTACGCCACGACGCGGGTCCGGACTGGGCGCCGTCAGCAGAGCTACGCGACCGCATCGCCCACGCCCACACGACGGGACGCACCGATCTGCGCACCGCCGAATGGATCGGCCGGGTACTCGGGGAGCACCGGCGCGCCGAGGACGAGATCGGCGGCCGCGACCTGTGGCCGGTCGTCCGCTCCCAGCTCGACACCGTCACCCAGCTCATCCCCCACGCCTCCGGCGACGCAGCCGACCGGCTGATGCTGCTCGCCGCGGAGCACGCCCACTGGCTGTCCTGGGTCGCCTGGCACGAGGACCACCGCGGGCCCGCCCTCGCATGGATCGACCTCGCACACGGCTGGGCCGTCGACGGCGGCCACACCGACATGGCGTCCTGGGCTCAGCGCATCCGCGCCTACTACAGCCTCGCCCACGGAGACCCGGCGCGCGCGCTGCGCACTGCGGAGACCGCACGCCGGGCGGCAGGCGCCCGGCCGCTGTCCCCGGCTGCTGAGGCGGCGGCGGCCCACCAGGCCGCGATGGCTGCGGCGGCCTGCGCGGACCGGGCCCAGGCCCGGCGCCTGGCCGAGGAGGCACACCACCTCGCGCTCCAGGCGCCCGATGAGGGCGAGCGGCCCGGGTGGCTGTACTGGCTGGACCCGACGCGCGCCGCCCTACAGCAGGCCGATGTCGCCTACGCCTGCCGCGATTGGGCGGACGCAGCAAGCGGATTTCGGGACGCGCTCCCCGGCCTCACGCACTTCCCCAGGGACCACGCTTACTACCAGGCGCGGCTCTTGGACGCGGCGCAGCGGGCCTAGGGCCTGTCCGGCGGATCAGGTTGGAGAGAGGACACAGCCCCTTGTCAGCGCAGGTGAGCGGGGTCTGGTGCGTTCAGCTGCAAGGCGGAGGAGGGAGTCGACGCGGAGCGTCGGCGAGTGACGACAACGCGGCAGATGAGCGTGCCAGACCCCGCGTCTCCGACATGATCCGCCGGACAGGCCCTAGGTTCTGTCCGGCGGATCACTGGCGGAGCCAGAGTCGGATCGCTGCAGCGGTGACGGTGCCGTGGAAGACGTAGGCGCGCTTGTCGTAACGGGTCGCGATCGCACGGGAGTTCTTGAGTCGGTTGATGGTCCGTTCGACCTCGTTGCGGCGCCGGTAGTGGTCGCGCTGGAAGCCGATGGGTCTGCCGCCTGCGCTGCCCTTGCGTCGGCGGTTGGCCCGCTGGTCCTTCGGTTCCGGGATCGTGTGCCGGATGCGGCGTCTTCGCAGGTAGCGGCGGTTGCGGCGTGAGCTGTATGCCTTGTCGCCGCTGACGTGGTCGGGCCGGGTTCGGGGCCGCCCGCCCAGCGGGCGAGGGACCCGGATCCGGTCCAGGACCTCGATCATCTGCGGGGCATCGCCCCACTGGCCCGGCGTGAGCAGGAGGGCCATGGGGCGGCAGCCGCCCTCGCCAGCCAGGTGGATCTTGCAGGTCAGGCCGCCCCGGGACCGTCCGAGTCCCTCGTCGGGGCGGTGGTGCCGGGGCGTCGTGCTTTTTTCGGGACCCGCGGCCGGGCCTTGCGGGCGCCGGCCGCGTGCTGATGGGCTCGGCAGGACGTCGAGTCGACGCCCACCATCGACCAGTCGATCCGCCCCGCCAGGTCGGCGTCGGCCTGGACCGACTGCAGGATCCGGTCCCAGGTTCCGTCCGCCGACCAGCGACGGTGCCGCTCATAGACGGTCTTCCACGAGCCGTAGCGTTCCGGCAGGTCACGCCACGGAACACCGGTCCGGATCCGGAACAGGATCCCGTTGACCACGGTGCGGTGGTCGTTCCACCGGCCGCCCCGGCCACCCAAAGGTGGCAGATGCGGCTCCAGCAGCAACCACTCGCGGTTCGTCAGATCCCCCCGACCCATGACCGAACCAACGAGCGACCGGTCAGAAAGTCACATGATCCGCCGGACAGAACCTAGTCCTCGAGGTCGACTTTGATGATGGCGCCCTCGCGTCCATCGGCCAGCCGTCGACGGACAGCGAGGCTGACCATCCCCATAGGCGGGCCGGACGTGATGACCTCGCCCTGCGCGTTGATGTGCGTCTCGTAGAGCGCGGCCGGGATCTTGATGGGCTCGCGCCGTCGGGGCTGCGGGTCCGCAGTGTCCGGGTCACTGGCCGGGTCGTACGGCTCGTACGTGACCCACACCGTGAGCTTCGGCTCCCCGGCGAGGGGGTCCTCGTCCGGGCCGGGCTGGTCGTGCAGCAGCACTGCGCGGTCCAACTGGGCGCCGTGCTCTCCCTTGCGCTCGCTGATCTCGCGTACGTAGTCGTGCGCCTGGCGGATGCCGTCGCCCACCAGGTCGTCGAACTCGGCCTCGGTCGACCGCGGGTAGTACGGCGTGCTGAGGTGGTACTCCAAGCGCCAGCGCGGCATGACTCCAGTCCCGTGCTCCCGACAGCATGGCGCCCCCGGGTGTCGGGCCACGGGGGCGGTGGCCAACAGCATAGCGGGCAGCCACCGCTCCGTCCTGGGCACGCACTGCGGCCTCGGCGTCCCGGATCAGGCCCGGCAGCAGCGCCCCGACCTCGGTCCGGTTGTGCTCCGACGTATGCCAGAGCCTCCAA